>CAYPUQ010000140.1:0-13373 GCA_964413655.1 uncultured Solibacteraceae bacterium | reverse complement strand
TTTCGGGCGGCGGCCCGAAGCCGCGCCGATCGGCCCGGTGGCTGGAGCCGCGGGACTCAGCCGAAAGCGCTTCATCCCAAAGCGCTATTGACGCATCCTGCGCTTCCAGCGGGCGGTGACGCAAGCCCATCGCGGCCAAGACGTCGACTGGACGCGAGTGGCGGTGGATTGCGGCTATTTCGACCAGGCCACGTCAAGCCTGACGAGGCTTTGTAGGCGGCAGACGGTGACTTGATTGAGCGGACGCCGTTACGCGCCACTTGCCAGAGTGAGTCGAACAGGTAGGGGATTTCCTGTGGGCAGAACCGTGCCGTGTCAATACTGTCCACGGGCTAAGAACATTCTCGTGGGCGTGCTTCCGGCCTAGAATTGACAAGGAGTGCCCCAAATGAATAACGAGCTTCCCGACGGACAGCGCCGCCGGCTCCTCGGCGCCGCCGCCGCCGGTCTCCTGATCCTGAAACCACAGACCGTCTTCGGCTCCGCCGCCAACTCCACCATCGAAGTCGGTATCGTCGGCTGCGGCGGGCGAGGCAACTGGATCGCCCCTTTCTTCCCCGAGTTCACAGGCGCGCGGGTGGTCGCGCTGGCCGACGTCATTCGCGACCACCTCGACAACACCCGCGCCAAGCTCCAGGTGGACGCCTCGCGGGCCTACTACGGGCCCGACGCCTTTCGTGAACTCGCGCAGTCCCGTCTCGACGCCGTCGTCATCGAGACCCCACCCTTCTTCCACCCGGAACAAGCGCGCGCCGCCGTCGACGCTGGCAAACACGTCTTCCTCGCCAAACCCGTCGCCGTCGACGTGCCCGGCTGCAAAGAGATCCTCGCCGCGGCGGCCGAAGCGCGCCGCCGCAACTTGAGCTTCCTCGTCGACTTTCAGACCCGGGCCCAACCCGTCTTCCAGGAAGCCGCCCGCCGGGTCCATCGCGGCGACATCGGGAAACCGGCCATGGCGCAGGTTTTTTACTATGCCGGCCGCCCCTCACCCGATAAGTCCAAGCCCGGTATGGACCCCGGCCAAGCACGCATCCTCAACTTCTACATGGACCGCTCCCTCGGCGGCGACATCATCGTCGAGCAGAACATCCACGTCATCGACGTCGCGAACTGGTTCCTCCAAGGCCACCCCGAGAAAGCCGCCGGAACTGGCGGCCGCACGGATTGGACCGGTACGCCCTACAGCGCCGGCGACGCCTGGGACCACTTCGTCATCACCTTCTGGTATCCCGGCCCCGTCCACGTCAGCTTCACCTCGCACCAATTGACCCGCTCTTTCGCCGACCTCTGTGTCCGATGCTTCGGCATCCGCGGCGCGGTGGATTCCCACTACGGCGGCCTGGTCCGCATCACCGGCGAAAACGTCTGGACCGGCGCGGAGAAGGACGACACCTTCCGCTCCGGCGCCATCAACAACGTCAAGGAGTTCATCGCCGCGGTCCGTGCCGGCAAGCCCATTAACAATGCCGAAACCGCCGTCGAGAGTAACCTCACCGCGATCCTCGGACGCATGGCCTCCTACGGACACCGGACGGTCACTTGGGACGAGATGATAGGCTCCGAGGAAAGGTACACCGAAAACCTGAAGTTGCGCTGGTAACCGAAGAGTCTCGGGGTGCCGCCCCTATACTTAAAGAAGACTTATGAGTATGAAATGGCTCGCGGCGATGGTCCCGGTCGTCGCGCTGGCCCAGGAACCGCTCACGTTGCGGGACGCCATCGCCGAAGCCGTCACACGCCACCCCACGCTTGGCGTGGCCACCGAACGGATCGCCGCGTCGGTGGGGTTGCGCCGCCAGGCAGCGCTGCCGCCGAACCCGGAATTGGTTCTGCAGACCGAGAACACCCGCTTGTTCGGCAACCCGGCGCACGTCTGGTGGCGCGACACGGAGAACTTCGCCTATGTGCAGAATCTCTTCGAGACCGCCGGTAAGCGTGCCCGCCGTACTGAGGCGGCGGCGGTTGCCGTCACCCGCGCCGAAGCCGAACGCGAACTCCTGCGGCGCCAGATCGCGGCGCGCGTCGGTTTGGCCTACTGGCAGGCCGCCGGCAACCAGCGGCTGTATCGTCTTCTGACCGAGAACCAGGAAAACTTCGACCGCATCGTCGGCTATCACGAAGCCCGCGTGCGCGAGGGCGCGATGGCCGAGGTCGATCTCCTCCGCGTCCGTCTGGAATCGGAACGTCTCACACTAGCCGCCAACAATGCGCTCATCGACGCCGAGCGATCCCGCCTGCTGCTGTTCCGCGAGATGGGCCGCACCGATTTCCCCGCCGTACGTCTCGCCGACCCGGTCGAAGACCGGCCCCCGCCGCTCACGGTCGCCGATGAGAGCGAGGCGTTGGCTCAGCGTCCCGAAGCCCGCGTCGCCCGCGTCAACCTCGATCACACCATGGCCGTCGTCCGCTTGCAGCGCGCCCTAGCCAAGCCGGATATCCAGGGCCTGTTCGGCTACAAGAGCGCAGAGGGACTCAATACCATCGTCGCCGGGGTTCAGTTCGAACTGCCGGTATTCGAGCGCAACCAGGGCAACATCGCCGCCGCCGAAGCCGATATCCGCGGCGCCAGCCGGGAAATGGACGCCGTCGAGGCCATCATCCGAGCCGAGGTTCGCACCGCCGTCCGCGACTACGAACTGCGGTTCGCGCAGATTCAACGATCCATGCTGCCGCTTGTTCAGCAGGCGCGCGAGGTATCACAGATCGCTCAGGCCGCTTACCTCGAAGGCGGCACGGACCTGTTACGGTTGCTCGATGCCGAACGCCTTCGTATTGAAGCGGAGATTACGTACACCCGTGGTTTGGCGGAGTTAAGACAGAGCCATGTGTTTCTTCAAGTAGCTCTCGGGAAGGATCCGGAATGAGAGCGTTTGTCGCGGCTGCCGCTGCTATGACCGTATGGCTGAGCGGATGTAATAGCACGCCCGAGTCGCCGGCTGCCGCTGACACTAAAGCCGAGAGCGCCGCCGGGCCCGCGCCCGGCCAGGTCCACTTCGCCGCTGGCGCGCAACAACGCCAGGGCATCGCGATCGAAACCATCGAGGAACGCGCACTGCCGGAAACCATCCGTGTCAACGGCCGTGTCACCATTAACGAGAACCGCACCTGGCGCGTCGGCGCCGTCACCGAGGGCCGTATTGTGCGTGTGTTCGTCAACGTCGGCGACCGCGTCCGCGAAGGACAGGTGATTGCCCGCCTGCACACCCACGACGTCCACGAGAACCGCGCAATGTACCGCCGCGCCCAAATGGAACTGGCGCGACTTCGGAGCGCCGAAGCATACGCGCAGCGCGTCCGCGACCGCACCAAGCGCCTGCTGGATCTGCGCGCCGCTTCGGTCGAACAGCTTGATGCGGCCGAGACCGAACTCCGCAACGCTCAGAGTGCCATTGGCCAGGCCGAAGTGGAGGTCGAGCGCGCCCGAATTCATCTTGAGGAATTCCTCGGCGTACCTGCCGAAGAACCGGAGCACCACGGCGCCGGCCAACATGACGGCGACGAGGACCTGGTGCCAGTTCGCGCACCCGCCGCCGGCGTCGTGCTCCAGCGCAACGTCACCCAGGGTACAGTCGTTCAGCCGTCCGGTGAACTGTTCGTGGTCAGCGACACCGCCTCCCTTTGGATGATCGCCTCCGTCCCCGAAGACCGGCTCGGCCGTTTGCGCACCGGCATGCCCGCCCGCGTCTCGGTCCAGGCCTATCCGGACCGAAACTTCGCCGGCCGCATCACCCGCCTGGACGAGCAACTCGACCCCACTACCCGCACCGTCAACGCCCGCGTCGAATTGCCAAACCCCCAGGGATTGCTCAAGCCCGAGATGTACGCCATCGCCGAGATTGAATTGCCGGCCACTCGCGCCGCGATACTCGTTCCGGAGACTGCCTTACAGGAAGTCGGCGGCGCCCTGTCGGTCTTCGTCCAGCGCGACCCGGAGAACTTCCAGGCGGTTGCGGTCGAAACCGGCCCGCGTCAGGGCGGCCGGGTCGAAATTCTCGCTGGTCTGCGGCCCGGCGATCGCGTCGTTACCAGCGGCAGCTTCATGCTCAAATCCCACATGATGCGCGCCGCGCTCGCCGAAGAGGAGTGAACCAACCGGCCACCCATGCTGACGCATCTCGTCGATTTTCACCTGAAGAACCGCTTCCTGGTTCTCGCCGGCTTGGTCCTCATCGTTCTCGGCGGCCTCTGGTCGCTGGCGCGCCTTCCGATCGACGCATTCCCGGATCTCACCAATAACCAGGTGGTCGTCATCACCGAATGTCCGGCGATGGCGCCCTCCGAGGTCGAGATGCTGGTCACCTATCCCATCGAGACGGCGCTGATGGGCCTGCCCAAGACCGAAACCATCCGGTCTGTCTCCAAACTCGGACTCTCGATGGTCACCGTTGTCCTCGACGACTCTGTCGAAACCTACCTTGCCCGGCAACTCGTCAATGAGCGGCTAATGGAGGTTCGCTCCCGCATCCCCGAGGGTCTCATGCCCATGCTCGGCCCCGTTGCGACCGCCTTCGGCGAAATCTATCAGTACACGCTCGAAGGCGGCGGTCTCTCACCCATGGATCTGAAGACCCTCCACGACTGGCAAATCAAGCCGCAGTTGCGCGGCGTGGCCGGCATCAACGAGGTCAATACGTGGGGCGGCGAAACCCAGCAATTCCACGTCGAGGTCGATCCGGTGGCACTTCAGCGTTATGGCCTGACTTTGCACGAGATCGAAGACAAGATTCGCGAAAACAACGCCAACTTTGGCGGTGGCTTCATCGATCACGGCGCCGAGCAGTATACCGTTCGCGGCCTCGGCCGGGTGGAAGGCAAGGAAGATTTGGGCCGAATCGTTTTGCGGTCGAGCGCCGGCACGCCCGTGCTCCTCCGCGACGTCGCCGCTGTGGCCCGCCATCCGATGCCGCGCCAGGGCGCGGTAACCCGCGACGGAAGAGGCGAAACTGTGTCGGGCATGACCATCATGCTGAAAGGCGAAAACGGCCGCGAAGTGAACGAACGTGTTAAGGAGAGACTCGCCTCACTGCGGCTGCCCGACGGCGTCGCGATCGTCCCGTTTTACGACCAGTCCGAGGTCATCAATCGCACCATCCGCACCGTGCGCACCAACCTGTTCGAGGGCGGCGCGCTCGTCATCGTGATTCTGTTGCTCTTCCTCGGCAACATCCGCGCCGCCATCCTTGTCGCGGCCGTCATTCCCTTGTCCATGCTCATCGGATTCATGGGCATGCGCTTCTTCGGCATCTCGGCCAACCTGATGAGCATGGGCGCCATCGACTTCGGCATGATCGTCGACGGCGCGATCGTGATGATGGAGAATTCCGTGCGCCACCTCCATCGCGGCGAAAACGAGCCCGTCTTCGATCCCGTCGAGCGCGTCCGGCGCGCTGCCGCCGAGGTCGCCCGGCCGATCACCTTCGGGGTCGCCATCATCATCGCCGTCTACATCCCCATCTTCTTTCTCGAAGGACTCGAGGGCCGCATGTTCCGGCCCATGGCGATCACGGTCTGCTCGGCCCTGGTTGGCTCGCTCGTCCTGGCACTCACCTTTATCCCGGCCGCCGCGGCCACTATTCTCCGCAAGGGGGTCCGCCACAAGGAGGAACACTGGTTCGAGAGTCTGCGGGAGCGCTACCTCCGCGCTCTCGGTTTTTTCTTCCGCCACCGCCTGGCCACGGTCGCCGCGGCGGTGCTCATCGTCGCCGTCGCCATCGGCTCGCTGCTCTTCATCGGAACCGAGTTCATGCCGAGGCTCGAAGAGGGTTCCATTCTGATCACCTCCAAAAAGCTGCCCGGCGTCTCCCTACCGGAGAGCGTGCGCATGAATATCGAGGTCGAACAGGTTCTGGTCGATTTTCCGGAAATCCGGGGCATCGTCTCGAAGGCCGGCCGGCCGGACCTGGCCACCGAAGCCATGGGCGTATACGAAACCGACGTCTATGTCCTCCTCCACCCGATGACCGAATGGACGCGCTTCCGCACTAAGGACGAACTCATCGACGCGATGGCCGAAGCCCTCGATGACGTTCCTGGCATGGCCTTCAGTTTCACCCAGCCGATGGCGATGCGGCTTGATGAAGTGGTCTCCGGCGTTAAATCCGACCTCGCCGTCAAGATCTTCGGCGAAGACCCGCAAGTCCTTCAGCGGCTCGCCGAACGTGTGCTGCACATCGTATCCGGCGTCCGCGGCGCGGCCGACGAGCAGATGGAAGTGGTCTCCGGCGTCGCCGAACTGCGCGTCGATGTCGACCGTGCCGCGCTCGCCCGTTACGGCCTCAACGTCTCCGACGTTCGCGACCTGATGGATGTCGTGATCGGCGGGAGGACCGTTTCCCAGCTCATCGACGGACAGCGGCGCTTCGACATTGTGCTCCACTTCCCCGACCGCTCCCGCGCCGATATCGACGCCATCGCCTCGGCGCTGCTGTTCGCCCCCGGTGGGGAGCGCGTCATGCTCGGCCAGGTTGCCCGCGTCTACGTGGCGCGCGGCCCCGAGGCCATCAATCGCGAGGACGCCCAGCGCCGCATCGTCGTCCAAGCCAACGTCCGCGGGCGCGATCTCGGCAGCTTCGTCGCCGATGTGCAGGACCGCGTCCGCCGCGAACTCGAACTCCCCCCTGGCTACACCATCGACTGGGGTGGCCAGTTCGAGAACCAGGAACGCGCCATGAAGCGCCTCGCCATCGTAGTCCCCGCTTCGGCTTTCCTGATTTTCAGCATCCTGTTCGCCACGTTCGGAAACGTCCGTCACGCGCTGCTGATCCTGCTGAACGTGCCCTTCGCCCTCGTCGGTGGGGTTGCGTTCCTCTGGATGCGTGGCATCAACCTCAACCTCTCCGCGTCCATCGGTTTCATCGCCTTGTTCGGCGTCGCGGTGCTCAACGGCATCGTCCTCGTCAGTGCCATTAATCGCCTTCGCGAAGGTGGCATGGCGACGCCCGAGGCCGTCCGGACGGGCGCGTCGATGCGCCTGCGTCCCGTGCTGATGACCGCCCTCGTCGCCAGCCTCGGCTTCGTCCCGATGGCCGTCAACACCACCGCCGGCGCCGAGGTGCAACGCCCGCTCGCCACTGTCGTCATCGGCGGGCTGATCACCTCGACACTGCTGACGCTATTCGTTCTGCCGTTGATCTACCCGTGGTTCACGCCGGAGCGGCGAGAAGGTTACTGAAGCCGCGCCCGGTTACGCTCGTTCAGAACCAGCTCGTCGAAGATGGCAAGGACCTGCTTCCGGTAGCAATAGACCTTGCGCAGGTTGTCGCGGAAGTCCGTTTCGTGGCGCTGCGGACGCATCCACTTCTGCAGAATCGCCTTCGGCACGTCGATGTCCCGCCGCAGCGCTTCCACCGAGTGGCCGCGCAGAAAGAGCCCGTAGAACATCGCGGCCTCCTTCATCGGCGCCGACGGATCGTAGTCGTCCCGGATTGCCGGTACCCCAGCCATGTGGAACACCCTCAGAAATTGTCAGTATAAACAGCGGCCCACTCGCCAATCAAGCACTTTTCGCAGTCCACTGCCATCCATCGCGACTCTTTAGATGCCTCCGCCGGGACCGGAGTTTCGGCCTCCCCCTCCAGCCCTCCCAGATGCCGGGGGGTTGCATCGAGTCTCCAATTGCTTCATCCTAGAAACGATCTGGGAAATTTCTTAGTCGAACCCCAAAGGAGGTTCTCTCATGAAAAGACTGCTTTCGCTCACGGGCATCGGGATCTTTCTCGCGGCCGCCGCTTTCGCCGAGACCTGGAACGGCACCCTGGTTGACGTAATGTGCAAAGACAAGGATCTGGCCAGCCATACCCGGAAGTGCGCCATCGCCTGTTCCAAGAGCGGCTACGGCTTGGTCCTGTCGGATGGAAAGTTCTACAAATTCGATGAAGCCGGCAACACCAAGGCCCTTGCGGCCCTGAACGCCAGCTCGAAAGAGAAAGACCTGAAGGCCACCGTCAACGGCAAACTCGAAGGCGAAGTCATTCAGGTGGAGTCCGTCGCGCTGAACTAGCCTGAGCCTTCCGCCGCAGCACCACCCACTGGTGGAAGAGCGGTGGATTCTCAAGCCAAACCAGCATCCAGCGGATCATCTCTTCTCTCTCCGCACGCCGCCCCGGCTCGGAGGCCAAGCGGCGCAAGGCGAGTTGTGCGTGGTTTTTCGCCTCGATCACCGTGGCGCGGCACTGTTGCATCCGGTCCCGGTCCCCGAGTTCGCCCGCGCTCCGGTACTCGGTTTCCAATGCCGTCAGCGTGCGCTCCAGCGACTCGAACGAGTCCTGCCGGATGCCCTCCACCAGCGGTGCCAGGGGAAGGGAAGTGTTCCGCAGCAGCTTCCGCAGGTAGGACCGCGATACGGGAGCAAGTTCCCGTTCCAGCTCCGCCGCCAGCGCTTCGTCAACGGCCGCTGCGCGCTTTGCCGCCAGCAGCGCCATTAGCCGGTCCCGCTTCGACGCCCTTTTTTCCATTGCTCCGGTTCTGCTCCTGCTGCCGAAGCCGCCGCACCGCCGCCTCGTGCTGTTGCAGCGTCTCCGAAAAAACGTGCCCGCCGCTCGAATCGGGCCGCATGACGAAGTACAGATATGGCGACTCGGCCGGCGCCAGCGCCGCTTTCAGCGCGGCGAGCCCGGGATTCGCGATCGGTCCCGGCGGTAGCCCCTCGTTCTGATACGTGTTGTACGGGTGTTTGCTCTGCAAATCCGACTGATAGATCGTCCCGCGATAGCGCCCCTCCATCAGCGCCGCATAGATCGTCGTTGGATCGCACTGGAGCCTCATCCCGGCCTTCAGCCGGTTGTGAAACACGCTCGACACCAGGTCCCGCTCCTCGCCCACGCCGGTCTCCTTCTCCACGAGCGACGCCATCGTTACCACTTGATGCGCGTCGCCCGGCGAGCCCAGCCCTTGCCACACCCGCCGGAACTCCGCGGTCATTCGCCGGCACAATTCCTCCGGCGCAGTGCGCCGGGACAACTGGTACGTCGACGGAAAGAGGTAGCCTTCCAGCGTAGCCGCCCGCGGCGCCAGATCGCGAATCATGGACGGATCGCGTGCCGCCGCTAGAAACTCCTCCTCGCTCATGATGCCGAGCCCTGCCGCCAGCCGCGCGATGTCGAATGTGTTGGATCCCTCCGGCACTATCAAGTCCAGATAGAATACATCGCCGCGCGCCAGCCGCTGATACACTTCCCACGCCGTCGCCATCTCGTGAAACCGGTACTCACCCGCCTGGAGCGGCGCTTGTGGGCGTGCGGCTCGCGCCGCGAGAAACAGCCAACGGCTCCGCACGACGCCCTGTTCTTCCAGCATCGCCGCGATGTCCTTCGTCCCCACCCCGCGCGGGATGTCGACGAAAACCTCGCCCCGGAACCCGGCGTGCGGTACCAAAACGACTGCGTACACCCCGGCTGCCACCGCGATGACGCCCAATAGCGCCAGCAGCCCAAACAACCGCTTCAAGCCGGTCCCTCGCCGGGTCTTCCGGCGTGAATTTCGCACCATTGCAGATAACTCTCCAGTAGGATCACGGCCGCGAGCCGGTCCACCGCGCCTTTCCGCTCACTCCGCAGCCGCGCGCCACCCTCGCGCAAAACCCGTTCCGCCTCCACCGAGGTCAGCCGCTCGTCCCAATATTGCACCGGCAGGCCCGTGCGTGCCGCCAGGCGGTCCCCGAACTCGCGCACCAGGCGCGCCTGCCGGCTCTCGCCACCCGCCATGGTCTTCGGGTCGCCGATCAGCAACCGGGACACCTCGCGCTCTTCCGCCAGCCGCCCGAGCCGCGCGAGGTCCTCGCGAATGTTTGTCCGCACGAACGTTTCCAATCCCTGCGCCGTCAAACCGAGCGCGTCGGACACGGCCAAGCCAATCCGCCGCGCGCCCACGTCGAGCGCCAGGATCCGCCCCGGCGGCGGGGGCACGGGCCGAAATGTTTCCGCGAAATTCGTCACAAACTCCTTACTTAATTGTAGGTTGCTTGCTTCGTGATACAGTAACCGTATTAGGGTCTGTGTGTGTCCGTCCTGAGTCCACCGGTTCCCGGCAAGTCGGCCCGCAGTACTGCCGCCAACCTGGTGGCGCTGGGGGTCACGGTGGCCGCTCTGTACTTTGGCCGCGACTTCTTCATTACGCTCGTCACGGCCGTCACCATCAGCCTTCTGCTCGAACCCTTCGTCGACTTCCTGATGAAACTGCGCCTGCCGCGCGCGGTGGCCAGTTTCCTGGTTTGCGCGCTTGCGCTGACCTTGCTCTACCTCATGGGACTCGGCTTATTCACCCAGGTTGCCGTCCTCTGGGAAGACCTGCCCAGCTATAGCGAACGCATCAACGAGATCGCCGACGAAATCGTGGTGCGCATGGAAAACTTCGAGCGGAACACCTACCAGCTCTTCGTGCCCCAGCGGGTTCGGGATCGCGAGAAAGGCAAGGCGGAAACCACCCCGCCCAAAGCCGCCACTCCACCGCGCGCGCGCGCGCCGCGCGTCGTTGCGCCCCCGCTCCCCACGCCCGAACCATATTCGACCCCGGTGCAGGAGGTGCGGATTCAGCAGACCCGCTCGCCCGTCATGGACTATTTCTTCTCCAACTGGCGGTCGTTCTACAAGCTCCTTCTGATGGCCTCCTTCGTGCCATTCCTCGTCTACTTCATGCTGAGTTGGCGCGACCACTTGCGCCGCAGCTATCTGCAACTCTTCCACGGACCCGATCGCCACGCCGCCGGCAGGAGTTGGCAGGGCATCGCCGACATGGCCCGCGCCTACGTCTTCGGCAACTTCGTCCTCGGCCTGTTCCTCAGCGTTGCCAGCGGCGCCTTCTTCTACTTTTTCAAGGTGCCTTACTGGCTGCTGGTGGCGCCGCTCAGCGGCTTCCTCAGTCTGGTGCCTTACATCGGACTCCCGCTCGCCATGATTCCGCCTTTCTTCGCCGCTCTGCCGGTCTACAACCGCCTCGCGCCCTACCTCATCCTCGGGACCGTCGTCGCCTTTCTGCACATGATGGCGCTCAACCTGCTGTACCCGAAACTGGTTGGTTCGCGCGTCCACATGAACCCGCTGGCGGTCACCGTCGCGCTGATGTTCTGGGGCGTCCTCTGGGGGCCGTTGGGCCTGGTCTTCGCCATCCCGATCACGGCGGGCATGAAAGCCGTCTTCGACAACGTGCAGGACTGGCAGCCCTACGGAAAGCTCCTCGGCGACTGACGAGGAGCCAGCCAGCCGCCACGCATGCCGCGCGCTCCGCTTGCCTTCTACGACCTCGACGGCACCCTTGTGGCCTCGAACGTCGTCACGCAATACGCCTGGTTCGCCCGGCGTCAACCGCGCCGCCTCCGCGCCGTCCGGAAGACCGCCAAACTGATCCTTTCCATCCCCGTTCTCTTCGCGCTCGACCTCTACTCCCGCGCGCTCTTCAACCGGGTGTTCTACCGCGAGTACCGCGGCCTTTCCGAGGACTGGCTGCGAGGCGCCGCGCCCGTCATGGATCGGGAGGTTCTCCAGCCCGCTACCTTCCCCGGCGCCGCTTCGCTCATCGAAAGCGACCGCCGCGAAGGTTACCTGCCCGTCCTTGTCACCGGCTCGCTGGACTTTGCCCTTGCTCCGCTCATTGAACGCCTCGGCTTCCACGACGCCGTCTGCAACTGCCTCGCCTTCAACGGCGGCATTGCGACAGGCGGCCTCGTGCCGCCGGTGCTCGCCGGTCTGGCCAAAGTGGATGCCCTGCGCGCTCTCGCCGAAAAGCACGGGGTGGAGTTGGCGGACTGCAAGGCTTACTCGGACAGCCTGTCCGATCTGCCGATGCTCGAAGCCGTGGGGCACCCCGTGGCCGCCAATCCGGACCGCCGGCTGCACCGCATCGCGCGCGAACGCGGCTGGCCTATCGTCGATCTGAAGCGCCGATGAGCCGGGGCCGCGGACACCCCGCGACCCGTCTCATTTCAGCTATGCACCGGCCACGCGTGGCAGCCTCGCGAGTTCGGCTGGGGACGAATCGTCGGGCACGGAACACCCAGGCGTCAGGATGAACTTGCTGCCGGCCGACGCCTGTGCCGTCTTCCACTGACGCCGTAACTCGTCTTCGCTCGACTTGCGATAGTCCACCTCATCGATTCCTCCGGCGATGACCGCGCTCGTATGCTTGCGCATGGCCGCTATGGAAATGCCCGAAACCCGGTGCGAATAGTTCATGACGGGAGCGTTGAACTCCGTGAACAAGTCGAGGTAGGAAGACTCCACATGCAGGTGGAGAAAGGTCAGCTTCGCGTCGGCGAGCGCGTCGAGGATGCGTTTGTCGAACGGACTGCTGAACTTGACGTAATCGTCGCGCGACAGTTCCTTCGCGTGGGCATTCGCGACAGACAGCAGGATGCCCGAGGCCCCGATCTGCATCGCGCGCTTCGCGTGGTGGATCTCGGACTGCGCGATCACGTCCAGCGCATTCAGCAAGATGTTCGGGTTCTCACTCTTCAGCCTCCGCACCTCCTCCTTCGACGACAGCTTCTCCGCCACGTTCCAGGGGTTGAAGACCGTTTCGATGAAGTACGCTCGACCGTTCAGCCCGTCGCGGATCAGCTCGAGCGCCCTCACCTGCCGCGGGAACGGATTGGTCTCGACTTTCAACTCATACCACTTGCCCGCGGGCTTCGGGTACGGGAAGTCGCTCATCACCTTTACGATGTCGGTGCGATAGTCGTTGTGAAAGCTCAGCGTTCGTTTCGCGTGCGCCTCCGGCTCCTTCAGGCCGAAATGGTGCCAGAAGGTGAACGGCGGCCGGTCGAGATCGGCGCCGCGCAACGCACGGTCCACGCGATCCTTGTGGCTTAATTTACTCTGGCCGAAAGCGGCTGTTGCCGCGGCCGCGGACAGAAAATCTCGCCTGCGCATATGCGACCTCCCGGTGCTCGATCACTCGCAGTATCGCAAATTCTGCGCCCCATTCTTCGGAGCCGGAGTTTCCTTCCATGAAGTGTGCGAATCGAGACGTCACTTGTCGCGAATCGGCCCGCCCTTTCCCACACCCGCCAGCCGCTCCATCTGCTTCGGCGACAATGCGCGGTCGAATACCGCGACCCCGCCGCAGCGTCACGCGAACCTTTGTGAAGCGGAACTCGTGCAATTCGACTCGTTCGCCGTCGCGTTCCTCCAGCACCGTCCGCGACAGGGGCCGGCCCTCCGGCGGCTCATAGTGGTCCGGCTGCGAACTCGGCATCCGATGCAGTTGCGCCTGCTCCCAGCCCCGATACGGCCAGCGAAAGAACGGATGCTCCGCCGGGTTCTCGATCCAAAACTCGGACGCCTTGCCGTCCAGGTAGGCCGTCACCGTATTCTTCGCGTTGTCGAAAGTGAACCCGGCCACGCTCCACGCCGCGTCCAGCACCTCCGGATCCGCGTCCGCGG
>CAYPUQ010000139.1:11933-13396 GCA_964413655.1 uncultured Solibacteraceae bacterium | reverse complement strand
AACGAACCAAATTCGAACCGAACTCGAACGTGCCGCGAGTCGAGAAGAATTTCTACCTTTCTGCCGCTGAGGGCACAGGGACCCCGAACTTCGAAAGCGGGGGCCTCGCGAGAATGTGGCCACAATTCGCTGCTGCGACGCAAGGACAAGAACCGTGACCCACGAAACCGATGATCAGGGTCTTCAGAGCCAAAAACTGACGCGAATCTGGTCGGACCGCCGGGAACGAAAAATCGCCGTCCGCATCAGTTACGACCGGGAGGATGCCGGAGATTGCCAGGTGTACACGATCCGGGCCGTCGAGGAGACGGAGTGAACCCGGCCCGGCCCGAGACGAAAAAATGACGGAAAGGCAACCGTTGCATTGTCTGCATAATCGTGTTATACGTAATAGTGTTAACCTTGATTAACATCATGCTTGGCACTCTTGCTCTCCTCACTCTTCTGAGCGTTGCGGCAGTGGGGATTCTTGTGTTTCTCTGGCCCTTGCCATGGCTTCGGCGTGAATTCCGCGGCCGGCGCGAGTTCCGGCGGCGCGCGCTGATGGAAGACGTGCTGAAACACATCTTCATGCGGCAGGAAGAAGGGCGAGACGCGAGTCTGGAGTCGATCCAGGGCCACCTCGGCCTCGACCGCGGCGGGACGATGGCAATGGTTGTTCGCATGGAGGCGGCGGGCTTGGTCGTGTCGGAGTCCGGTCGGCTGACGCTCACGCCTAATGGCGAGGAATGGGCTCTTCAGGTGGTGCGGGCACACCGCTTATGGGAGACCTATCTGGCCAACGAGGCTCGCGTGCCGCTTGGGCAGTTGCATGCGCCCGCCGAGGCGGCCGAACACCGGCTGACACCGCGCGAAGTGGACGAACTGGACGCCTCACTGGGCCATCCACGCACCGATCCCCACGGCGACCCGATTCCCCGCTCCGCCGGCGATCGCGTTGTCGCTGAGGCTAAATCGCTGACCCAGTGGCCGCTGGGCGAGCCCGCCGAAATTGTGCACATTGAGGACGAGCCGGAGACGATTTTCCGGCAGATCGTTGCGCTGGGGTTGCGGCCCGGCGCGGTGATCGAAGTGCGGGAGAGCGGCGCCGAACGGCTGGTGGTCCACGACGGGGAAAAGGAATACGAGTTGGCGCCGCTGGTCGCGGGTAATCTGCAAGTACGCGCGGCGCGGAAACCGCTGCCTGACCGCGGCCAACTGACGCCACTGTCGGAACTGCGAACCGGCGAAGAGGGTGAAGTGGCGTCGATTGACGCGAGCCTGCAAGGGTTCACACGGCGGCGGCTGCTCGACCTTGGATTGACGACGAACGCGCGGGTGCGAGTGCATCTCGGTAACGCATTCGGCGACCCGCGGGCGTACCGTGTGCGCGGTACTACGATTGCCCTGCGCAACGATCAGGCTTCGCGAATCTGGGTGCGTCCCGTGGGGCAGAGGAGCGCATGAAAAGCGCGAGCTTTGAC
>CAYPUQ010000139.1:0-11833 GCA_964413655.1 uncultured Solibacteraceae bacterium | reverse complement strand
ATCCCAGGCCACGATTGCGACTCCTGTCCTGCGCATGCCCAACTTTCGCAGATGGGTATCGGACTGCAAAAGTACGACCGGCTGGTCGCCTTGGCGGGGAATCCGAACACCGGCAAATCGTCGGTGTTCAATGCGCTGACCGGGCTGCGGCAGCACGTCGGCAATTGGCCGGGCAAGACCGTCGCGCGCGCGGAGGGCGGATTCGGATACAACGGCCTGAAATACAAGCTGGTGGACCTGCCGGGGACCTATTCGTTACTCTCGGCATCGCAGGATGAGGAGATCAGCCGGAACTTCATTCTGTTCGGACAGCCGGACTGCACCATTGTCGTGGTGGACGCGACGGCGCTCGAGCGGAATCTGAACCTCGTCCTCCAGGTGCTGGATATTACCGGCAAAGTAGTGATCTGCGTGAACCTGATGGATGAAGCGCGGCGGAAGGGACTCGAAGTGGACGTGCGCAGCCTCGCGCGCGACCTCGGCGTGCCCGCCGTGCCGACGGTGGCGCGGACACGTGAAGGACTGCATGACCTTGTGCGCACTGTCGCCGAGGTAATCGATGGAACCGTTCCGGTCAAACCACTACGCCCGAAGCGGCCGCCAGAGTTGGAGATGGCGATCGAGGAACTAGTGCCGATGATCGAGCGGATCGCGCCCGGCTTGCCGAACTCGCGCTGGATCGCGTTCCGCCTGCTCGACGGCGACCACAAAGTTCGCGAAGCGCTGATGTCGGGCGAACTGGGCCAGCTTGTGTCCTCGCAGCGCGCGCCGGTGGAACGGGCTTCCAGTCTCATCTCCATCGAGGGGAGGCAGTGAAATGGGCGCCGGTGCCGCCCCGCCTATCCACGATGTCATCCGTCGCGCCGATGCGTTACGCGACCGGCTGACCCCGGATTTCCGCGATCACAGCGTCGAATGGCTCTACCAGGAAGCCGGCCGCATCGCGCACCGCGCCGTTAAGCAGGGCGAGGGGCGCTGGGACCTGGATCAGCGGATCGACCGGCTGGTGACCTCCCCCGTCTTCGGCCTGCCGTTGATGCTGCTGATGCTGGCCGCCGTCTTCTGGTTGACGATTACGGGTTCCAATGTGCCATCGCAGATGCTGGCAAACCTTTTCTTCGGCATCGAGGCGTGGGCCGTGGCGTTGTTCGAGTCGCTCGGCTTTCCTTGGTGGGTGACGGGCTTCATCTGGCAGGGCGTTTTCCGCGGGCTGTCGTGGGTGGTGAGCGTGATGCTGCCGCCGATGGCCATCTTCTTTCCGATATTCACCATTCTCGAGGACTTGGGCTACCTGCCCCGGGTCGCCTATAACATGGACTGGCTGTTCCGCAAGTCGGGCGCGCACGGCAAGCAGGCGCTGACGATGGCGATGGGGTTCGGGTGCAACGCGGCGGGTGTTATCGCGACGCGCGTCATTGATTCGCCACGGGAGCGCCTGATTGCGATCCTCACCAACAACTTCGTTCCGTGCAATGGGCGGTTCCCGACGCTGATCATGCTGGCCACCCTCTTCGTCGCGGCACAGTTTCCACCGGGTGTCGCCTCGGTGGCGGCGGCTGGATCGGTGGTCGGGATCGTGCTGCTCGGTGTGTTGTTCACGCTTTTGGTCTCTTCGCTGTTGTCGCGTACGATGCTGAAAGGCGAGGCGTCGGCGTTCACGCTCGAACTGCCGCCCTATCGGCGGCCGAGCATTCTGCGCATTCTATACACGTCGCTGATCGACCGCACGATCTTCGTTCTCCTGCGCGCCATGGCGACCGCTGCTCCGGCCGGTGCGGTCATCTGGATTCTTGCCAACATCCAGTCGGGCGACGCCAACCTCGCCCAGCACATCGCGCGGTCGCTCCAGCCGCTCGGCAACGCCATCGGCCTGGATGGCGTAATCCTGCTCGCCTACATCATTGCGATTCCCGCCAACGAGATCGTCGTGCCCACCATGATGATGGTCTACCTCGGCACCGGAATGATGACGGAGGTGGAAAGCTTCGAGGACATCCGCCGGATTCTGGTCGACCAAAACGGCTGGACGCTGCTCACCGCGGTGAACCTGATGCTGTTCAGCCTGCTCCACAATCCCTGCGGCACCACCATCATCACCATCTGGAAGGAGACGCGCAGCGCCCGCTGGACCGCCGTCGGCGCACTGATGCCCCTCGGCATCGGTTTCCTGGTCACCTTCGCGGTGGCGACGGTCGTACGCCTCCTCTGGTAGCCGCGATTCGGGAAAGAACCCCCGCCCTCATCGAACGAGAGCGGGGGTGGGAACGAACGCGGGCCTTGGGGAGGAACTCGCGTTCGCAAAGCGAATCAGAATCGAACTTTGAGCATGAACAGCATCGTGCGACCACCCGGATCGGACGTGTTTTGGCCGAAGATCGGGCTGTTCATCGTCGAAACCGGGTTGCCGAAGTTGCGCCGGTTGAATGCGTTGATCCAGTCGGAACGGAGTTGGACTCGCCAACGCTCCGTCAGGTTGATGTTCTTGTGGAGCGAAAGATTCCATCGGTAGTCGTTGGGTCCGCGAAACGTGTTGCGGCCCAGGTTGGACGCTGGAACCGGAAACGCTTGGGAGTTCGCCAGCGGCAGATTGTTACTGCCCAGGAATGTGGTGACGATGCCCGCTCCGGTGATTGGGGTTGTAAACGTCCGGTAGTTTCCGTGAACCGGATCGAAGGAAAGGCTGCCGCCCGGATTGTAAGAGGGCCGGTGTGGCCCGGCGGTTCCGGTGCCGTGGGTATCGACCCCGGTGCGAATGGTGAACGGTTGACCGGACTGCGCTTCGGTAAAGCCGGAAACGCTCCATCCGCCGCCCACGTGCCGCACAAAGGCGTTTCTGCCGCTCAACGTGGGCAGCGCGTAATGGTAGTAGATGCTGACGCGGTGTGGCACGTCGAACGCGGAAGGTCCCCATTCGTTGCGGTAGTTGAAGTAGTCCTGCGGAACTTGGGGGCTGGAGTTGGTGATGGCGCCGACACCGAGCGACTCGTCGTTGTCGGAGAGGTTCTTGCTCCACGTGTAATTGCCGCCGATGGTGAGCCCGCCGGACAGTCGCTTGTCGAGCTTGACGTACATCGCGTTGTAATTGGCGAGCGCGGTGGACTCGATAGTGAGCCGACTGCCCCACGCCGGATTCAGGCGGCGGCTCGTGGCGCCAACCAGGCCGGGGATCGACGCCGCGTTGCCCGTTTCGCGGACGCGCTGGGCCTGCTCGGGCGTGAGAATGCCGGGGTTCCACTGGCCCTGACGGATCTGGTGATAGGATCGGGACCCGTTGTAGGCGGCCTCGAAGACATAGTTGCGGGAGAACTGCCGCTGGATTGAGAAGCTGTAGAAGTGGGTCGTGGGGTTCTGCATGTCCTCCGGGCTGTTTACGTACAGCGCGAAGGGATTGAATATTGGTACCGCGGGCCCTGGCGGCAACAGTGTCGGCCAGACGTTCACAAGTTGCGGGCGGTCCGCCTCCGATACAGAAACGCGCGGGTAATTCGAGGCATTGACGGTCAGGATGTTGTAGAAGAGAACGTCGTAAGCCATGCCGTATCCGCCGCGGAAGACGGTCTGGCCGTCGCCGAGCAAGCGCCTCAGGAAACCGTCCTTCGCGGTGGGACTGTAGGCGAGACCGGCGCGCGGCGCCCAGTTGTTGGTGTCGCGGCGAGTGGGGCCGGGTACTCCGGCGGCGAGCGACTCGGCGTCGGTGGCGCCGAAGAAGCCGAACGGGACACCCGCGGTTTCGTAACGGATGCCAAGGTTCAGAACCAGATCCTTCGACAGGCGGATATCGTCCTGGAAGAAGTAGAATTGAACGGTCTGGCGGGCGTCGAACGACGCCGTATTCACCGCTTGCCGCAGCGTGGCGGGGCGGTTGTTGAGGAAGTCCTGTAGATTGTCGAAGGCAAAGGTGCCCTTGGAATCGAACGCAGCCAGGTTGAAGAGCTTGTTGCGGCGGATGTCGGCGCCGAACTTCAACGAATGCCGGCCGGCCAGATAGGTGGCCACGTTCTGGAACTGGAAGGAGTCCTGCACGCGGCCCTGAGGAAAGTTGGAAAGGCCGCCGATGGTGAAGAGACCGAAGATCGTCGTGGTGGGAGTGTTGGCGTCGTTCTCCGGGAACTGGAGGTTGCGCCGGATGTAGCCGAAGCGGAACTCGTTCACGAAGCGCGGGGTGATGGTCCGCGTGTGACTGATGGTGTGGTTCTGGCCGAGAATGGTCTGCGCGCCGGAGAACAGACTGCCGAATTGCAGGTTGCTGACGACGTCGGGTTGAGTCCGCTTGTCGAGTTGCAGGCGGTAGGTCAGGTTGTCGCGGTCGGTCAGGCGGTGGTCGGCGCGGTGTGTCGTCCACCAGAAATCGTGCGGATTGGACAGCGGCAAATTGATGGTGCCAACCTGAACGGGAACGCCGTTAACGGTCACGTTCCGGAGGTTCGTGTAATTGCCGACGCGCCCGTGGATGTCGCGCAGAAAACCAATGCCACTGAGCGCGGCCTGCCGGGATTCGGTGGTTTGATCGGGGCCGGGCGGAACCGCGCCGAGTGCCGAAAACCCGTCCGGAGTGAGGATCGTGGCGGCTGTCGCGTTACGGGCATCGGGCGCCTCCCGGCGACGGTTCGCTTCCAACAGGCTGAAGAAGAAAGTGCGGTTGCGGATGATCGGGCCGCCGATCGCGCCGCCGGCTTGGTTCTGAACGAAGCGGGGAGTCTCGTCGATTCCTTGGCGCTTGTTCAACAGACTGACCGGCTCCATCCAGTTGGCGCGGTAGTAGTCGAAGACTTCGCCGTGCCACTCGTTGGTTCCGGAGCGGGTGATCACCTGGATCTGGCGCCGGAGTTGCGGGAGAACTCGGCGGAATAAGCCTGGGTCTGGACCTGGAATTCGGCCACCGCCTCGGGGATGACGCGGTTCGAGACCAGCGTCACGCTCAGGTCGTTGTTGTCGGCGCCGTCGAGCAGGAAGTTGTTATTGCGCGCCCGCTGGCCGTTGGCGGCGATTCCCGTCGAGCCCGGGGCGCGGTTCGTGGTCGGGGCAAGGAGCGCAAGCGTGTTCACGTCGCGGGTGTTGCCGGTGAGTGCTACGTCGGCGATGAACTGTTGGCCGAGCTTCCGCTCGATCGTCGCGCTGGTCTTGGAAAGTTCGACGCCGGGCGGCGCTTCGACGACTTCAATGGTGGTCGTGGTGGCGGCCACGGTCAGCGATTGGTTCAGCGTCACTTCCTGGTTGCCAGTGACCGCAATGTTGGGGATACGGCGGGTCTCGAAACCTTGGCGCGAGAACTCCACCGTGTAAGTGCCGGGCTCGACTGCGACCAACCGGTAAATCCCGGCGGCGTTCGTCGAGGTTTCCGAACTCAGGTTGGTAGCTTGATTGGTGATTTTCACGAGGACGTCCGGCACAACGGAACCCGAAGGGTCCTGGACGACTCCCGAGATGAACCCCCGGGTAAGTTGACCGAAACTTGGCGCCGCCATCAAGGCACACACCAGGAGCAGGCGCATAATCGCGCGAATCGTGAACATAATGTTCCACCCTTTCCCGAGGCAGAGTACCTGACTAACCGACCAGAAGTATAGACCAACCCATCGTGGAAGGGAAGGGGCAATCGACAGCACGCCAGTAGCCCGTCCGCTCTGGTAACCTTGATCCGGATGACCAAGGTTCTGATTCGTTTCGACCTCCTCCGGCCGCTGGACGAGGCCCTGATGAAACGCCTTGCGGACGCGCACGGCCAGTACGGCCTGCTTCGGGTCCGGCTGGCTCGTTCGCTCGACCACCTCGAAGTGGAATATGACGCGGCGCGCCTGACGGAAGACCAGGTGGAAGCGTCGCTGCGTCGCGCTGGCATCCCGGCCAAGCGGCGGGAGTAGGCGGCGATGTCTCCCGGCGAGGAATTGCTCGACGCGGCGCGCGCGGGCGATCCGGAGCGCATTCGCGCGATTCTCGCAGCCACGCCCGCGGCGCTCGATTTCCGGAATGAGATGGGACAGAGCGCCATCCTGTTGGCGCAGTATCACCGGAAGCCCGAGGTGGTCGCCCTGCTGCGCGCGCACGGTCCCGAGTTGACGGTGCATGAAGCGTGCGCCGTTGGCGACTTGCCGCGAGTTCAGGACCTGGTAGTGAATCGGCCGCGGGCTATCGATGAGCATGCGAAAGACGGGTTCACACCGCTCGCGCTGGCTTGCTTCTTCGGGCATTCCGAAGTTGCCGCCTGGCTGGTGGACCGGGGCGCGGCGATGGATCTGGCGGCCGAGAACCCGATGAAAGTGGCGCCGCTGCACGCCGCCGTCTCAGGCCGGCACGGGGCGATCGTGGAATTGCTGTTGAAGAATGGCGCGAGCGTCAATCGACGCCAGCAGCAAGGCTTCACGCCGCTGCACGGAGCGGCGCAGAGCGGCGATTCGGCCATGGTCCGCCTGCTGTTGGAGTATGGCGCCGACCGCACGCTACGCGCGGACAACGGCCAGTCGGCGTTGGACCTCGCGATGCAGCATGGCCACGCCGAGGTGGCGTTGGTCCTGGACAAGTGAGAGTCCCCGGTTGTACGCCGGGTCGTGGTAGCCTGTCGGATTCTGATGTCGAAGCGTATTATTTGCATCCATGCGCATCCGGACGATGCGGAATTGTTTGCTGCCGGGACCTTAGCGATGCTGGCGGCGCGCGGCCATGCTGTGACGATTGTCACCATGACGCCGGGCGATTGCGGCAGCAAACATCACTCTCCGGCCGAGATCGCCGCGATCCGGCGGCGGGAGGCGGCGAACGCCGCGGCGGTGATTGGCGCGAACTATTTCTGCGCGGAGTTTCGCGACCTCGCAATCTTCGAGAGCGACGACTCGCGGCGCCGCGTGACAGCCCTGTTGCGCCGGGTGCAGCCGGACATCGTGCTGACGGCCTCGCCGGCGGACTACCATTGCGATCACGAAGCAACCAGCCGGCTGGTGCGGGACGCCTGCTTCGCCGCGCCCGCGCCGAACTACGATACGTCGCGATACTCGGACAGCCTGGAGCCGATGACGGCGATCCCGCACCTGTACTTCGTCGACCCCGTCGAGGGCCGGGACCGCGACGGGAATAAGGTTCGTCCGGATTTCGTCGTCAATGTCGAGCCGGTGATGGACACAAAGCGGAAGATGTTCGACTGCCACGAAAGCCAGAAGCTGTGGCTCCAGGAACACCACGGAATCGACGACTTTCTGGGCACGCTGGACGAGTGGGCGGCCAATGCCGGCTCGAATGCCGGATTTGTGTTCGGCGAAGGCTTCCGCCAATATAAGTGTCACCCCTATCCCACCAGCCCACTGCTGGAGGAGTTGCTGGGTTCCGGGGTTATCGGACGGCCGGCGTTTTGAGGCGGCGCTTCCCATAGCGCCCGGCAGCGAGCAGGCCGAGGCCGCCGCCCAGTAGAAACAGCGTGGAAGGTTCCGGGTTGTCGACCATCGGGAGTTGTGAGAGATCCAGCAGGAACGCGCGGCGCTCGCCGCCAAGCAAACCGGCGCCGGCGATTTGGCCTGCATCGTTTATCCCGTAGGCTTCGAGCAGCACCCAGCCGGATCCCGCCGGCAGCAGCACGTTGAGATCCCAAAGGATTCCGTCGCGGTAGAGGAACGCGCTAGTCCGCTCGTTACCGGTAATCCACGAGTAGCCGACCACCAGCCCTCCACTGTTAATGCCGTACGCGTAGCTCTGGCTGCCGCCCAGCGTGCCCAATCCTTGCATAGCACCGCCGGAGTACAGGAACGCCTGAAGCCAGCCGTCGACCGTGGCCGAATGGCCGATGATCAGTCCCGCGCCGTTGATTCCGGTAGCGTAGCTCGACGTGCCGCCGAGCGCGCCGAGGCCGCGCATGCCGCCGTCCGGGGTCCAGAGAAACGCCTCGAAGTTGCCCGCGGCGTTCTCGCTTGTCCCCACCACGTGCTCCGCCGCGTTCACACCGTATCCGGCGCTCCAGTTTCCGCCCGCAAGCGTCCCGAGATCCCGCATCGTTCCGCCGTCGTGAAGGAATGCGCGTCCCTGTCCGGCCGCATTGGCCGAACTGCCGGTGACATAACCCTGGTCGCTGATCGCCATCCCATACGACTCTCCGCCGAGCGAGCCGAGTGGTTGAGCGGTTTCACCGCTCCAGATCACCGCTTGCGCGCCGGACGGTCCATAGCTTGTGCCGGCGGCGTGGCCGTTACTGTTGACGCCGGATGCAATGCTCCCGGAGAGAGTCTGTACTCCTCCTTCGCCGAGCAGAAACGAGCCGAGGTTACCGTGGGGATCGGAATGCCATCCCACAACATGGCCACTGTTGCCGATGCCGGTGGCCGTTCCCGCGCCGACGGCGCCGAGATCGGTGATGTAGTGAATAGGGGTCGCGATCGCTCCGGAAAACCCGGAGAGACAAAGCGCGAGAACGGGTACTATCCATCGAACAGCCATCATCAGGACACCCCCAGTATGCCAGGGAAGGCTGGATTCGCCGATAGATCCAGAGGCATAATCCTATGCCTATTTCGTGCCGGGATGAATTAGTACTTTAGTCCTATCGGCGATCCTCAGGCGGCCTCGCCGGCGCCTTCGCGGAGCAGCCGCTCGAGCGTGACGGCGGGGCAAACGTGTTGGTTCAGGAAATTCAGCAGGTTCGTGGCGACGCCCCGGACCAGTTTCTCCACGCCGGGGTCGATGGGATGGCCATCGGCATCGAAGACCTTCTGAACGTTAGCGACAGAGGCCGGTAACGGCAGGGCGATGGCGCCGACGTGGGAAACGACGCCGCGAAGGTGCTCGAGCGACTTGATGGCGCCGATGGAACCGGCCGCGACGCCGAGCAGCGCGACGGGCTTTCCGCGCAAGGCGGACGGGAATCCGAGATTCTCGATGACCAGCTTGATGACGCTGGAGAAACTGCCGTGGTACTCGGGTGTCGCCAGGACGACTCCGGCGGCAGCCGTTACCTTTTCGCGCAGCGCGCGCGCATCCGGGTGGTTCGGATTGGCGCCCGGCAGGGGGAGATTCAACTCGGCCGGGTCGATGAGTTCGGGTGCGATGCCGGGCTGGCGCCGGAACTCGTCCAGAACCAAATTGGCGGCCATTCGCGTGTAGTTATTCGGCCGGACACTGCCGGTAATGACCACCACGGGGATTTGCTTGTGCGCGCTGTCCATAGGACTTGGTTAGATGGCGAAGGCGGGCGGGGGGATTCGGCGCAGGGGCGCCCCGCTTTCTCAGGGGCGTCCGCGACCGGCTTCCTGCTGTCCTTCCAAAAGTTGCCGCCAGCGGGCGCGTAGCGTGGCCTGCTGAACTTCCTCTTTGGCGTGGCCATCGAGGAACCGCTCGAACAAAACTGTAGCTTCGGCCGTTTTTCCGGCGTGAAGGGAGGCCTCCGCGGCTTTGCGGAGGGGCGCGCCGTTGAGGAAGGCCGGATTCTTTTCGTAGGCAGCTTGGAAACTGGCGGCGGCGTCCGCATACTGCCGGGCCATGAACTGGATCTCGCCCCGGGAGTCCAACGGGTTGGGACCCGAATCGAGCTGCGCATAATGCGAAAGACTTTCGAGGGCAGCTTCGAAGCGTCCCGTGCGCGCTTGCGCGTAAGCAAGCTCGTTCCAATAAAGCCCCACGCCGGGATGGCGGTTGGCCAGGATCGCGAAGACCGCGGCCGCGTCCGGGTGGCGCTGCGCGGCCGTGTACTCGCGGGCGAGCAGGAGCCGCGCTTCGTCGAATGCCTGATCGGCGGCGATGGCCGCTTCGAGCGCGGCGATCCGGCCTTCCGGTGCGGGGTTGGTGAGCGCGTCGCCGAGGCTGCGCAAAGCTTGTGAATTCCGAGTTAGGGGCGGGCGGGGCTCGCGTCCGGAGTCCCGGGCGAGGCGATCCGCGATCGCCGGGAGTTCGTCCGGTGTGGCTGCGGACAGCTCCAAAATCCGATCGGTGCGGCCGGAGGACCCGTCGCGGAGCCACACATGGAAACGGATGCCGTCGTCGCCGGCGGTGTAGTAGCCGGATACGGTGCGGGCCGGCTGGAAGGCCGCTGCCGAGCGGGGGTCGGGGAAGTGCCGGACAAGAATGCCGCGTGCGGCGCTAAGTTGACCGGCGGCGACAAAGGCCAGCGCGGGTCCGATCCAAGCTGAGTCGGGAGTAGGGGAGAGATCCTCGAAGTTTATGAAGGCGAGGCGCTCGGGACCGGGCGGGCTGGTGCGAATTGACTGACAGCCCGCCAGCGCGAAGCAGGCGGCCAAGGCGGCGAGCCGGTCAGAGCACACGCGGCTGGTATTCGAGCAAAGCCTGGAACTCGGGCATTTCCTGCATGGCAGCGAAAGCGGGGTCGTCGACGAGCCTGTTGCGTTCCTTGAAGCCCTCCTCTAGCGCAATGCGGATGTACTGAAGGGCGCGGTCGAATACGCCGACCGAGGCGTAGGTCTTGGCCAGATAGAAGTGGAACTTGGCCTTCTCCTCGACGCTGCGCTCCTGAAGCAGAACGCCGCTGGAGCCGCGATGTTCGAAGACTTCGGGGTCCAGTTCGAGGGCCGTTTGATAGGCCGCGAAGGCGCGGTCGTATTTCTTGCGGGCGAACCAGGCAGTACCGAGATTGCTGTGGATGCTGGCCGAGTTGGGGGCGAGTTTCAGGGCGCGATTATAGTGCTTCACCGCGCCGCGATACTTTTTGCGGGCGTAGTCGATCGTGCCCAGGTTGTTGACGGCCTCGGCGTACCGCTTATCCATTTTGGCGGCCTGTTGGTAGTGTTTGCGCGCTCCGTTGAGGTCCATCATCTGGTGATGGGCGATACCGATCTTATTGAGGATCACCGCCGTCCGCGGTTCGACCGCCTGGTAGTATTCGATAGCGCGCCGGTACTCCTTGCGCGCCATGGCGATGTCGCCGCGCATCTCCGTGCTGATCTCGCGGGTTGGCGCAGGGGCCGGCACGGCGGCGGCCGCGGTTCCGGCGACCGGCTGCGGGGTGGGTACGGATGCAGTCGTCGTCTGAGCGGCCGCTAGGGCCAGCGGCCCGCCGATGGCGAGACAGATTGCCAACTTCAGTTGCATCGGGGCCTTCCTTCAACTTCATTGAATCACATCGGACGAAAGATGGATAGATGGCAGCGCCGGCGCGCTAGCGGTCGGCTGGCACCGAGCATGTCGGGTTCGCCGAGAGCCGGTGGCGGTTTCGCGCGACCAGGTTGTAGATGGCTTCGCCGATCGGGTTGAACAGGGGCAGGAAGAACACGAGAGCCGCCGCGACGACCAAGCGGCGCCAGTTGGCCCAAGTGGCGGGCGGAGCGGCGATCAGGATCGCGAGGGCGAACCAAAGGAGCGGGTTGGCCAGGAGCATCAGTTTCCAGGCCCGGAAGCCGGAGGAGATGTGGCGGCCATCGAGCACGAGATACATGCGCCGCATCAGATCCCCGGCGGCGATCCCCCAGCGGTCGCCGATGCCGGATTGCAGGGGCTCCCAGCGGATGAGCCGTTCCCAATCGATTCGCATCATGAAGCGGCGGGAGCGGTCGCAGAAGCCGCAGTCGCGGTCGTAGATGGCCAGCGCTTCGCGCGGCCACGTTGCGAAGGCCAGCATCGACGCCTGCATTGCGAAGAAGAACATGGTGAACGTGTGGCCGGTGAAAAGCAGGAGCGCGGACTGGAACAGAACGCTCAACCAGATGGCGAAGTGGCGGGTGCGGGCAAAGAGCAGTCCGGCGGGCAGGAAGAGTTCGATCAGGATGGTCGACCAGCCGAGCAGCTTTGCGAAAGCCAGCGGCGGCAGGGCGGCGGATACGGCGAGGTAGAGGGAGTGCTGGAGGCGGGCGCCCGCCCAGTGTTCGAAGAAGACGCCCGAGAGCCAGTCGGGATCGAGCAGTTTGTTCAG
>CAYPUQ010000138.1:0-13421 GCA_964413655.1 uncultured Solibacteraceae bacterium | reverse complement strand
CCGGCTGCTGGGGGAATAGCCTGTGCGGCAAAGCGGAGCTGGCCAACGGTGGAACGCTATCAAAGACAACGTGCTTGAAAAGCATGACTTGGCCCAACTTGAAAAGCGCGATGCACCGCTGGTGCAGACGTTCCAACCACCTGGTGGGAGGCCCGTCTCAGTCAATTTGGCCTTCCTGTCGTCGCGTCCCAAACTCGCGAGGGTTGTCGCCAACACATTCTGGATAACGTACCAGGCAGGGCCACCGCGAGCAACAGTCTTGAGGATAGCGTGGACGCTCAAGAACTTCTTCAGCGTGTTTCTCGACCATCGCGCCAAAGGGATGCCCGATGTTATCGAGGCGCGGGATCTCAGCGCGGACATGTTGAAGGAGTACGCAGTCTGGCTGGTCGCGCGGCGCCGGTTCAAACGAAAGACCGCCGCCACCATGTATTCGATCTGCACCTGTTTCCTGCGTAGAGCCAAGCGTGCATTTCCTGGGGAGTTTGACCCGCTCTTCCGGACGCCAAGGCACCTATTTGATGGGGTAGATGCCGAGCGCGCGGAATCCCGGGCGCTCTCGGTCGCCGATTTCCAGAAGATCCTGAGTGCGGCGGAGCAGGATGTCAAGCGGATTAGGAGTACTTACAAGGACGGAGACATTCCAACCAGAGCACAGCAACTGATTCCCTTCATGGTGCTGATCGCCGCGCGCACGGGCATGAATGCGTTCTGCACCTACGGCTTGGCACGAGATTGCCTGACACCGCACGAGTTAGACGAAAGCCTCTTCTACTGTGCATGGGAAAAACGGCGCGCTGGAAAGCAGCAGCGGCAGCTCCATCGCATCGACCGGCGGAACCAGACGGGCGTGGTGGAATTGATTCAGTTCATGCGGCGGTACACAGAGCCCCTGGCGTCGCGGGCTGGCCCCGCTGAGCGGACGAAACTGTTTCTCTACTTCAGCCCACAATGGGGTCGAATCGTATCGCCGAGCACCACGAGCGGGGATGGCTTCGTTATCACCTTTCGTGAGTTTGTGGCTCGGCACGGGCTGCCGCACTTCACGCTGGTGAACATGCGTCCCTCCGCAGCCACGCAACTGTACTTGGCAACCGGCGGCAATCTTCGCAAGGTTCAGCAGTTTCTCCAGCATGCTCGGCTGTCAACGACTGTGAAATACCTGCTGAACAGCATTACCGAACCATTCCATGCACGGGTGATCCAGAAAGCCCAGGAAAGGATGATCCAGCGGGTCACCGCCATTCCGGTGAAGCGCGCGACGGGTGTGGGCCGGCTGAACCTGCCGCCTGTGCAGGCGAAGAAGATCGTAGCTGGCCGCTTCGACACAGGCGCAGGGACCTGCCGCGATCCTTACAACTCGCCGCAGCCGGGTGAGGAGAAGGGGCGCCCATGCACTTCGTTTCATGCCTGTTTCAGGTGTCCGAATGGTCTCTGGTTTCTTGAGGATTTGCCGCAGGTGATCGCCATCCGCGCTCGGATCGTGTCTTTTCAGGCCGACATGAAACCCGCCGATTGGGAGGCGGTGTATGGAGAGAGTGTGCGGGTCATGAACGAGCACATTATCGCCACTTTCCGGCCGGACCAGATCGAGGCTGCGACCAAAGAAGCCGAGAAGCTGGCACAGAATCCGATGATCGTGAGCCGGGGGGTGCTGGCATGAAGCGTCCAGGCACACGGGCCTCAGTGGCGCCGGCTGCTCGAACGCCGATGGGTTCCGATGGCGATAATCCGGAGGTATCGCTGGCATCGAGATTCCGGGATCACACATGGGACTTCTCTAATGAAATCCTGAGTCCGACAACACAGAAATCCTCAAAACTAATCCGCTGGGCGTTTGTGACGCCGGATCGTGGTCGGTTTACTGATCCACCGTTCCGCCTACTGCTCCATTCATCCAAGCAGTTCATTTACGCTCTACTTTGGCATCCCATCGACGAGCCGCCTTTTGCGGCAAGCGCTGCGCGACAACTCTTCTGCCGACTGAAACATTTCGTTGTGCACCTGCTCTCGTACCGGCATCCGATCGTCCGATTTAAGGATGTCCTGCCGCACCATTGCGAAGACTACATCGAAAATGTCTTGAAGGCGGAACTGAGCGCGAGCTACAAATACAACCGCATTCATATCCTTCAGAAGCTCTTCCAGTATCGGCACGTGATGACCGACGGCCTGCTGGTTGATCCTTTTCACGGGAAACCGCCCGTTCGCAAGCTCGCTGGCTACAGCCACGCTTCCCAGCGGGAAACCCAAACGCAGGTAATTCCCGACGAGGCGCTTATGCCTTTGATTCAAGGCGCGCTCGAATACGTAGATCGTTCCGCGGATTACCTGCTCGATGCTTTTGATGGAGTTGAGGAGATTCGCAAGGCAAGGTGTAACTTTCCGTATCGGGCAGCTCATTACTTGCGCGAGCAGCCGATATCTGCCTACGGGCTGGAAGGCACGAGGTTTGCAGGCGGTTTGCAGGCGGTGCGCCAGCTATTCGTGGAGCTGAACCATCTCCAGACAGCCTGCTTTGTGCTGATTGCATTCACGACCGGGATGCGAATCAGTGAGATCCTTTCCCTGCGAGAGGGGTGTTGCGAGATCGTAAAGGAACGGGGTCAGCCGGATCTGGTGTGGCTCCGAAGCCGTGTGTACAAAATGCAAGGGGTTCCGGCCGGACGTCCTGCGAAATGGTTGGGAGGGCCGGTCTGTGCAATGGCCGTGGCAGTTCTCGAGCGGCTGGGGCGGCGCGTACGGCGACGGCTAAAGGCGTCGTATTTGTGGCTGCCCACGCCAGCCTTTACGCGGCCTCGTGGCTCGGAACCGCTTCCAGGAATAGTGATCCGGATTCGGTTGAACAACTTCGTGACCATGCTGGGGATCAAGGACGCGAGCGGTCGGCCTTTTCACCTTCACCCGCACATGTTCCGGCGTACCTTCGCGAGGCACGTAGCGAGATACGACACAACGAACTTGCTGGCGTTGAAGGAGCACTTCAAACACGCGTCCCTCTATATGACCGACTATTACGTCGGCAACGATCATGAACTGTGGACGTTGATGGTGGAAGAGGAAGAGAAACTGTTTCTCGAAACTTTCGACAAGGCCCTTCAATCAGATTGCCTGGCGGGTCCGGGCGGGACTCATCTCAAGAGGAAGATCGATGAGGCGATCGCCGACGGCCGATTACCGAAGAATTTTCGCGGCGAAGCGGGCAGTCACTTGCGTAAAGAAATGATCCGGAATCTGGTGGAAGCGGGGCAACGCGTCTATCCTTGCGCGGCATCGAACTACTGCTGGTTCCGGCCGGAGTCCGCGCTTTGCACGCAGGGCGATCATCCGCTCTTGAAGCGCTGCAACCCGGGGGCCTGCGCAAACTCGATCATTACTCCGGAGCACAAGCCGTATTGGGAGAAGATCCAGCGCGACTGCGAGAGCCTGATGGAGCAGAAGCCGCGAGCGGAGCCTTACCAAAGAGCTCTTGCGGACATTCATGCGATCAGCAGCAAGATTTTGGGAGGACTCACCTGAAGGGGTCGGCCGTCAAGAAACTGGCTGGTCTGCGCCGCTACCACGCTGAGCGGCCTGCTAAGACGCGGCTGAAGTTGCTGGAGGCCCTGGACCGGATGGAGAGCGGCCACACCGTGGTAGCGGGCCCGGGCTTTAAGTGGAGCAAGGCCACGCTGGCCCGTGAAGCCGGTGTCAACGTGAACACGGTAGTGAGGAAGCTGCCAGGAGGTCGATGGGCGTTCCCTGAGATCAACGAGCGCTTCGACCAGATCAAGGGAAAGCGCCTTCGAACGGCCGGCAGCGGTGATGCACAAGAGGCAAAGATCACGGAACTTCGAAGGCAAGTGGAAACACTCAAGGAACAGAAGCGGCTTCTCGCGCTGGAGGTCAATCGCATCGGACAACAGATCCTCCAGGAAAGGGAGCGCGCGGATCGCATGGCCATTTATGAGCAGCAGAACGCTTCCTTGCGCGAGGAGATCCGTCGTCTCCAAGGTGGCGGAGCGGCTCAAATGACGTTTGGGATGACAGGATGAGAGAGAATCGACTATCCGGTCCCGAACGGGGCGAACAAAATGTGGCTAAGGTACGAGCCTATCTGGCTAGCCTGAAGACGGCGGGCGAGTTCCTTCCCCAGGAAGATGGCCGACCGAATATCAGTGCCATTGCGGAAGCCGCCGGAGTGCTCCGCAATGTCTTCTACACCAACGGCCGAGTGAAGCGACTGCTCACCGAATTTATGGGCCGTCCGGCCAGTCACGGTGGCGAGGCCAGCGAGTTGTCCCGGGCTCAGCGGCAGTTGGAGATCAAGGACCGCCGTGTTCTCCAGCTTGAGCAGCAACTGGCCAGCGTGAAGGCGGAGGCCGAGGAACTGCGTAAGCGGCTGGCGGCGGCCGAGCAAAAGCTGGTTCGCTACAAACTGATTGAGGAAGAGGTCCTCAAAACGGGCCGGCGTGTGATCCCGTGAGAATCTCGGCGAAGGTGACCATCTCGACTGTCTATCCCGGCGCCAGCGGAGGAGCAATCTTTTGCGGACGCGATGCGGCGGGCACGCGCCTGCGTTTTGTCGGTAACCGCGACCGCATTTTCCGTGCGCCCGTTATCGGTGAAGTTTGGGCGCTCGAAGGTGAGAGCCGGCGCCATCCGAAATACGGCGATCAGGTGCACGTGGAACGGGCATCCCTGATCCAGCCTACGGGCAGGTTCATCGTTGACTTCCTCATGAAGCATCCAGTCTTTGATGGCCTGGGCATCGGGAAGGCTAAGGCGACGCGGTTGTGGGCGGAGTTCGGGTCGGATCTCCACGCTGTGCTGAGCCGAGGCGATGTCGAAAGACTCTTCTGTGTGCTCTCCGAGGAGTGTGCACAGGCGCTGGTGGAGGCTTGGCGCACTGTTGCCGAGGAGGCCAGCGTCATTTCGTTTCTCGAGCACCACGGCTTTGACCTTCGCTTGGCCAACAAGGTTCGCAGGATCTGGCCCGAGGAGCCGCTCGCGAAACTGCACGAGAATCCTTACCGGCTGCTGGCTTTCGCGGGCTGGGAGAAGGTGGACCGGGCGGCGCTTTCACTGGGTGTAACTCAGGACGATCCGCGCCGTCAGGTCGCGGCGGTCGAAGCGTGTCTCTATCGACGGCTGGATACCAAGCACACGCTAACGCCCGAGGCGATGCTCCTGCACGACGTCTGCAGCGCAATGGGAACGCGCAACACCGGCGTAGCCCGCGCGGCCGTGGAGCGGGCATTGTGCGAGCACGCGACTGTCGGCAGTGGCGATGGATACCAGCCCCTGGGAGCCGCCGTGATGGAAAGGGCGATCGCGAACTATCTGCGCGTTCTGCTGGGTGGGGCTCCCGGACCGGAACGGAATCTGTTCTCGCGCAACTTGCCGTCGATCACTGCGGAAGCAATAACCAACTTTGAGGAAGGCGCAGGACTGCAACTGAACGCCGGGCAGCGACAGGCTGTCGAGATGGCGGTCCATCACCCGCTTAGTGTTCTCACTGGCGGCGCCGGAACCGGCAAGACAACCGTACTCCAGGTAATCCATCGCGTAGCGGAACAAGCCGGAGTGCCGGTTATTCAGATGGCTCTCAGTGGGCGTGCGGCCCAACGGCTGCGGGAAGCCACCGGGAGGCCAGCTTCCACCATCGCCTCGTTTCTTCACGCAGTTGCACGCGGGCGTGTCGATCCGGGGAGCGAGCCGCTGGTCATCATCGATGAGTCCTCCATGCTGGACCTGCCGCTAACGTATAGCATTGTCCGGGCCCTACCGGTTCGCGCTCGTTTGCTGCTGGTCGGCGATCCATACCAACTGCCGCCGATCGGGTTTGGTCTCGTCTTTCAGGTGCTGGCCGGCAGCTCGAAAATCCCCAGCGTCGAGCTGGTTGAGGTCCACCGGCAGGCGCGATCGAGCGGCATTCCGCAGATCGCATGCGAGATCCGGAACGGCATTGTGCCGCCCCTGCCGACATTCGCCGGTCTTCTTGCCGGGGTAAGCTTCATCGCCGCCGGCGGTGGCGCCATTATGGACAACATTCTCGGCGTCCTCGCGGTTTGGAGTGGATGTGATGATGTGCAGGTCCTCGGCGTAACCAAGCGCGGGGCAGCCGGGGTCAGGAACATCAATTCCATATTGCACGCCATAGCCGCCCCTACGAAACCAAACCTAAATGGGTGGGGGCTTGCGGAGGGCGATCCCATCATTTATCTTGAGAACGACTACCAGAAGGAGTTGTGGAACGGCTCGCTGGGTAGAATCGACAGCATCCTGAGCTCGAATGGGAAACGGTCCCTGCTGTGCTCGCTTGACGGTGCGCGGCACGAGATCCCGGAGGAGGACTTCCACCGTATCGACCTGGCCTACGCCATCACGGTCCACAAAGCGCAAGGCAGCCAGTTCGCCAGGGTGATTGTGCCAGTCGTCAGAACCCGCCTGCTGGACCGGACTCTGATCTACACCGCTCTGACACGCGGGATTGAGCAGGTGGTTTTCATCGGCGATCGGGACGCCTTCGACACGGCCGTCGCCGCGCCGCCGCGCGCGCACGAGCGGCAGGTCGGCTTCTCGGTGTGAATCTAGCGTGGTTTGGTCCCTCGCGCTATACTGACTTTCGTTTCGGCGCCCAACCGGCGGTGGAGATGACAGCCAAGACGAAAGCCGATCTCTGGGTTTACGAACTGAGGATCACCCTGCAGGAGATTCTTCCGCCGATTTGGCGGCTGATCCAGGTCCCCAGCACCCTCCGCGCAGAATTTGCTCACCGGCGCCGCATGGCAATCACCGCAGCCGCGCGCCGCGTCGTGAGCCACGCATATGCTTCCCCAGTCTCACGGGCTTTGCTGCTTTTCTCCAGCAGGCACGCGCAAGTATCCGCAATGCTCCAACCCCAATCGATCGCCAACAGGCAGAACGTAAAATCGGCGCGGCTGACATCTGGCCGGTCGCTGTTGTGCGCCGGCGGCGCGTTCTGCAAACAACGCTCGTAACTGGGCCACTGTTTCGGTCCGCGGCCCTGATAGGCACGACCGGTCCGCTTCACCGGACTTGGGGGGGCGGCCACCAAGCCTAGCGCCTCCAGTTCAACTCGGGTTACGGTGCGTCTGACAGCCGCTTCGAGGATCGTCACCATCGGGAAGTCTGGTGCATACCGCCTCTTGAAGTTCAGGCTGCCGGCCACGCGGGTGGCGCCGGAAGCGCTCGGGTCGGCCCCGCTGCCCCGGCGCAGACGCCGGGCCAAGTCCGCATCGCAATCTTGCATCGCAATCCAGGCCTGGTGATTCTCGGGACTCGTCCTCAGGCTTAGAAAAGCCGTGGTCCTCAAGCGCCCCAGCCCGACGCCACTGAGATCGTCCAGCTGCACAAACTGGGCCGACGCGCGCTTGGGCCGCACGATGATGTTATGCTGGCGCTCCGTAGCCGACTGCATCAGGTAAGGCACCCACCGCCGTAACTGCTCTACCCTCTGGCAGGCGCGGAAGTCCTGCTTGTGTCCATCAATGTCGGTCTCGGTGACGTCGAAGGCCTGCACGCCCAGGCTGGCGAACGTATCCAGCATCCACCAGGCTTGCTCCACCCCCCGCCCGTGCTTCTCTTCTACAGGCATTGCGTTTCCTCATGAGCCGCCGGTGACGCGGTGGATCGGCTCTCCGCTCTGGCGGGTGCCGTCAATAACGGATAACATCCTCTAATACGCTACAGGCCGCGATTGGTAACGGGACAAGTGCTCCAATTTCATTCGGCACACGCTCATTTGCTGCGCTTGTGAGGCCATTACGGTATTTTGGATCTCATGAAACACCTCTCCATCGCACTGTTGGAGGGATATGCCCTACGGGAATTATCCAGTCGTGAGCAGCAACGAGTCGAGAATCATGTGACGCGCTGCCCCGAATGCCTCGATCGTTTGTACAGCGAGACCGCATGGGTGAATGGAATGCGCCTAATGAACAGGATGAGGAGAGAGTTTCCGCATCCTCGCAAAGAATCCCTGCCGAATGCAACTGACATCCTCGCGTCGCAGTTCAAGGCGATCCGAATCTGTCGACTGATCGATCCAGAGTCCGTGCGCTACAGCCAGGTGGTGGTCCTCGCGGTCCGGCGGAGCCGCCGGGAGCGCGACCAGTTGAGAAACGGCGATCCTTCGATGGCAGCCCGCTGGCGGTACCCCCGGTCCACCGCGCCGAACACGCTGGCGCCCGGGGGAGTTTGGTTCAGTAGGGCCCAGTCGTTTCCTACGAAGCACTGACGGTAGAGTATAGAAGAAGCGAGGGGCTCTTAAGTCTTGGCATCAACCACCAGTACAAAAGACGAGGGCGCACGGTTGGAAGGTCTCCGCCACGCAGTGCATGGCCTGCGTGCACCGTTCACGTGCGGCGGTACACTCGTGCCCGAACAGCCGGTCACCCTCTGCTTCCCTGACAATACCCAAATCGCGGTGCTGCGCGCGAAAGACACCTTCGAACAGGAGCGGCTTCTCCGGCCGCTGGTCGAGCGCTGCTCGGTGGCGGCGTTCGGTATGGGGCGTAGGACCCGGTACGATCGCACCGTCCGCGATGCCCTCCAGATCAAGGCGGAAGGTGGCGCTTTTTCTGTTCTTCACTTCGACCCCGCGGCGGCGGGCATACTGGAACAGATCCGCCGCGAGTTGGTGCCTTACATTCCCGACGCGCTCACCGCAGAGCTATACAACCTCAATGTCTATGGGACAGGGGGCCACTTTGTGCCGCACAAGGACACCCCGCGCGGCAGCGACATGCTCGGTACCCTTGTCGTGTGCCTCCCGGCCCAGTTTTCGAACGGGGCGTTCGTCGTCAAGCACCATGGCGTCTTTCAAACCTATGACTGGGGCGAAGCGATCAGGGAACAGACAGAGCCAACGCGCATCCACTGGGCCGCCTTCTTCGGCGACGTCGATCACCAGATCGAGCGAGTTTGGGGAGGTCTCCGCGTGACGTTGACCTACTTGATCCGGCACAGCGGCGTCAATATCGGGCGTAGTGCCGTGCTCGACCGCGGCCGCGAGGCGCTGAACACCCTTGTGCGGGAAAAACTTCGTGCCCTGCTGGATGATCGACGCTTCCTGCCCCGGGGTGGGACGCTCGCCTTCCCCTGCTCCCATCTGTACCACCAAGACGCGCGCTTCCAGCGCAAGCAGCGACCGCTCTCCCGTCAAACTGTGTCCTCGCTGAAGGGTCGTGATCACGTGGTGGCGGCGACAGCGATGGCAGAGGGGTTGGAGGTGACCCTCTACCCATACATGATCGAAACTTGCGCCGACGGGACTTGGCAGCTCGATCACTTCCCAACCCAACGGGAACAGGCTGCGTTGGGGGACCGGATGGCCCCTTGGGATCTCGAGGAAGCGCTGGCCGTGCGGGCAAGCTCCGACGATGCCGTAGACTTCGATGTCGCTTGGGTGGATCCGCCGCCGCATTTTAATGGACCCCCCACCATGTATCCCGAGATAGCCGAAGGAAGGGCTCACGCAGTGGATCCTGACTTGCCCGCGCTCATGCACCTCCACGCGTGTGAGTACAGCGCTACGGGCTATTTTGGAAACGAAGGCAGTGACATCGACCTCTACGTATACTGCGCGCTGCACGTAGCGATCCCGCCGTACGGCGAAGGGACTCGTGCTGTGACCAGAACGAAGCCTTTTGTAGTGTCCTCATCGGCTCGCCGCGGAGACAAGAGACGCGGCTGACGACCGTAAGGAAACGTCGGACAAAGGCAGGCACCCTACGGCGGCCAACCCGTGCCAGTTGCCAGGAGTCGCTTGCTTACCGCACTCTGATCTACACGCGTTGACGCGTGGGGTTTGAGGGGGCTTTTCTCGCCGACCGGGACGCAGTCGATGCGGCCGTTACATCGACGGCCAAGCAGGTTGGATCGTGAGATGAGCTGTTCCACGTGATCGTCCACGCTCGGCCCTGTTCCAACATGTGCATACGTTCTTTTCCTCTGCATGTGCACCGAATGCCCGTAAACACGGGATCTGTATCATACACATACGCCGTGTCGGTAATATAACACCCTTTTGACTTTGAGGTCGGCGAGGGCAAGAACCAGCGGATGGAACGGATTTTCCTCGAGTATTTGTACCGGTGGCTGAAACCCGTAGGCACGCTGGTGATGATCGCTCCCTCCGACCGCGTCTATGAGTGCCGGGGCGTGCTTACTCCCCACTTTCGTGACAAGGCCATCTACCGGCTGACCGACCCGGAGGCGGTCAAGTACAAACAGGTGGTGGTCTTCGGAATCCGGCGAACGCGTCAAGAGCGCGAGCGGATGACCGACCACGCAGTCCAGCAGGGCAACCGCAAGCTGTATGAGCTCACGCGGCGATATGAAGAGATTCCACCGCTGCCGGAAGCGCCGGATCGGCTGTACGCGGTGCCGCCCAGTCCGGCGGCGAAGATCGAGTACCGAGGGCTGCCGCTCGACCTGACCGAAGATCTGCTGGAGAAGTCGCCGGCGTGGTTGCAGGCGCAGCGCATCACGCACGCTCCCAAGACGGAGTTCTCCGGGCGGCCACTCACTCCTTTGCACAAGGGTCACGTCGGAATCCTTTGCACGAGCGGCCTTCTCAACGGCCAGTTCGGCGAAGGAAAGGATACGCACGTGGCTTACTGGGAAAGCGTAAAGGTTGTGGACAGGACCGAGGAAGAGGATGACTCGGGTGCGACTGTAATCCGCGAGAAAGAGAGATTTTCGCAGCGCCTGACGCTGCTGTACGCCGATGGCCGGATCGCGCTGCTGTCCGAGCGACCCGCGGGCAAGGAGACCGGAGATGGAGAACGCGCACCTGCGGATGGGGAAGCTGACGTTCGTGAAGCAGACTCGCGACACGATCACGAACGTTTCCGTTCATCTGAACCGGCTGGTCGCCGAAAGGCCGGCTGAGCCACGGCTCGCGACATCGCTGCATTTGGTGTCGGTGTTCGGCGGAGACCAGGAAATCGGCGCCGTGACAGCGGCGGCCCATGAGGGATTGCGCTTCGAAATCCGGGCGCCGGACGTGCATCTATACGGGACACTCGGTGAGAAGCCAGTCGTCTACCGATCGTCGATCCAGATCCCCGACCGCAAGCGGCCGGTTCGGCATGTCGTGCTGCTTTCGAAGGGGCTGTTCGAGACCAAGTTCGGCTCGAATGCGGAAGCCAGGCGCACAGTGCTGTATGACGATTCCGCCGGCTTCGTGCTGCACCGGCTGGCGGTGCGGTTTGGCCTGCCGGTGCTGCCCGAGTGGGCTGAGTGGTTCCGTGCGGAACTCGAGCGCCGGAACTTGATCGAGGAGCTTGTTGGAATCAACTGTTCACCGATTGCGGTGAAGGGGACAAAATTGCGCATGCTTCGCATCCTGAGCCAAGGTCTGCGACGGCACGCGATCGCCATACCTACCGGGAATCCCCCTGCTCCCGGACCGTCCCAGGCAGCATAGCCCTCCCTTCTTTTTCATCGATCCTCTCGGACAAGGAGTCCCCATGAGTGCCCCCGACTGCATCGCCGAATACTTGCGCCGGTACGGCGGCGCGCTTGGAGAACGAGTGCTCAACCAGTTTCCGCCTCTCCACAATCCTGGCGATCCGGTTTCGCCTTGGTTGCATCAACTCAAGCGCCGGCCATTCCCGGCGCAGGTGCTAGCCATTCTTGGCACCGTGAAGCGACTCCAGGAAGCTCGCTGCGCCGCGGCCATCGCAGAATGCGGCACGGGCAAGACACTGATCTCGTTGGGCAGCATCTTCACGGCAGCACAGGGCCGCAGGTTCACCGCGCTGGCGCTGGTGCCGCCGCATTTGGTCACCAAGTGGACAAAAGAAAGCCACCTGACCTTGCCGGGCGTCAGAGTGTTCATCGTGGACGGCGTTCGAAACGGAGTTGGGTCGAACGGATTCACCGGCGTCAACGAGGTTCGGTTGCGGAATGGCCGGATCGTGCGCGAGGGTCTGAGAACCACCTTGAGCGACGTGCGGCTGGCGAAGAACCACCGTTCCGCACGGGCACGCTGGCAGGCGGAAGTGCGTGCTCCGTCGGTATGGGTCCTTTCAAGAGAGACCGCCAAGTTAGGCTACTACTGGCGGCATGCGTACGCCACGCCCAAGTGCGGCCCGTTCATCGGAAATGTTGTCAACCCGGATACAGGCAAGCCGATCCTCGGTGGCGAGGACCAGTTGCGCCGCGCCGACTTCCGCAAGGTGAAGCACAGCGAACTGGTTCTGCCGGAGTCCGAGCGCAGCCGTAAGGCGTTCTTCAGTCCTCTGTGGCAAGCGGACAACGCGAAGATCCATCGCATGGCATCGATGGAATTCATCGGGCGTTTTCTGAACGGGTTCTTCGACTACGGCATTGCCGACGAGGTCCACGAACTGAAAGGCGCCGAGACCGCGCAAGGCAACGCCTTGGGGACGCTGGCTTCGGTATGCGACCGAACGATCATCCTGACCGGAACATTGCTCGGCGGCTACGCGGATGAGATTTTCCCAATCTTGTACAGGCTGGACGGGCGAATGATGCGCGAGGAAGGCTTCGATTACGGCGAAGCGGGTGTGCGACAGTTCGCCGAGACATACGGCGTGCTCGAAAAGGTGACCACCATCGAGCCTTCCGAGAACGCGTGCTCGAAGGCACGGGTCACAACGACGGTCAAGCGCCGACCCGGCGCCTCTCCGCTGCTGTTCGGAAAGTACCTGATGAACATGGCGGCGTTCGTGTCGCTCGAAGACATCTCGGAAGCTTTGCCTCCGTATGCGGAAGAGGTCATTGCGGTGGAAATGGACCCGCCGCTCAGGGAGGCATATTCAAAGCTCGAAGCGGACATTTCGGAAGCGCTGCGCCGGCATCATGGCAACTCCTCGGTGATCAGCATCGGGATGAATGCCCTATTGCTCTATCCTGACCGGCCCCGAAATTTGGGCACGCTCTACGGATACTCCACCAATGAGGAGGGAGAGCGGGAGCGGTTCGTCATCTCGGAACCGCCAGACCTCGATGAGAACTTCATTTACGCCAAGGAGCGGCGGCTGATTGAGGAGGTCAAGAACGAGCTCGCCAGCGGAAGAAAAGTTCAGATCTTCGCGGTTTACACCCGCAAGCGAGACGTGACGCGCCGGCTGCAGCAGCTCCTGCTGAACGAGGGGATTCGGACTGAGGTGTTGACGGCGGAGATCTCGCCCGAACAGCGGGAGGCGTGGTACGAGCGAAAGCTCCAGCAGGGAATGCAGGTATGCCTTGCGCACCCGCGCTTGGTTTCCACAGGGTTAGATCTCCTCAGCTTCCCCAGCGTCTTTTTCGTGCAGACCGGCTACTCGATCTACACCCTGCGACAGGCAAGCCGGCGCAGTTGGCGGATCGGGCAGAAGCGCGCTGTGAGAGTCGCCTTTTTCACGTATGCTGACTCGGCTCAGGAACGCTGTCTCCGGCTTATG
>CAYPUQ010000137.1:0-13527 GCA_964413655.1 uncultured Solibacteraceae bacterium | reverse complement strand
CGCACCGCGAAATCCACCTCCAACAACTCGTGCTGTCAACGGTCCAGCGATGAAGACGCGCAAACTGTCGAGCGGCGTCGCGGTGGAGGTTGGTGGCAGCCGCCCACCGCCGTCGCCGCGAATGCATGGATAGCCTTCCATCCTTCCCGGCTCGACGGTGATCCGGTCAAATGGCGGGCACTTGCGCAGACCGTGAGCATTGCCCTTCCAGCCCGGTCCAAGCGGGATGTCCGCGAGTTGGCCGCCGCTATACTGAAAGAAGCCGGGCATCCGCCAAAATGCAGGAAACAAGTATCTTCTGGCTCCGTGTCGCCACTGCTCTGTACTCCATCGGGCTGCTGCACGCGCTGGTGTCCGCGGTCCGCCGGCAATCGGAGATCTTCCCAACCGCGCTCGGTTGCTTCTCCGTGGCCACCATCCTGCACATGGTGGCGCTTGTGGAACTCTGGTTCGGCTATGGCGGCCTCCCCTTGAATAATTTCTTCGAGTCCGCTTCGCTCTGCGGCTTCCTGATCGCTGTCACATTTCTTCTAGTTTATTGGCGGTGCCAGTTCGCCGGGCTCAGCGTCTTCGTCTTCCCGGTTGTGTTCTTCCTCGCGCTTCTCGGTGCAACGGCCATTCCGGTCAGCCCGTGGACCAGTCCGCACCTGCGCGACGCCTGGCTGCTGTCGCACGTGCTGGCTGTCATGCTCGGCTACACCGGCCTCTTCCTGACCGCCGTCGCCTCGGTCTTCTATCTCATCAAGGAGAAGCAACTGAAAAGCAAACGCAGCGGCGGATTGTTCGATCGCCTGCCGGCTCTCGGCGTGCTCGACAATCTGCTGACCCGTTCGCTCGGCTTCGGCTTTGTGCTACTGACTATCGCGCTGATCACCGGCAGCACCTGGGCGTTCATCGAATCCGGCACGCGCTGGATCATCGAACCGAAGATCGGTATCGCCGTTTTCACCTGGGCGCTTTGTCTCGTCCTGGTGTTTCTACGGACCACAGCGGGCTGGCGCGGCCGCCGCGCCGCCGTCATGTCTCTAACTGTCTTGAGTTTCTCCGCGCTCACCTGGGTGGCCAGCGTCGGCTTGCGGAGCACGCTGCTGCAATGAGGGTCCACGTCACGGGCGTCAATCACCGGACCGCGCCGGTGGAAGTCAGGGAACGCCTCGCCTTCGACGAGCGGCGTCTTCCCGAGGCGGTTCGCGAGGTCAAGGTACTGCCGGGTATTCAGGAAAGCGTCATACTCTCCACGTGCAACCGTGTCGAGATCGCGGTCACGAGCGAAGATAACGCGGAATGTCATTCCGCGATCGTCGAGTTCCTCTCGCGCCATCGCGAAGTGAAAACGGATTGGCTGCGGCCTTATCTGTACCAGTTCGATGGACCCGAAGCGATCCGGCATCTATTCCGCGTCGCCGCCAGCCTCGATTCGATGGTTGTCGGCGAACCGCAGATCCTAGGCCAGATGAAAGCCGCCTGGGAGACGGCCCGCGCGCAGGGATGCCTCGCCGGCACGCTCGACGCCATTTTGACGCGCGCCTTCAGCGTCGCCAAGCGCGTTCGCTCGGAAACCGAAATCGGCCAGAGCGCCGTCTCGATCAGCTACGCCGCCGTCGAACTCGCCCGCCAGATCTTCGATTCGCTGAAGGACAAGAAAGCGCTGCTGATTGGCGCCGGCAAGATGTCGGAGTTGGCCGCGCGCCATCTCGCCCGCGCCGGTGTGTCGGAAATTCTCGTCACCAACCGCTCGGCCGAACGCGCCCAGCGCATCGCCGAGGAATTTCGCGGCCGCACGGTGGACTACAAGAGCTTCGTGAACATCCTGCCCGAAGTGGACGTCGTGATCGCTTCGAGCGGCGCGCCGCACTACATCCTCCACAAGGACGAGATGCGCCACGTGCTCTCCGCCCGCCGGAACCGGCCCATGTTCCTCATCGACATCGCCGTCCCGCGTAATATCGACCCGGCCGTCAACGAACTCGAGTTCGTCTTCCTGTACGACATCGACGACTTGCAAAAGGTCGTGGATGCGAACCGCCGCGGCCGCGAACAGGAGGCGGCCGATGCCGAACGGATCATCTCCGAGGAAGTGGAGCGTACCGTCGAGCGCCTCCGCGTCCGCGATGCCGCCCCGCTCATCGTCGGAATCCAGAAGCAACTTGAGGCGGTCCGCGCCGCCGAAGTCGAACGGTTGCGCGGGAAACTCGGCGACCTGAGCCCGCAACAGGAGGAGGCCATCGAAGCGCTCACCCGGGGCATCGTCAACAAGATCGCTCACGCGCCCATTGCCGAACTGCGCCGGGCGGCGGCGAACTCGTCCGGCTCCAATGCCATTGACGTGATCCGGCGGATCTTTCGTATCGAGACGTAAACCATGCTGACCATCGGTTCCCGCGGTTCTCAACTCGCCCTCTGGCAGACGCGATGGGTTGCCGGGCGGCTGGCGGATTTCGGCATTGAGACCCGCATCGAGATCATCAAGACCACTGGCGACAAGATCACCGATGTCGCGCTCTCGAAGGTCGGCGGCAAGGGCCTGTTCACCAAGGAACTGGAAGACGCGCTTCTCGAACGCCGCATCGATGTTGCCGTTCACAGCCTAAAGGACATGCCGACGGAACTGCCCGAGGGGCTGCACTTGGCCGCTGTACCCGAGCGCGAAGATCCGCGCGATGCCATTGTGGGCCGCAAACTGGCCGATCTGCCGGACGGCGCGCGCGCCGGCACCAGTTCGCTCCGGCGCGCGGCGCAGCTCAAGGCGTTGCGCCCGGACCTTGATGTGGAATCCATTCGCGGCAACCTCGATACGCGCCTTCGCAAGCTCGACGAAGGCCAGTACGACGCTATTGTGCTCGCCGCCGCCGGGCTCCGCCGGCTCGGCTGGCAGGACCGGATCGCCGAATTGCTCGAACCGGACCGGATGTGCCCGGCCGTCGGTCAGGGCGCGCTGGCCATCGAAGCGCGCGCCGAGACCGGCGAGATCGCGGCCGCGCTCGGGCGCCTCGATCATGAGCCTACGCGCTTGGCCGTCACCGCCGAACGCGCTCTGCTGGCGGGCCTCGGCGGCGGCTGCCAGGTCCCCATTGGCGCTCACGCGGTCGTGGCTGGCGACAGGCTGCATCTCCGCGCGGTTGTCATCGCCCCAGACGGAAGTGAGGTCGTGCGCCACCAGGTGGAGGGTCCGGCCGCGGACGCCGCAGGGTTGGGGCAGGCCGCCGCCCGCGAACTCCTGGCCCGCGGCGCGGATCGGATTTTGGAGGCCGTCTACGGAACTAAGTAACGATGGTTGCGCACGCACTCGTGCGTGCCGGGGCGGCAATGGCCTGCGAAGGGGCGAATACCGGGCAAGAGACATCGCGTCCACACGAGTGCGTGCGTGCCGCGATTCGCCTTTGAGCTTGAGGGCGCCGCATGAGTAAGGTCTACCTCGTCGGCGCGGGGCCAGGCGATCCCGAGTTGCTCACGCTCAAGGGCCGCCGGGTGCTCGAACAGGCCGATGCGGTTTTGCACGACCATCTGGCGCCCCAGTCGCTGCTTGATCTGGCGCCACCGCACGCCGAACGCGTGTACGTCGGCAAAAAGCGCTCCGATCACGAGTACACGCAGCCGGAGATCAGCGCCATGTTGATCGAGCGGGCGCGCCGCGGACTCACCGTGGTTCGCCTCAAAGGCGGCGATCCGTTCATCTTTGGCCGCGGCGGCGAAGAAGTGGAGGCGCTGGCCGATGCCGGGATCGAGTTCGAGGTGGTGCCCGGAGTCACAACGCCGCTCGGGATGGCCGCCTATTGCGGTGTTCCGCTCACTCATCGGGAACATACTTCGGTCGTTACGTTTCTTACCGGCCACGACCCGGACGCGATCGACTGGAACAAGGTGGCCGGTTCGGAGACCATCGTCTTCTTCATGTCGCTTACCACGATTGGAACGATTGTCGAACGCATGATCGCGGCTGGCCGCGCCCCGGGCACGCCGGCGCTAGCCGTACGCTGGGCGACTCGTCCGGATCAGCAGACCGTCTGTGCGCCGCTGCGCGAGTTGCCGGGGCGGATCGCCGAAACGCACCTGCGCCCGCCGGCTACGATCATCGTCGGCGAGGTGGTGCGCCTCCGCGACAAGCTCAACTGGTTCGAGCATCTGCCGCTGTTCGGCAAGCGGATCGTGGTGACGCGCGCCGCGGCCCAGGCCGGTGAATTGTCCGTGAAATTGCGCGCGCTCGGCGCGGGCGTTGAGGAACTGCCCGCCATCGAAGTTTGCCCGCCGGTCGATCCGGCGCCGCTCGACAATGCCATCGCGAATCTAGAATCCTACGACTGGCTCATCTTCACCAGCGCCAACGGAGTCCGCTATTTTCTCCATCGTCTCGACCGGTCCACTCGCGACCTCCGGTCGCTTCGCGCCCGTATCTGCGCCATCGGACCGGCGACGGCCCGCGCCATCGAGAACCTGCACCTGAAAGTCGACATCCTGCCGCCCGAGTACGTTGCCGAGAGCCTGGTGGAAGCGTTTCACGGCATCGATCTCGCCGGCAAACGCATCCTTCTGCCGCGCGCCGCCGTTGCCCGCGACGTAGTTCCGAATGAACTGCGCGCAGGCGGCGCCACCGTCGACGTGGTAGAGGCGTACCGCACCGAAGTGGCGCGGGTCGATCCGGAGCGCATCCGGCAGGCCTTCGACCCGAAGCCGGACTGGATCACGTTCACCAGTTCATCGACGGTGAAGAATTTTCTCGCCCTCGCCGGTCGCGAGGCGATCGAGGGAGTGAAGGTCGCCTCGATTGGCCCGGTCACGTCGGATGTCGCGCGCAAGCACGGCCTACCGGTGACGGCGGAAGCGCGCGAGTTCACCATCGACGGCCTGATCGCCGCGATTCTGGAGAATTGAGGCATGACATCTCCGTCCCGCCGCCGCTTCTTGCGCTGGCTGCCCGCCGCGGCTGCCTGGCCGGCGCGCGCCGAACACCCCGGCGTCCACTTCGACTCCCTGCTGCCGCCCGGACCGGGCAACCCGCGCAACACCGAAGGCGACTTCTTGGCGCTTCGCGACGGACGCTTACTGTTCGCCTACACGAAGTTCACCGGCGGCACGGGCGACCACGACAGCGCGTCCATCGTCACTCGTACGTCCCGCGACAGCGGTCTGACCTGGAGCCGGGAAGACGAACTGCTGCTCGCGAACGAAGGCGAAATGAACGTCATGAGCGTCTCGTTCCTTCGCGCACGCGATAACCGGATTTTGTTTTTCTACCTACGCAAGAACTCGGTTACCGATTGCCGGGTTTTCCTGCGCGTATCGAGCGACGAGGGCCGGTCCTGGAGCGGCGCGGTTGAGTGCATCGCCGATCCCGGCTACTACGTGCTGAATAACGACCGCGCCGTGCAGCTTCGAAACGGCCGCCTCGTGCTGCCCGTGGCGCTGCATACGCAGAATGGCGAGTGGTCCGGCCGCGGCCGCGTGATGTTCTATCTGTCCGACGATGGAGGCCGCACCTGGCGCCGGAACCGGCAGATGCTGGAATGTCCCGTGGCCGATCATGCCGGACTACAGGAACCCGGCGCGGTGGAACTGAAGGACGGCCGCCTCTTCGTCTTCTGCCGCACGGCGCTCGGCAGCCAGTATGTCGCCTGGTCGCGCGATGGCGCGGAGACGTGGACCGGCCCCGAACCATCGGCCCTACTTTCGCCGTTGTCGCCGGCCTCAATCGAGCGCATACCGAAGACCGCCGATCTGCTGGCCGTTTGGAACGACCATCGCGACGCGCCCGAGGAAGCACGCAAGCGCTCTTTACGCACGCCGCTGACCGTCGCCATCTCGCGCGACGAGGGCCGCACTTGGATCAATCGCAAGAACTTGCTCACCGACCCCGACGGCTGGTACTGCTACACCGCCATCGAGTTCGTGGGCGGCCAGGTGCTCATGGCCTACAACGCCGGCGGCGCCGGCCTGCCCCGTCTCAGCCGCACCCAGATTGCGCGATTTCCAGTAGAGTTGCTTTACTTGCGAGCGGCGAGCACGCCGGGTTAACTCAACCCTTCCAGCACACCCGTACTGTCCCCGAACGCTTCCTCCATGACGCCCATCCGATGCAGCATCGCAAGATGCAGATTGCAGAGCGGCGTCAACGGCGCGGCGCGCAGGCGGCGGCCGGGGTGTAGCGTGCCCTTGCCGCGGCCGGCGAGGATCAGCGGCAGGTTCTCGGGGTCGTGGCGGTTGCCATCCTTGAGCGACGAGCCGAACAGGACCATCGAATTGTCGAGCAGCGATGGGCCGCCCTCGTCGAGGCTCCGCATGCGTTCGAGGAGGTAGGCCAACTGCTCCATGTGCCAGTTGACGATCTTCTCGTACTGCTCGCGCTTCGACGGTTCGTTCAAGTGATGCGAGATGCTGTGGAATCCGCCGTTCACGCCCGGCAGGAACGAGTAATTTTGCGAGGTCTGCGCGTCACCGAACATGAACGTCACGATCCGCGTCGTATCGGTCCACAACGCCAGGATCAGAATATCGAGCATCAGCCGGACATGCTCCTGGTGCGTCGCCGGAACGCCCGGCGCCGGCCGCTCCATCGGCAGCTTGCCCTCGTTGATCCACCGCTTCTGCGGACGCAGAGTCGCCTCCAGCCGCCGCTCCACGGAACGCACCGACTCGAAGTACTCGTCGAGCTTCAGCTTGTCCGCCGCGCTGCCGCGGCCGCGGAGCGCCTTGGCGTCATCCATCACCAGGTCGAGCACGCTCGTTTCGTCCCGCTGCAGCGACGAAAGCACCGACGGGTGCTCCGGGTTCAGACTCGACACAACCGGCGCCGAGTTATTGCGGAACAACCGGTCAAACGCAAGCTGTGGAATGATCTCCTTCGGCACCGGGGTGTGCGGATCGCGCCACGAGATGAAAGAACCGTAGATCCGCGCGAAGCCCCCGCCGACGTTGTCGATGCCGGTACGCGGCGAGTCGATTCCTAGTTCAAAAGTCGGTAGAGGGGTTTTGGTGCCGATGTGACGCGCCGCCAACTGATCGACCGAAGTGCCGCCGCTGTCCAGGTCGCTGCTGGTGGATCGTTCGACATAGCCACCCGAAAGCCACGCCGGCACCTTGGGCCAGTGGCCGTTCCGGCCGACGGTGTTCTTGTGCCAGAGATTCTCAAGCAGCAGAAAGTCGTCGCGCAGATGAGCCACTGGCTTGAGATGGGGCGTAATCTCGTAGGCGTCACCGTCTCCGGGCGGTGTCCAGTGGTCGGGCCGGACGCCATTCGGCATGAATAGAAATGCCATGCGGAGCGGCGGTTCGGACAGCCGTCCAACCGGTGCCGCCTTTGCGAGCGACTCCAGCCACGGCAACGACATCGCCGCGCCTGCGCCGCGCAACAGGGCTCTCCTCGAGATCGGCCTCGCCATGGGTCTCAGCCTATCACGAACACCCGCTACTTCGTCTCCGCGCGAGGAGGAGCACGGCGGCGCACCGGCGCGGCGGAGGACTCCGCCGGCGCTACGCCCGGCTGGATGGATCGAAACGGCGCACTCAAAACAATTTCACGAACTAATGTTCGTGCGCGGTGGCCGTCTCTTTCCAGCGCCTCCACCAGCCGCTGCACGGTGCAGTGGTCGGCGTCCGCCAAACCGCGGCCGAGGGCATAGCCCAGCACTTTGCCGGCGAAGTGGCGGAGGAACTCTTCCTTTCTGCTCAGCAACACCTGACGCAACTCCACCGGACCCTGAAACTTCTCACCTGACGGCAATTCACCCGAAACGTCGACGGGCTGGCCGTTCTCCGTATCCCGCCATCGCCCGAGCCAGTCGAAGTTCTCCAGTCCGAATCCGATCGGGTCCATCACGTTGTGACAGGCCGCGCACGCCGGATCCGCCCGATGCCGCATCAACTTCTGCCGCATGGTAAGGTGTTTCAGATCCTTGCCGCCAGCTTCCAGCGGCGGCACGTCGGGCGGCGGCGATGGCATTGGCGTGCCCAGCACCGTATCGAGCACCCACGCCCCGCGCAGGACCGGACTCGTCTGCTTAAAGTGCGACGTGACGGCCAGCACCGAACCAAGGCCGAGGATGCCGCCGCGCCGCTTGTCGGGCCAATGCACCAAGCGGAAGACATTGCCATCGACACCGTTCACCTGCCCCTCCAGTTCATAGAACTTCACCAGGCGCTCGGTGAGGAAGGTGTAGCCGCCGTCCAGCAAATCGAGCACGCTGCGATTCGCCGACAAGATGTGATGGAACAACAGCACCGGCTCCTCGCGCAGGTCTGCCGCGACCTCGGGATTGTAGAAGTGCTGCACCTCGTTCACCGTGGGCGCCACGCGCCCGCCGACTTCGTCGGTTCCCAGCCACTGCGCGACGAACGTGTTCGCGAACACGCGCGAACGCGGATGATCGAGCATCCGCTCCACCTGGCCGGCGAGCACCTGCCGGTCCTGAAGATGGCCTTCATCGGCGAGGCGGGAAAGCTCCTCGTCCGGCATGGTCGACCAGAGAAAATACGAGAGCCTGGCGGCGAGTTCGTGATCCGGCAGAGGATGGATGCCGGGCTGCTCCGGTTCGGTTTCCACGCGAAACAGAAAGTTCGGCGATAGCAGCACCGCTCTCAATGCGAGTTTGACGCGCTCCTCGTAAGGATCGTCGCGCTCGGCCGCGCGGTCGTACATGGCCATCAAACGGTCGATCTCCCCGGACTCGACGGGCCGGCGGTACGCTTTGCGGACGAAATCGCTCAACAGCCGGCGAGCCGCCTCCCGCGGTTGCGGCGGCATCTCGCCGGGTTCCATCCCAAGCAGGCGGTAATGGACTGCTTTCTTCTCAGCGGAAGGCGCTTGCATCCGCTGATTTACGTTCATGCTGTAAATCTCCACCGGATGCTCGCGCGCCTGCACCGCAATGGTGTGCAGGCCGCGCGAAAGACGGACGCTGCGCGCGCGCGTGGCGGGACCTGAGGAATCGTAGCGCTGGAAGTGCAGGACGCCTGCTTCGATGCCATCCACTTTGATCGTCACTTCGACGGCGTGTTCGCGCGGCCGCTCGAGCGAAACGCGCACGTCGTAATCGCCATCGACGAAGGTCGAAACGGCGCCCGAGAGTTCTTCTCCGGGAGCCATCGGCCGCTTCGGATTCCTGGCGCTGGCGGACGGCAGCAGGTCGGCCCCGGCGAAACTCTTCTGCAGCGGAGGCGTGATGATCGCGCGGTCAAGCACCTGCTGTGCGGCCTCGACGAATCGCTCCATCAGCAGCGGTGGAAGAAACAGCGTCTCGGCGTTGGTGTCGAATCCCTCGCCGCCCGAACCGTCGGCCGGAAACAATTCGCTCACCGCGAGGTCGACGCCCAGGAGGTCGCGAACTGTGTTGCGGTACTCGCGGCGGTTGAGCCGGCGGGCGGTCACCCGGCCGGCGTATTCGCCGCCGCTGCACGCCGTCTGCCGCAGCCGCGAATCGATCCACTGCGAAATACGCAGGCGCTCGTCTTCGCCGAGTTTGGCCGGCGCCGGCGGCATGGTGCGATTGCGAAGTTGCGTGGCGACGTTCCGCCACAGCCCTCGTTGTTTTTCGATATCGCCGGCGCTCTCAGCCTTGAGGAAATCGATTTTGTTCTTCGAATTCGCGGGATTATGGCACGCGCCGCAGTTCTCCAACAGCACCGGGCGAACAGAACGGGAAAATTCATCCGGAGTCCCGGACAAAGCAGAACCGGCCCAGATCGACAAGAGGCCCGGTAACAGGAGAGAACGCACAGAGCAAGTCTATCGCAGCCTGGTGGAGTTGTTAGGTCTCCATCCGCATCACGCCGTCGTCCAGTTCCCATCGCCGCGGCAGACGCTCGGCCAGCGCCACACTGTGCGTGACAACGATCAGGATATTGTTCAATCGCCCATGCATCTGTTCGAGTACTTCGGCCACCGCCGCCCCGTTCCGCCGGTCGAGATTGCCAGTCGGTTCGTCGCACAGGACCAGTAGCGGATCGCGGATCAACGCGCGCGCAATGGCCACGCGCTGCTTTTCGCCGCCTGACAACTGGCTCGGCAAATGCCCCAATCGGGCGCTAAGCCCCACCTGCGCGAGCAGGTCCTTGGCCTTTTCCGTGTAGTTTCCCCCTTTTTCGGCGACCAGTGTCGGTATCAGAACATTTTCGAGGACCGTACACTGCGGAAGGAGGCAATGGTCCTGAAACACGAACCCAATCTTGCGGTTACGGAAAAGAGAGAGAGCGCTGGCGGGCAGCGTGAACGGATTCTCGCCGTCCAGATCGACCGTTCCTTCGGTCGGCGTCTCCAGCGCGCCGAGAATGGAGAGCAGCGTGCTCTTTCCGCTGCCGGAGGGCCCAACGACAGCTACGGACTCACCCCGTTGTAAGGTGAAGTGGATGCGCTTCAGCACCGCCAGCGGTCCCGCGGGCGAATCGTATTGCTTGGTGAGTTCGCTAACCGTCAGCAAACCGCCAGCTTAGCAGATGACATCATGGCCAAAACCGAAACCGCTCACAATCTCTTCTCCGGCGAGTCCAGCCCGCTCCATGTCTTCTTTCAGCCGCGCAACGTCGCGGTGATCGGCGCTACCGAGGCCGCCAACAGCGTCGGGCGCACGACCCTGTGGAACCTGATCAGTTCCCCGTTCGGCGGGACGGTGTTTCCCGTGAACCCGAAGCGGCCGAGCATTCTCGGGATCAAGGCGTATCCAACCGTCAAGGACGTTCCGGCTGAAGTCGACCTCGCCGTCGTCGTCACGGCCGCGCCCAACGTGCCCGGCGTCATCCGCCAGTGTGCCGAAGCGGGTGTGAAGGGCGCCATCGTGATCTCGGCCGGCTTCCAGGAACTCGGACCCGAAGGCCAGGCGCTGCAGCAGCAGTTGTTCGAAGAAGCGAAAAAGGGCGGCATGCGCGTGATCGGCCCGAACTGCCTCGGTTTGATGAGTCCCCTCACCGGCCTGAACGCCAGCTTCGCCGCCGCGATGGCGCGGCCGGGCAACGTCGGCTTCATCTCCCAAAGCGGCGCGCTCTGTACCGGCGTCCTCGACTGGTCCTTGCAGGAAAATGTCGGTTTCAGCGCGTTCATCTCCTGTGGCGCGATGGTGGATGTCGGCTGGGGCGACCTCATCGACTATCTCGGCAACGACCCGCGTACCCGCAGCATCCTCATCTATATGGAATCGGTCGGCGATGCCCGGTCGTTCCTGTCGGCGGCCCGCGAAGTAGCGCTCCAGAAGCCCATCATCGTCATCAAAGCCGGGCGCACCGCGGCGGGCGGCAAGGCGGCGGCCTCGCATACCGGCGCGCTCACCGGCTCGGACGACGTGCTCGAAGCCGCGTTCCGGCGCTGCGGCATTCTGCGCGTCGGCAACATCTCAGACCTGTTCTACATGGCCGAAGTGTTGGCCAGCCAGCCGCGGCCGGCGGGAAAACGTCTGACGATTCTGACCAACGCCGGCGGTCCGGCGGTTCTGGCGACCGACGCGCTGATCTCGAATGGCGGCGAACTGGCCCAGCTTTCGCCCGCGACGCACGAGGAACTCAACAAGCTCCTGCCGCCGCACTGGAGCCGGAACAACCCCATCGACATTCTCGGCGACGCCGGCCCGGACCGCTACGCCAAGTCGCTCGAAATTGCCGCGCGCGATCCCAACAGCGACGGCTTGCTCGTCATCCTGACTCCGCAGGCGATGACCGACGCGACCCGTACGGCCGAGATGCTGAAGCCGTACGCGTCGCTGCGCGGCAAACCGGTGATCGCAAGCTGGATGGGTGGCGCCGCGGTGGCCGGCGGGGTGAGCGTATTGAACAATGCCGGAATCCCGACGTTTCCTTATCCGGATACCGCCGTCCGTGCGTTTCTATACATGCACCGGCTCTCGTACAACCTGCAGGGCATCTACGAAACGCCGCGGTTCCCTCAGGAAACGGATGACATCGACCGCGACAGCGTTGCGGGGATGCTCGTCAAAGCGCGCGCGGCCGGGCGAACGATTCTCACCGAGCACGAGTCGAAGCGGATCCTCGCCGCGTACGGCATCCCGGCCACACCGTCACGAATTGCCGCCACGGAGGATGAGGCGGTGGCCGCCGCGGCCGCGATCGGATATCCGGTGGTGTTGAAGCTTCACAGTGAGACGGTAACCCACAAAACCGATGTCGGCGGCGTGCAACTGAACCTGGCCAACGAGGAGAAGGTGCGCGCCGCGTTTCGCGCCATCGAAAACGGCGTGAACGAGAAGGCCGGCCCCGGCCACTTCCTGGGCGTGAACGTGCAGCCGATGGTGAAACTGAAAGGCTATGAGCTGATCCTCGGCAGTTCGCCCGATCCGCAGTTCGGTCCGGTGCTGCTGTTCGGTCTCGGTGGTTCGCTGGTGGAAGTATTCCGCGACCGGGCGCTCGGACTGCCGCCGCTCAGCACCACCCTGGCGCGGCGGATGATGGAGCAGACCCAGGTGTACCAGGCGCTCAAAGGGGTCCGCGGCCGCCAGCCGGTGGATTTAGGGGCGCTGGAAGAACTGCTCGTCCAGTTCAGCCGCCTGGTTGTCGATCAGCCGTGGATCAAGGAGATCGACATCAACCCCCTCCTGGCGTCCGAAGACGGCCTGCTCGCGCTGGACGCGCGTGTGTTGCTTCACGATCCAGCCACGCCCGAGGAACGTTTGCCGCGCCTCGCGATTCGTCCATACCCGGTTCAGTTCGAGCGCCAGTGGAAAAGCAAGGATGGCACTCCGCTCACGATCCGGCCCATCCGCCCGGAAGACGAGCCGCGCATGGTGCAATTCCACGAACAGTTGTCCGAGCGGACCGTCTACTTCCGTTACCTGCAAAGCTTGAACCTCAGCCAGCGCGTCGCCCACGAGCGCCTCACGCGCATCTGTTTCATCGACTACGACCGCGAGATCGCGCTGGTCGCCGAGCGGCAGCGGGAGCCGAACGGCCAGTCCGAAATTCTCGGCGTCGCCCGCTTGAAACGGTTCCGCAACGCTGCCGACGCGGAGTTCGCCATCGTCATTCGCGACGACTGCCAGGGCCAGGGCCTCGGTTCCGAGATGCTTCGGCGGTTGATGGACGTTGCGCGCGCCGAGGGCGTCCGCCGCGTGGTCGCCGAGATCCACGTCGAGAACACCGCCATGCAGCGAATCTGCGAACGCCTGGGATTCGGCCTGGAGCGTACGCTCGGCGATCCCACCGTCTCCGCCGAGATCGCGCTGTAGGCAGGCGGATTTCAACGCCCATGCCCGGTCCCCGGCCGGCCCTCCGAAACCGCCGTCAAACCAGCCGCCCGTCGCCGAGTCGCCCCGGGGAATTTCACCCCGAGGCGCTCACAGATCCGGACGTGAACCTCTCGATTCATCCGGCTCGTGCCACCCAATGAAGGCTGCCGCCTTCCGCCGAAACCAGCGAGTTCCTCCGGTTGCCCGTTGACCCGGTCGGTCTCGACGCGAGTGACCTGCCCCCTTCGCTCCACGGGCATTACCCCGCTTCCTCGCTACTACGAAGCAGTCCGCCCCTGCCTTGGCGCCTCGGTACTTGTAACAGTTCAGGTGGTCAGGACCGATTTCGGGAGCAGAGAGGGTGGAGTGGCTT
>CAYPUQ010000136.1:0-13666 GCA_964413655.1 uncultured Solibacteraceae bacterium | reverse complement strand
CTGGAAAATGGAGTCCGGCTTCATCGGACTCTTCCTCTCAATGTCCTGCCAGCCCTGGGCTTCGTGATGAACGATCACCCCGCGCCGTGCAATGAGGGTGACGACGCCGGCGATCTTTCCCTCGTCCACGAACTCTTTCATGCGCTTTGGTATCTGCGCGAGCCGCACGGGATCCATGCCGGCCTTAGCCGGATCGCCGATGGGCATGGGCGGCGCCGCGGCCAACAGCGCGGTGCTCATCAAGACAGCCAGGAGTCGATTTGTCGTCATGCTTTCCTCAAGGTTACGGTAGCGTTGTAATCGGGTTCGCCGGAAGCGGCGTCGTAGTGGCGCGCGATCAGGTGATTCGCCTCCGGCCAGTGCGCGATGACTGTGCCCGGAGGCACATCGCCCGGGAGAACGTTTGCCATCATGGCGCCCAATTCATTCTCCAACACAACGGAGTCGCCGGCGCGAAGGCCAAGACGCCTTAGGTCCGGCGTAGCGAGAATCACGTCGTGCCGGCCGGCGCCCGTCAGCGCATCGCGGTCGGTGTAGATCATCGAGTTGAACTGCGTGCCGCGCCGGGTGGTGAGGGTGAACCGGCCATCGGCCGCGGCGCGCGTGGGAATCATCAGAACGGAGAACCGGGCGCGGCCGGCCGGCATGCTTGGGCAAACACCGCCCTCCAGCAGACGCTCGCCGCCGTATTGAAAGGACTGCCCCTCGGCCTTTAACTGGGCGATGCCGCGATAGAGCGGCATCACACGATCCATCTCCTCGCGGATCTCATCGCCGCCGCCGAAATCAATCGCAGTACGCGCCGCGCCATCGAGGGCGCGGCGGCCGAGGTCGCGGAGAATCTCCCATTCTCCGCGGGCTTCGCCTACCTGGTGACCGTCGATGAAGGGCGAGTAGCGAATGCGCCGCTCGGTGGATGTCTGCGTTCCGCCGCCAGCGGTCTCATACCGCGTGCGCGCGGGAAGCAGCAGAGTCGCTTCGCCCGAATCCACAAGCATGGATGAGTTCAGAATGATGTCCTGGTGGACGCGGAGCGGTAGCCGTTCGAGCGAGTAGCGCATCCGCTCCGGCTCGGGCATCGTTTCCAGAAAATTGCCCCCGATGACGTAGAGCAATTCCAATTCGCCGGCCGCCGCGGCGTCGAGCATCGCGCCGCAGGCCATCCCCTTCCACGCGGGCACTGGCACGCCCCACGCTTCCTCGAATCGCCGCGCACCATCCTCGTTCACCACCACGCCGCCGGGGAAGTTGTCCGGCACCGCGCCACATTCCGAACCGCCCTGCACGCCGCTATGGCCGCGGATTGGCACCAACCCGCGGGCGGGCTTGCCGAGCATCCCGCGCGCCAGCGCGAGGTTGATCACTCCCTTGACGTTGTCGACGCCGTTCCTGTGCTGCGTCAGCCCCATCGACCAGATGAAGATCGCCTTCGCGGCACTCGCGTACGTGCGCGCGAAGCGCTCGAACTCCGTTCGCGGCAGTCCGGCCGCGGCCTCCAGATCCGGCCAACGCTCTTCGTCGAGGCTCGCTTTCATTTCCGGCCAGCCCGCTGTGTGTTCAGCGATGAATTGCTCGTCCAGCGCCCCCATCTCGATCAGGCACTTCAGGACGCCGCTCTGAAAGGCGACATCGCCGCCCACCCGGACGCGGTAAAACTCGTCGGCGAAGCGTGTGCCGAACAGAGCGCTCGGAAATACGGACGGAATCCAGTAGCGTTCCAGACCTGGCTCGCGAAACGGGTTCACCACGACGACGCGCGCGCCGTTTTTCTTGGCATGGTAGAGATACTTCATCGACACCGGCTGGTTGTTGGCAAGGTTCGTGCCCCAGAGCACCAGCAGATCCGTGTGCAGCCAATCCTTCAGCGACACCGTTGACGCGCCGACGCCAAGTGTGGTCTTGAGCGCGATGGTGGACGCGGCGTGACACAACCGCGCCGCATTATCGACGTGGTTCGTGCCGAGCAGACGCGCCAGCTTTTGCGCGACGTAATAGACTTCGTTGGTGAGCCCGCGCGACGTCAGGTAGAAGGCCACGCGCCGCGGATCGGCCGCGCGCAGTTTCCCCGCTACTACGTCGAGTGCTTCGTCCCAGGTGAGCCGGCGAAAGCCTTTCGCGCCTTTTTCTCGCAGCATCGGCCAGGCCAGGCGACCCAGTTTGCGGAGGGCGCGGCTGTCCATCGAGCGCAGCCGGCCGGCATTCTCGAACGCCTCCGCGGGGGCGGCCGGCATCGTGTTGAGGCGCAGCAGCCGCAGCCGAGTGAGGCACAGATGCGTGCCCGGAATCACGTCGTCTTCCAGGCCCCGCGGTGTCAGCGAGCAGCCGTCGCAAACGCCGTGCTTCAACACCTTCCAGGCATAGGGCAGGTTGTCGCGGTTTTCCCAGAAGACGCGCAGCATCTCCCAATAGTGGTGCGGCTTCTGATGTCCCAGACCGAACGGACTGAGTCCGGCAATTCTCATGCTGTATCATCTTAACTTGCCGACTAGAAGAACCGTTCTTGGCGTGCTGGCCGCCGCCGCGCAAGCCATTCCACAAATAACTGACTCTGGCATTCCCGCCGAAGTGATCCGGCGTCACGACGAGCATGTCGAGCGTCTCCTCGGCATGCAGGTGACGGACCCGCAAAGCCGCTGGCGCGGCGGCTATCCCGACGCCGACGGCTTGCATCACGGCGGCTCGGGCAGCGGGTTGCTCGGCGCCTTTTGCACCGCCATCGCTCAACCGCGATCCAAGCACTACCGAAGCGGCGCGCTGACGGAACGTATCCGGCTCGCCGCGGATTTCATGACGCGCCAGCAGACGCCCGACGGCAACTACAACCTGCTGATCACGAATTTCAACTCGCCGCCGGATACGGCGTTCATCATGGAGAACATGGCGAGCGCGGCGTTCCACGTCCGCCAGGACGGTCAGGCCGATGTCGAGAAACTGCTCGAACCCATCATCCGCAAGGCGGCCGCGGCGTTGGTACGCGGCGGTATCCATACCCCCAACCATCGCTGGGTGGTCTGCGCCGCTCTCGCGCAGATCAACGAACTGTACCCCGACACCGCCTATGTGCGCCGAATCGACGAGTGGCTGGCCGAGGGCATCGACATCGATCCCGACGGCCAGTACACCGAGCGCAGCACGGTGGTCTACAACGGCGTGACGAACCGGGCGCTGACCATTGTGGCGGCCAAGCTCAACCGGCCGCATCTCCTCGACCCGGTGCGCAGGAACCTCGACTCGATGATCTACCTGCTGCATCCCGGCGGCGAGGTGGTGACCGAGATTTCGCGGCGGCAAGACCTGAATACGCGCGGTACGATCGCTTCGTCTTGGTTCGCGCTCAAGTACCTCGCCGTGAAGGATCGGAACGGAACCTACGAGACACTGGCGCGCCAGTTTCCCGGCAGTCTCAGCGATTGGATGGAGTACCCCGAGATGCGCGGCCCGGCGCCAGCGCCAAAGGCCGTGCCCGAGGACTACGAGAAGCACTACCCGTTTCTCGGGGTCGCACGTATCCGGCGCGGCTTGACCAGCGCGACGGTTCTGCTTGGCGACAATAGCCGCATCTTCGCCCTGCGGCACGGCGATGCCGTCATCAACGCAGTGCGCGTGGCGTCGGCGTTCTTCGGTAAAGCACAGTTCGTGCCGGACCGCGCCGAGAAGCGCGGCGACAGCTATGTGTTCACGCAGTACCTGGAAGGGCCGTACTACCAGCCGCTCGACCCGCCGCGGACGGTCGGCACCGAAGAATGGGCCGAGGTCCGCAGACTCCGCCGCCAGACCGAAGTGTGTAAGTTGAACTACGAGGCGATCCTGACCGAGCGCCGGGACGGTTTCCAGTTCCGCATGAAGGCGCACGGCACCGACGACGTACCCCTGGCGATCGAGGTCAACCTCCGCGAAGGCGGCAAGCTGGAAGGCTGCGAACCAGCCCCTCGCGTGGAGGACGGCTGGATCTTGCCAACCGGCCACGCGATCTACCGGCTGGGCGATCACTTCGTGCGTTTCGGGCCGGGCAGGAAAGAGAACACCTACACACAAGTTCGCGGCGCTCTACCCAAACTGAGCGGGCCGAGCGTGTATCTGACGGGTTATACCCCGTTCGATCACACCTTGGAATTCACCTGGAGTTAGCGGGACAACTGTTTCAGGACCGATTCCGCGCGATCGTTCAGCCGCTGAACCTGACGCATGTCTTCGTCGGCCAGAGTGATTGCGTTCTGAATGCGGGCCAGATCGCTGGTGAGCGGCGAACCGCCGGTTGCTACATCGCGCGGGTTGTCCAGCCGGAGGGAGAGGCTGCGATAGAGGTCCGTCACTTCGCGGTAGCGGCGGAGGATGTTGGTCATGAAAACCTCGCGGCGCCGGGTGATTTCCTCCAGTTCGGTTTGGGCTTTGTCGGCGCGTTCCTGGCGGCGGTCGAGATCGTCGCTTTTTTTTCGCAATTCTTTATTCTGCAGTTCCAGTTGCACCAGCCGGTCGTTCCGGCTCTTCATCTCGTCCTGCAGCGCCGCAACCAGCCGGTTGGAGCGGTCGAGCCGCTCGCTGATGTCGTTCGCCGCGCCGCGGAGGTTGTTCGACTCCTGGCCGGCCGAGTTGAGCCGCGATTCGAAATCTTCAATCCTGTGCTGCAACTCCTGGATGGTCACCTGGGCGGCGGCGAGTTTGTCCTTGGTTTCGTTCAGGAGCCGGACTTGCTGCTCCTGGTCCGGCGGCGGCTCGGTCCGCTTCACGGCACGGTGCGCCTCGGCGGCCTCGGGCGCTTCGGCTTCCAAACGCTCAATCAGCTCGTCCCGCTCCCGCCGGAGCGAGTCGAGTTCGGCCTTGGCGCCTACCACCTCCTGCCTGAGTTGTTCCACCTCCGTCCGCAGCGATTCGGTTTCGTGGCGCGACACCAGGAGTAACGCGGCACACACCGCGGCGGCGATCACGACTGCGATATCCAACAGACGCCGTTTCGTCATCTCCTCAACCCCCTTGAATCCTATCACCCTGTCATTTATCGCGGAGTTGGAACCGCGACCGGTGCTGGGTAGAACTGATGCCGCCGAACGAAACCAGCGCTTGCCGCGGCGTCCCTTCCGGTATGTCTACCACCGCACTCGATGTATTGATCGCGTAACTGAAGACGGATGCCACGGTCTTCGGAATATCCGCGACGGTGCGGCAGAATTCCGCCCTTCCCCCGGTAGTGCCCGCCAGTTCGAGCAATCCCGTCTGGTAAGCCTCGTTGAGTGTGTCGCTGCGGTAGTCGAGGTGGACCATGAAGACTGGCGTTTCCGAGCGCACGAGGGAATTATTCAGCTTGGCAATCTTTTCGCGGATCAGGCCCTGCGGGAAACGGCGGCTCAAGTCCCGCGAATCGCTGCGGTTCACCACCGGGTTGCTGAAGTCCTCTCGATAGTTCCGCACGTCGCTGTCGGTCACGTAGAGGACGGCCATGCGTACCTGCGCCGCATTCAGCATCGAATCGCCAAGTTGGACCGCCAGCTCCACGGTGTCCAACAAGCCGGCGCGCCCGCTGACGGCCAGCGTCTGAATCGCGGACGCGGCATCCTCGCGATCCGGCGAGGGATCCAACAACACCCGAAGACCGTCCTGCGCACGCAGCACCCCGACGAAAACGTGAGGGGGCAGGCGCCGGACGGTCTCGATCATCGCCTGTTGGGCGGGCGCCACCTGCGACAAGTCGCCGACCAAGTCCAGTACCAGCAGCAGCACCATCGGGTCGTCCGGGCCGAGAAGCCGCACGACTTTGGCGGCCTTGCCGTTGACGGAAGCCGACAACTCGCCACCGTTCTGCTCCATCGCACCGGCGGGCAGAGGAACACGAAGGATCTGGCCGGACTCCCGGCCGTTTGCGAAGCAGATTGCCGCTGCCAGCAGAATTGTGGGGAAAAGACGCACTTCTAAAAGCTATACCGCAAGCCTACCTGGATGATCCGCCCGCCGCGGGAACTGATGATCTTACCGGCGTTGACGTTTGGCGCGGCGGCGGTGCCGATCACCGGATCGGGCTCGGTCCAGTTGGCATGGTTGATGAAGTTGAATCCGACCGCGCTGAGTTCCACGCTCTGCTCGGAGGTGACGTTGAAACGCTTGTTGACCGACAGGTCGTGGTTTTGGCTGATCGGGTTGCGCAGCGACGGATGCGTGCGCGAAGCGCTGCCGATCGCGAAATCGGAGGGATGGGCGAAGGCGGCCGGGTTGAACCATCCGTCCGGACCCGGGTTCGAGACGTGCGGGCTGACGCCCGGCACAGGATTGACATTCAACGTGTCGACGACTCCGCCGGTGTTGTTGAACTGCGGACGCAGCGCGATCGGTTCGCCGCTCACAAACGTGGTCATGCCGCTTAACGACCAACCCTCCAGAACGTAGCGCCGCCAGTCGCCAGCCGTCAGAAACGGCTTGTTCGGACCGAAAGGCAACTCGTAGATGTAACTGAGCGAGAGCCGATGCGGGTTATTGCCGGCCGTGAGCGACCACTCGTTCTTGCGGTTGAAGTAATCCTGTACGCCATACGGTCCCGAATAGTCGTCCATCTGCTTGGAGAACTCGTAATAGCCGGTGAGCGACAGTCCGCCGGTTGTTCGCTTTTCGACGCGGAGGTAACCGGCGTCGCGCTTGTAGCGGCCCAGCGGCCAGGCGCTATTCACGTCGAAACGCTGGTACTGAGGAAATGGGCGCAACGAGCGGTTGAAGTTTTCATCGTTCAATTGATCGCGAAAGCCGAGGTAGTTGAGATGGACGGCGTTGGGATGCGCGCTCGCGTTTCCCAAAAACAAATTCCGGCCGTTGGAATGTCCATACCCGAGCGTGACGACCGTCGCGCCGGGCAACTGCCGTTCGATGGCGAGGGAAACGGAGTTGTAGGTGGGCTGCCGTCCGGTCGACTCGACCAGATCGGCATTGGTGAAGTTCACCGCGTCGGGGCGGAAATCGGGCAGCGGGTGGGCGGGCGGCGGCATCCCGTCGCGCAGCCGGACGGCGGGCTCCAACTGGGGATTGAGCGAAACCAAAGTCGGCACACCGTTATAACCCTGGGTGCCCCACTGGCCGAGATAGACCGGAACATGCGAGTAGGAGCGCGAATATCCGGCGCGGACCAGCGTATTCTGGCGGCCGCGCGGGTTCCAGGTGACACTCAGGGACGGCTCGATGCGCACGTTAGTTGGCTGAAACGCGCGCCCGTTGCCGCCGCGGCCGGCGAAGACGAGCGCGCCGGGCAGACCGTTCGCGGGGTTGATCGCGTCGAAGGACACCGTCGATTGGCGGTCGTATTTCTCCACCCGCGGCGTCGAGCCGTCGATGTTGAAACCAGCGCTTATATTGAGGTTCTTTCGCAGTTCCCACTGATCCCGGACCGCGAACTGAAAGCGAGTATTCCGGAAATAGGACGGCGACCCGACGATGCTGGCCTCGGCGAACTCCGCGCCGCCGAGCAGGAAACTGGCGAAGGCGTGGCCGGTGTTGACGATGCCCGGCAGGCTGGTGAGGCCAGCGCCGAAGCGGAATCGTCCGGAGGGATACTGCGGCCAGAACGAGTTGGTATGGTAACGGCGGACCAAGCCGGAGAACCGGACGCGATGGGTCTCGCGCCAGCGCAAGGAGAGGCCATCGGAGATCTCAAACGTGTTGCGGGCGCTGGTGGAGATGGGATAAGAACGGCCCATCGAAAGGTACGGCGAGATCGAATAATAGGGGAACGGCTGCCCATCGCCGGCGAGCACGGGGTCGTTCTCGGTGGTGCTGCTGGCGACCGAAAGCGAGAGCGTGTTGATGGTGCTCGGCGAAAGGGTGAAGACATGCTCCGCCGAGCTTTCGCGATTGCCGCGGATGCGGGCGATGGGTCCAGGATTGGCGGCGTTGTCAAACCACGGGGCGGCGCCGTCGATGCCGTCGGAATAGTTCAACGACACGCCGAGGCGGTGGCGTTCGCCAATCGAGTGATCCACGCGGGCATTGATGCCGTCGGCCTCGCTCGGCTCGGTCGCAAGAATGAAGAAGTTATTGCGGAAGAAGGGACCGGCATCGGAGTTAGGCGCCGGATAGAGCCTAACGGCCGCCTGGGCGACCGGGTCGAGCCGGCTCTGGGGCATTACGTTGCCGGCGAATGGCAGCCGGAGGTTCTGGAGATTGTTTTCCGAGACCGGCAGCGACGGATTGAAGTTCGGATTCAGGGCGGTGGTGAGCGGATCGTAGATTGGCAGCGGGTTACCGGCCGGATCGACGACGTGCGACCAGTCGCCGGTGCGCTCCCCGATGGTCGGAATCGTGCGCAGCCAACTCCGGCCGATCTTCTCGCGCATGCCTTCGTAGGTGAGCGAGAAGAACGTCCGGTTTCCGCCGTCGTAGAGCTTCGGAATGGACACCGGACCGGTGACGTTAAAGCCGAACTGATTGCGCCGGAGCAAGCGCTTGTCGCCGCCGCGCTGCCGCACTTCCTTCGGCACGGCGTCGAAGACGTCGTTGCGGAGGTTGTAGAACAGCCGCCCGTGCCACTTGGGGCGGCTGGCGGGCGAGCGGCGGGCGCGCACCGGCGAATCGGGCCGGATGCCGAGGTCGCGTGTGCGAACCTTGAACTGCTCGACGGCCTTTTCCAGCTCCGCCGTCGAGGATTGCGACGCCTTTTGACTGGCGACAAGCGGGGTGAGCAGCGTAAACACACTGAGCCCCGCCAACCACTTCATAACTTCATTTTAACGTGGTCTTCCCGGCCGGCCACGCGTGCAACAGAATCGCCGCCGCCGCGATAGCCGCGGTCTCAGCACGAAGAACCTGCGCACCCAACGATGCGGGCTGCCATCCCGCGGCCGTGGCGGCGGACCGTTCCTGACCGGTCCAGCCTCCCTCCGGTCCGACGAGCAGCGCAACCGTTCCGGACGCCGGGCGCGCGCCGGGAAGAGCGGCGAGCATTGGCGGAGCGCCCTGGTCTTCTTCGAGGCGGTAGCGGTGATCCGCTTCATGACCGAGCGCATCGGCGAACCGCAGCGGCCCGGAGAGAACCGGCAGCCGGTCGCGGCGGCTCTGCTGGCTGCTTTCGAGCAGAATGCGCTCCCAGCGCGGCAACCGCTTGGGCGCCGCCCGGTCCAGTCCTTTCTCGGAGCGTTCGGCGCCGACGAGCACGAAGCGCTCCACGCCCAGTTCCGTGGCTTTCTCGAAGATCCATTCCAGTTTGTCGAACTTGATGAGCGAAACCAGCAGCGCGAGACGCGCCGGCAGGGGCCGCGGTTCGACTGGCTCGCGGAGTTCGAAGACGACGCGGTTCTTGCGCGCCTCGACGATTTCGGCCAGGTACACACTGGCGTTGTCGGAGACCTCATAGATCTGCCCGCGCTCGACGCGCAAGACGCGCGTGAGGTGATGGGCCTCCTCGCCGGACAACTCGGCGCGATGGTTGTGAAAGCCGGGTACGAAGAACCGCCGTCTCGCCATAATAGGAAGGTAAATTCCATGATCGCCTTCCTGCGCGGCCACCTGCTCGAAAAGCATCCGAACCAAGTGATCCTGGAGGCCAACGGCGTCGGCTACGACGTGACGGTGCCGGTCTCGACGTACTCCGCGCTACCGGACGCCGGCGCGGAGGCCACGTTGAAGATCCACACCCACGTCCGCGAAGACGCGCTGCAGCTTTTCGGCTTCGCCACGGCCGAGGAGAAGACGCTGTTCGAGCGGTTGATCGGCGTGAGCGGGATCGGCCCGCGTCTCGCCATCGCCGTGCTGAGCGGACTGAAAACGGCCGACCTGGTGGACGCGATCCGAAGCGGCCAGCACGACCGGCTGGTGCGCATCCCCGGGGTCGGCAGGAAGACGGCGGAGCGGATTGTGCTGGAACTGCGCGACAAGCTCGACGGTTTCGCCGGGGGCAAGCCGGCGGCGGCGCCCGCGCCGGCCACGGTGCTGAGCGACGCGGAAATGGATGTGCTGAGCGCGCTTGTGAACCTGGGCGCGCAGCGCCCGCAAGCCGAGGCGGCCATTCGCAAGGCAGCCGCGTCCGGAGCGGGCGCGGAGTTCGAGCCGCTGTTCCGGAGGGCGATGGAACTGTTGCGGTAAAGGCCGGTTTAGGGAGCGGCGGGGGTGAGGAGTTGGGGGGTGTGGCGGACGGCGGTCCAGGCGGCGAGGGCGAGGGCGACGACGAGGTCGTCGTGGGTGGAGTTGGGGCCGGTGGGGGCGACGGTGGCGAGTTCCTCGACGAGCTGGGCGCGGGCGGGGACGCGGGGGGCGATGCGGAGAGTTTCCTTTTCGAAGAGGATGCGGAGGGTGGAGAGGAGGACGGCGCGGGGAACGGAGTAGCCGCCGTGGGGGTTGACGTTGGCCTGTTCGCCGCCGGTGATGACGATGGGGACGAGGTTGACGCCGAGGCGGGCGCGCTGGAGCATCTCGAAGACGGGGGCGCCGACGCCGGAGGCATCGACGGCGAGGGTGACGCGGACGGGGACGGGGAAGTTGTCCTGGACGCGGCCGAGGATGGATTGAAGGCGGGGGACGAGGGAAAGGTAGGGGGTGCCGAGCGGGATGCGTTCGGCGTGGCGGACGCGGAGGCGGAGGACGCGGGGGTAGGCGCGGAGGACGTGGTCGAACTCGGCGGCCTCTTCGGCAGCGCGTTCGAGGATGACGAGGGCGGAGTGGTCGCGGGCCTTACCGAGGTCGAGGCCGAGGTAGACGTGCGGGGTCAGTTCCACTGCGGTTCTCCTCCGAGCCACGGTTCGATGGTTTCATCGAGGTTGGCTTCAACGAGGCGGCGGGAGAAAAGGTTCTGGGCGCCGGCGGCGAAGTCGCAGAGGTACTCCTGGCGGAAGGCGACCTCGCCGAGGGAGAGGCGCTGCCAGGCGAGGAACTCGGGGGCGATGCGGCGGCATTCGGTGGCGGTAACGCGGATGCGATGCCAAGCCGGGTCGGCGCGATGCCACTCGTCGTAGAAGAAGCCGGTTTGGCCGTACGGGGTGGACATGAGCCAGAGCTGGCCGTTGGTGGTGGCGAGGGTGGGGGCGAGGGCCTGGAAGACGGCGTCGGGGACGAGGGCAGCCTCGTCGACGATGAGGAGCGTGCAGGCGGAGAAGCCGCGGATGGTGGACTGGTTGGCGGGGAGGGCGACGAGGCGCGCGCCGTTGCCGAGGACGAGGGAGAAGCTCCGGCCATCGCTTGTGTATTTGGCGCCAAGATCGGCGAGAAAGCGGCGGACTTTGCGGACGAACTCGGCTGATTGGCGCTCAGCGGGCGCGACGACGAGGGTCAGCGAGGCGGGGGTAAAGAGAGCGTGGTGGAGCGCCTTGAGGGCGACGATGGTGGACTTGCCCCACTGGCGGGTGCAGCAGAGCATGCCGCGCGGGTGGGTGGAGGCGAGGACCTCGGCCTGTTTGGGGTCGGGGTGGAAGTTGAGACGGGTGCGCGTCCAGAAGACGGGATCGGCGGCGAAGTCGCCGTCGGGGACGGCAGCGAGATCGAGGTCCACGGCGGGCGCGCCGCGGCGCCTGGTGCGCCAGCGCGTTGGTTCCAGTGTGCGGCTCATGCAGCCTCCGGGAGGCCCTCATCGGAGGCCAAAACGGTTGGTTCGTTTTCGGTTCGTTTTCGGTTCGATTTTGGTTCGTTCTTGGTTCGTTTTCGGTTCGTTTTCGGTTCGTTTTCCGGCAAAAGTGCTGGAGGATCAACGATTTGGTTGGTTCGTTCGATGAATTCGAAACTTTTTCGCATATTTGTGAGGGTGGTAATGAGCTGATTCCGGGCGCGGATGAACTGCATGGTGTTCCGGACGTGGTGGATGAAGGCCGGTTTGCCGTTGAGGGCGATCTCGGCGGCGGCGAGCCGCGTCACTTCCTGGACGGAGCCGGGCACGGGGCCGAGGGCGCGGGTCTGGATCTCCATTTCGCGGTCGGCGAGCCGGGTTTGGACGGCGGCGCCGCGGACGAGCCGCCAGTCGATGGCGGCGATATCTTCGACGATGCGCAACTCGACGGGGTCGGCGGGCTGGAAGCGGTTGATGTGCCGGGCGAGGTGTTCGTTGTAGGCGTCGAGGTCCTCATTGGCGAGGACGATGGTGTGGTTGCCATAACGGGTTCTGGTTTTCGCATAGCGGCCATCTTTGCGCGCGTTTTGACTGGAACGCGATTTTCCCTCGGGCGTAACAGGCCCGCGCGATTTCGCTCCATTCGCGCGAGCGATTTCGATCTTTTTTTGTCTTTTTAGATCCAGTTGTTCTTGATTGTTCTCAGGCATAACTTGCCTCACGCCCTCAGCGTAGATCATCAGGTCTTGAACTCATGGTAAAAAATTCCACAAATTCCTTGTAACCGATTGATTCTAAGGCGAAAAAAATATTTCGAGTTGCTGTGAACCGATTTTTGGGAAACGGGGCAGGCGGGCGGGTGCGGTCTAAGTGGTTGAGGGGGAATGGGTTAGGCGGAGGGAGAATTGAGGGGGCGGCAAGACGGGGCAGTCACGCCGGTCGAGGAGGATTTCCGTGCTTAGGAGGACAGCCCGAATCCGCCGAGGCGGAGGCGGCGCTCAGACCGGGCAACACTTGTGTTGACCATTGCGCGGGCGTGGAGTATTCTCTTTCGGTGAAGAGCAGCGAGTTGAAGCGCTGGCTGGAGCAGCAGGGCTGGGCCACCTGAGGGTTCGGATTGGGAGTCGATTTTCCGTGCTGCCGATGCACGGTTCCAGAAAGGAGCCCGGCAAGGGGTTGGTGGAGCGAATTAAAAGGGACCTTGGACTGAAGTAGGTGAGGCTGAAGATGTTGGCGTATCCAGTAGAGCTTGTGCAGGACGACGGCACCGTCCTTGTGGATTTCCCAGACGTGCCGGAGGCGCATACTTATGGCGAGGATGAAGCAGGCGCTTTGTCGCGGGCAGTAGATGCGGTCGAGACGGCGTTGTCGATGTACATCGAGGATCGCAAGCCGATTCCACGGCCATCGCGGCCGAAACGAGGTCAGAAAGTCGTTCGTCTGCCGGCATTGACCGAGGCCAAGATCGCTCTCTATGAGACGATGCGGACGACCGGCGTCGGAAAAGCGGAACTGGCCCGGAGGCTCAATTGCCACCTACCCCAAGTGGACCGGCTCCTCGATCTCGCGCACGCGTCGAAGCTCGAACAATTGGAGGCTGCATTTCGGTCGCTGGGCAAGACATTGACGGTGCAAATCCTCGACGCGGCTTAGACTATCCAATTCCTGGTATTCCCCAGTCAGGGGGGACGCTGTTGGCCTCGATCCAGTCAGCGAGGCGCGGCTCGTCGAGATCGCCGGCGGCCAGTGCTTGCATTGCGCGAATTGCGTCGAGTTGGGCGGTCGTCAGGCGGCGACCGTTCATGGCCAGGAAGAGGCCGATGGAGAGAAACGCAGATCTCTTGTTGCCATCGACGAACGGGTGGTTCCTGGCGATGCCGTAGGCGCAGGCGGCGGCCAAGTCCGCGATCCGGTCTCGGGATGGTAGGCGAAGCGATGCTGGGGGCTGGCGAGGGCCGAGTCGAGGAGCGCCTCGTCGCGCAGGCCGCGGGCACCGCCGAACCCGGCCAAGCTCTCCTCGTGGAGGAGGAGAAGAGCCCGCTTGGTGATCCAGCGGGGCAGCGACCTCATTCAGCGAGGGCCTTGAAGGTGTCGCGATACCGTTTCATGAAGTCCTGTCCGGCCTGGAGTTGTTCGGCGATGGTGGGGTCGTAGGGTGTGAGGAGG
>CAYPUQ010000135.1:2845-13744 GCA_964413655.1 uncultured Solibacteraceae bacterium | reverse complement strand
TTCGGCGCCGGCGGGCCGCAGGCGAAGCAGGGCCTGGACGGGAGTATACGGCTTTGTGATGGTGAGGTTGTCGCGTGCCTCGGTGATCTCATGCAGAGCGCGCGTGGCCTCCACCAGGATCAGAGATCCGAAGCCGAGAAACGATTCCCCGCCATAGAGATTCCGCAGTTTGGTGTGAAACGCCTTGACGAACCGGGCGGAGAACGCACCGAGGTGCTTGGGCAATCTGTCGACCCGCTTGTCGAGGGACTTCCGTAGTTCGCAAGCGCGGTTCCCAAGCCGGATAAGCTCCTCCACGAAGAAGTTGTCCGCCATGAGCAGCGAACGGAGCGGGTGCGGCCGGCGCTGCACGGTCGAGATGATGGCATTGGCGCGGACCGGAAAGTAGTAGTCGGCAAGCTGCCGGTTCCCGCCGGCAAGCAGCATCGTATGCACTCGTTGGAGCACGCCCGGTAGGAAGTTCTTCGCGTGCCACCAGGCGGTGTGCATGCTCTTCGAGTCGATCGCGTCGTAGTTGTAGCTGTTGCGGTAATCGCCGGCATTGGGGCGCGTCGACTGGTAGATCAGCATGGGATAGGCGGCGCCGAGTGTTTCGTAGCGCCGTCCATCCTGAAAGTAGACGTAGGGTAGCCAGAAGCGCATCGCGCGCTGGATCGCGCCGGAGACGCGTACGAACCGTTGCAGGAATGCCTGGCGCCGCTCGTCGGGAACGTCGAGCCAACAGGTTGCCATCTCGCCCGGAATGCGGAGCGTACAGTCGACGACGATCTGGCGGTCGGGCGTGGCGGCGGCGGCTTCCTGAAGCCATTGACGGGCCGCCGGGTCAAAGCCATAAAGGGATAGCATCGGGTCGAGATCGTACAACGCGCGCCGGGCCGGCATGGCGCGCTCATCGGTGTGACTGAGATGATACTCACTCTTGCGGCTGGAGCCGTGCAGCAGCACGGCTCCGCCGATCATCAGCGCGCCTTGATGGGCGTTGGCGGCGGTGGCCGTACTGGCGCCGGTGTGGCAGACCATGAGTTGGCCATCGGCGCCGGTTCGAACCCCGGAGTGAGCCAGGATGTCGAGTTTGCTCTGCCATTGCCGCCCGTCCAGGAAGGGCAGGTGCAGTTCCAGCGTGGTCTTTGGGGCGACGGCTGCCGTGAACACGCCGGCATCGATGGTGGCATCGGAGCCGTTGGCGGCGCCAGCCGCGGATACACTTGAAAAGTCGCCAGCGAGGCCGGACCGGTACAAGTCCAGGCCTTCGGGAGTGAACGCAAATGAGCATTCGAGCAAGGCTTCCTCCCGGGTAGCCCGGGCGTAGTGGGTTGCCACGGCCACGCCGCACTTTCTCTCGAGCGCTTCGGAAGCGCGGGCAAGGATGGCGTCGCCGATCCGTCGCAGCGGATCGAGTTGCGAGCGAACCACGGCGAGGTCGAGGTCGGTCGCGATTTCGCCGAACACATCCGCGAAGGCCTCCTGTGTTTCCGGCGCCAGTTTCTCGTAGGCCGCGAGGCCTTCGAGCGCCTCGATTATCCGTTGATCGCCGCCGTTCGCGTCGATGAGCGAAGTGAGGACGCGATTGCAACTCGTCCCGGACGGCAATTCGGCCCGCGCGATGACGCCAATGCCGACTCCCGTGTCGCGCTCGGCATCGGCGACACGCGTGATGCGCACGCGAAGCCGGCCGTCCTCATTGAGGCGTACCGTTGTCCGCATTGGCCCGGCGGCGCGGAGGTCGAGTGTAGCTGCGATTTGCGGGTCGACGCAAGCACCCAGCGCGCCGCGCAAGTGCCCGCCGGGAGTTTCGCGGAGGGCGTGGAAGTTGAGTTCATATCGTGTCGATGCGCTCCAGCGGAGGGAAGTATGCGTTTCCCAAACTAATTCGCCGTGAGGCAACATATCGGCAGGTGTGGACACACCAAGGGCCACGGTAAGCGTCGGGTTCATGAAAGACTCCTGGGAAGGCTGCCTGGGGACTCGGACGGCGCGACCCGCCGTCCGCCGGCAGCGACATTTCTGATCGCACCCCGATTTTAGCGGCCATACCCTCGAATCCGTTCTCGCGGGTTTGGGAAAACGGGCGAAATTATGAACTTACACGATTGATTCTAAACGTCGAATCGACTTCCGAAGATTTTTTTTGAGTTGCTGTGAACGGGTTTTGACGAGGAAGCGATTTAGGTCGCCAAGCGACGCGAACAGGCCGCGGAAAGATTGGCTGGAGCGAGGTGGGGTGCGCCGCACGGGGCGGAAATCCAGCGGGCTGAAGACGCCGGTGCGAGCAATGACGGCGACGCCCATCGGGCGGTATTCATGGGTGCCGGTGGCACAGGCCACGTCGCCATCGATCCAAAGAGCGAAGCCCATGGAGATATTGTCGCCGCTTCGCCGATAATGGTGAACGCCATGGATGAACCGGCGGTATGCGAAATCTGCGGCGGCACCGGATTTAAGATCGTCGAACGGGACGGCATCGAGGCCGCCCAGCGCTGCGAGTGTGTCGCGCGCGGACGATCGGCGCGGGCACTGATCTCGGCGCAGATTCCGCCGCTGTACCGGAACGCCTCGTTTGAGAACTTTTCCGTTCAGGTGGGCAACCCGGTGTCGGCTGGAATCGTCCAGAAGGCCTTCACCACAGCCCGCTCGTACGCGAGGGAGTTTCCGGCGGGTTTACAGAAGCCCGGACTGCTGTTCGTCGGCGACCCGGGCACGGGCAAAACGCACTTGGCGGTTGGGGTATTGCGGCGATTGATCGAGCGAGGGTTCGAGGGCCTGTTCTGCGACTATCAGGGCCTGCTCGAAAGCATGCGCGCCGGATTCGACGCCGGTTCCGGGATGGCGTCGCGGGAGGCGTACCAGCGGGCGCTGGAGTGCGAAGTGCTGCTGCTGGACGACCTCGGCGCTCAGCGCGTGACCGACTGGGTCGAAGACACGATCACGGCGCTAATCACATACCGCTGCAATCACAACAAACCCATAATCGCGACCACCAACCTGCGCGACCCCGAAGCAGGCGATTCGGCGATTCCGTCGGGCGCGGCGGGCGACGTAGTGGCACGGCACTATTTGTCGGAGCGGATCGGGGTCCGCGCACGGTCGCGGCTGTTTGAGATGTGCAAAGTGGTTTCGCTGCGGGGCGCCGAGGATTACCGGCCGAGGAAGGTACGCGCGGTAGTGTAGCCCTACATCAGCCTGTACTTCGCCACCAGTCCCCGATAGTCGCCGATATAGAGAACACCGCCGCCGGTTTCGATATGCGCGGGAGCCATCGCTCCGGTCGGATTGTGGGCGCTGACGTCCTCCGGACGCGAAGGCAACTGGCAAATCCAACGCCGCGCCGTGGAACCCGCTTCGTCCAGTTCGAAGACTACGGCTCCCTGGCTGCGGCGAACGCCTGAAGCCAGGTTCAGGAACACGTGGCCGTCCTCCGCAACCGACATTGAGCCGATCAGGAGTGCTTGCGCCGCATCCGGGCGGCTTGCGTTCCGGGCGCGCAAGGCATTGAGTTCATCGGTTTCCAAGTCGAACTCGGTCTGGACGAAGTTCGGCGTTTGCCAGTTCACGATTCGAACTCGCCCCGTGGCGCCTTCGACCATAACCAAGACGCCGTCGGAGCGAAAGCGAAAATGGGTGAACATGGGGATGGCATCGATTCGGCCCAGTTCTGCGTCCGGCGCCTGAAACAGGCCGCCGTCAGCCGTTCCATACACGACGTCGTTACCGCGAAGCGCGAACCCGCTCAAAAAGGCGCTCGTCCGGATAACCTCCTTAGCTACGCCGTTACGTGTGTCGAGACGAACGCGGATCAAGTCGTGCTGGAGCGCGTGCGAACTGGTTGGCTTATGCGTCCTGCCAACGTAGTAGTCGCCGTTGGTGTCGATGTCGAACCAGTTCCGTACGGCGTTCTCGTCCAGCGATACGGCGGTCGCGTCCTGGCCGCTCGCGGACAATCGAACGATGTGGTGGCGCCCTTGCGGACCCAATCGAGCCAGCGCATGCAAACGTCCGCCCGCCACGCGGATGGCATCGACGCGGCGGATGTCGAGAGGCTCCGAAGAATCCGCGCTGCGCAGGTCGATGGTTTGGAATGGAGAAACACTTACGTCCGCCGGGAAAACAGCGCCGCCGAGAAGTAAGCAGCCAACAATCCCCACGCAAACTCGAACCGGCGCGCCACGCGTCGGTCGTGGCCGTTTCAATTCCAGCACAGCGATACTCCCCACGTATAGCGAGTATCACGTGGCGATGGGCCGGTCAAGAGCTCTCTGCGCGGATGATCGGAGCGCACAGCGTGGAAAGCCGCTGGCGGCGAGCACGGCCTGAGCCGGCCTTTCCGGACGCCCCGGCCTTCAGGTACCCGCGGCCTGGGCCAGGTATTGCGATACCTTTTCCCAGATCTGCCCCATCGAGGGAACAATGGTCGTAGGAAAAACCGCACCGACGGCGACGGCCACGAACCCGGCCATCAGGGCGTATTCAATCAGGTCCTGGCCCGCCCGGTCCCGCCAGAAGCGCAGCAGCATATGGTTGTAGAAAGTGTTCATGGAACTCCTCTCCCTTTCTTTTCCTTGATTATGGGGTTCCGGACGGGCTGCCGGAAATTCGGTGTTGCCATTAGAACGGCACCCTTTTTCCCTTAAGGCAGCGCGGTCCGCGCGCCGGGAGCGCCCGCCCGCTACACTGGACCAGATGAAGATCACATTCTGGGGCGCCGTGCGCACCGTCACCGGCTCCATGCACGAGTTGGCCGCCGGCGACGGCCGGGTATTACTCGACTGCGGGTTGTACCAGGGACGGCGCGAGGAGTCCTGGAAGCGCAATACGAAGCTGCCATTTCCAGGGGCGTCGGTGCGTGCCGTCCTCCTCTCGCACGCCCATATCGACCACAGCGGCAACCTGCCGTCCCTCGGCAAGAATGGATTCGACGGTCCGATCTACGCCACCCCGGCGACGGTAGATCTCTGCAACTCGATGCTGAAGGATTCGGCCCACATCCAGGAAAGGGATGCTGCCTTCGTCAACAAGCGCCGCTACCGGCGCAAGCTGCTTGAGGACGGCCGGAACACGAATCACGATATCGAGCCGCTCTACACCATCGCCGACGCCGAAAAGGTACTGCCGCAGTTCCAGCCGGCCGCCTACCACGCCCCGTTCGCCGTGGGGGACCGTCTCCAGGTTGAGTACTACGACGCCGGCCATCTGCTGGGGTCGGCGGCGATGCTGATTACCTACACGCCGCCTACTGCGGACGGAAAGAGCCGCCGTCCGGTGCTCGTTGCCTTCAGCGGCGACATCGGCCGCAAGAACCTGCCGATCATCCGCGATCCGGAGACACTGCCGCACGCCGACTACCTTGTGATGGAAAGCACTTACGGCAACCGGCTGCACAAGCATGATGAGGTGATTCTGAACAAGCTGGCCGGCATCATCAACCGGACTGCCGGCCGCGGGGGCCGTATCATTGTTCCGGCCTTCGCCGTGGGCCGCACCCAGCAACTCGTCCTGCTCCTCCATCAGTTGGCCGAACAGTCGGCGATTCCGAACATCCCCATCTTCGTCGACAGCCCGCTGGCCCTCGATGCGACCGAGGTCTACCGCCGCCATCCGGAGTGTTACAACAGTGAAGCAGCACGCTACTTGTTCGAAGGAGCGGAACCGCTTGGGTTCCGGCGGCTGCGCTACGTGCGCGACGTCAATGAATCGAAGGCGCTCAACGAGTTACGCGGACCGTGCATCATCATCTCGGCCTCGGGCATGTGCGAGGCCGGCCGGATCCTTCACCACCTGCGCAATAACATTTCCGATCCCCGCAACACAGTCCTCATCGTCGGTTTCCAGGCCGAATATACGCTTGGCCGCAAAATCGTCGACCGGCACCCGGAAGTCCCGGTCTTCGGCGACCCCACGCCCCTCCGCGCCGAGGTGGCCACGATGAACGAGTTGAGCGGTCACGCCGACCGCGAGGAACTGCTCCACTGGATGAAACCATTGACCAAGACCCTGAAGACCGTCTTCCTGGTCCATGGCGAGATCTCGCAAGCCGAACCGCTGGCCGAGGCGATTCGCGAGCGTTACGGAATTGAAACAGTCATCCCGTCTCGCGGCGACAACTTCCAGCTAGAATAAGGAGTCCCGCCCGCATGGCGACCTCCGATCAAACCCTCACGCCCTCGCGTTCGTTCCTCGACCGAATTCTCTCCGTTTCAAGCCGTGTGGAGGCCGGCGAGGGCCTCACGGCGATGTTGCTCGCGCTCAACGTTTTTCTGCTTCTCGGCGCTTACTACGTGCTGAAGACCGTGCGCGAGGCATTGATCCTCGCCGAAGCTGGCGCCGAGGTCAAGAGCTACGCGTCGGCCGGGCAGGCGCTGCTGTTTCTGGTGGTGGTGCCGGCCTACGGCTGGATCGCCTCGCGGGTCAATCGCGTGAAGCTCATCAGCTTCGTGCTGCTGTTCTTCATTTCCAACCTGGCGATATTCTTCGCTCTGGGCCAGGCGGGCGCGAAGGTCGGCGTTCCGTATTACCTGTGGCTCGGCATCTTCAACATGCTGGCGGTGGCGCAGTTCTGGGCCTTTGCCAATGACCTGTATTCCGAGGAAAAGGGCAAGCGGCTGTTCCCGATCATCGGTATCGGAGCTTCGACCGGCGCATGGGTGGGCTCGGTGTTTGCCTCGGCGATCTTCCGGGCTACCGGTCCGTACCAGCTCATGGCACTGTCGGGCGCGGTGCTGGGCGCCTGCATAGCGCTCACCGTGGCCGTCCACCGGCGGGAGTCGCGACGGGCCACCGTTGCCGTGCGGCGCGAGGCGGAGCAACCGCTGTCGAAGAGCGGCGGGTTTCGACTAGTGATCGGCAGCCGGTATCTGCTGCTGATCGCGCTGCTCGTGTTCCTTCTCAACTGCGTGAACACGACCGGCGAGTATATCCTCGGCCGGCTCGTGACGGAACAGTCGGCGGCGATGGCGGCGACCGAAGCCGAGCAGAAGAACATCATCGGCGAGTTCTACGGCGACTTCTTCAGTTGGGTCAACCTGCTCGGGTTCCTGATCCAGACTTTCCTGGTGTCGCGCATTTTCAAATGGATTGGCGTGCGGGCGGCGCTTTTCATCCTGCCCGTGATCGCCTTCGGCGGCTATGGGTTCATCGCTTTTCTGCCGTTGCTGTCGATCGTGAAGATTGCGAAGATTCTGGAGAACTCGACCGACTATTCGCTGAACAACACTGTCCGCCACGCGCTGTTCCTTACCACCAGCCGCGAAGCGAAGTACAAGGCGAAAGCGGCAATCGACACGTTCTTCGTGCGCGCAGGCGACATGCTTCAAGCCGGCATCGTCTTCGGTGGAACGCTAATCGGGCTGTCGGTGAGCGGGTACGCGATGGTGACCCTCGGCATGGTCGTCATCTGGCTGGCAATCGCGGCCGCGATCCTTCGCGAACACCGTCGCCGGGCGTCCGAGTGAGCGGCGCTATTCGAAGACCCCAGCCACCGGAACAACGCGCACGTTTTCGGGCTTCAGCGGAATCAGCCACTTTTCGACAATCTTGTCCTCTTCCAGCAGGTCGTCCGGCTTCGGCGCATTGTAAATCATCGGCGATGGCTCGCCGGCGAGCAGCTTGTTCTTCCACTCCTCGCCGTCCTTGGCGATCAGGACGATGTACATGTTCGACGTCCGCAGGTGTTTGCGGATGGCGCGGTTCACTGCGTCCACTGTCAGGCGCGCCAGCCCTTGCTTGACGTAACCGTTGAACTCGCCGATGCCATACCACTTGCTGTCGATGGCATAGCCGAGTTCCGCCGGCTTGGAGGCAGTCAGCAGGTTGACGTTCTTCGACAGAAACAACCGGGTACGTTCGAACTCCTCCGTTGTGAGGCCGGTCTTCAGCAATCGGTCGAGTTCAAACAGCGCAAGCCGCAGCCCGAAATGGGCGGTCGGTGTTTCGAGCGGGCGAATCCAGACCTGGAAAACCTGCTGCCGCCGCGCCAGATTGGGATCCGGCTGAAACTGGAACATGCCGTTTGGGAAGTACTCGATATAGACATAATCGCCGTAGTTCAAGCCGCGGATCTCGCGGATGCGCTGAAACAGCCGGCCGCCGCTGTTGCGGTGCTGGCCGAAGTAGGACTGCATCACGAGAAGCGGCAGGAAGTCCGGGTTGCCCCGGGTCACGGCGATTGGGAACCCGAACGAAACAGCGACGCTGCGCGTTTCCTTGTCGACGATTGTGACATTCAGGCCCTCGATCTTCTTCGGCGCTGGGAGCTTCGGCGGCGCCCGCCTGCCCTCGGGCAGTTTCGCAAAGTCCTTGCGCACGCGATCCAGGAACTCCGGCGGATAGCCGCCGGCCAGGCCGAGGATCACGTTGGACAGGGTGTAGTTGGCCCTGTAAAACCCCTTCAGATCGTCAAGTGTCAGAGTCTGAAGCGCGCTCACCTTGCCCGAACTGTGGTGCCCGTACGGGTGGCCGTCGTAGATGGCGTTGTACAGCACTTCCTTGCCAAGTTCTTCGTCGTTGTTTCCCCGAAGCGTCACGCGCAGGAAGTTGATCTGCATGTCGCGGTTCCGCTTCAGATCGTCTTCGCGCCAGCCGGGTTCGAGCAGCATCGCGCGGAACAGATCATAGAACCGGTCCAGATTGTCGATGTGCGTGGAAGCGCGGAAGGAAGTCATCTCCTTGTCTACCTGAAAATCAACCCGCGCCGCCATGGGAAACATCGCGTCGACCAACTGCTGGTAGGTCATCTCGCGCGTACCGCCGCGGCCGAGCATATGCGCGGTGAGCGCGGCAAGACCTTCCTTGCCCGCCGGGTCCAACGCCGCGCCCGCGCGAAAGACGACATTGAAGTTGACCATCGGCGATTTCGCCGGCAGCGCCACCACCTCCATCGCCGCAGCCGGGCCGATCGTGACCGCCATCATCGCCAGCGCAGCCGCCTTCACTGCGCACCGCCGGAAAGCGTGACAATCGTGCGGCCTTGCTCTACGAGGTACTTTCTTGCGGCGGCACGGATGTCCTCGGGGGTGACTTGATCGTAGATCTCGTACAGCCGGTTCATGGTCTCCGGCGTGCGGCGCAGCGCGATGTAATTGGCCAGCCGCGCGGCAATCGCCGCGCTGGTATCCATCTGAAGCGAAACCTGGTAGCGCAGGTGGCTCTTCACCTGGCGAAGACGGTCCGCGTCGATCGGCGTATCCTTGAAGCCGTTCAGTGCGTTCAGTATGTCTTCGCGGACCGATTCCATGTCCGCCTGCTTCTTCACCCGAGCCATCGCGTAGAAGAGGTACGGGTCCACTCGATCCGGGTAACCGCCGTACAGAGCATCCACCTTCTGCTCCTCGATGACCAGTTTCCGGTAGAGGGGCGAAAAGTCGCTGAGTGCGAGGAACGACAGTAGGTCGAGCGCGGCCGATTCCTTGTTCGCGTCGGTGTAAGCCGGCGCCTTGAACGCCACGGTCAGCCACGGCAGCGTCGGCGAAGGCCAGTCGATGTGCGCGCTGCGCGCTCCGTTCTGCGGCGGCTCAACCGGAACCTCGGCTTTGTACTCGCCGCGCTTCCAGTTCCCCCAATACTTGGCCACGAGTGTCCGCACGTTAGCCGGATCGACGTCGCCGGCTACCAGGACCGTCGTGTACTCCGGCCGGTACCAGCGCCCGAAGAACTCCTTGCTGTATTCGAACTGGTTCGGCATGTCCTGGATGTCGGCCAGGAAGCCCATGGTCGTGTGCTTGTAGGTGTGCTTGTCGAACGCCTTGTTCTGGAGCGTCTCGAAAATCCGGCTCACCGGCGAAGCGCTGTTCTTGTTGTATTCGCCGAGCACTGCCAGCGCCTCGGTCCGAAAGGCGGCTTCGCTATAGTCGAGGTTCTGGAAACGGTCGGCCTCGATCATCAGCATGTCTTCCAAATCTTCCTTCGAGAAAACGATGTGGTAAGCGGTAAGATCGGCGCTCGTATAGGCGTTGCTGTCCGCCCCGGCCCGCTTCAGCATCTCCTCGTACCTTTCCGGCGGAAAGCGCTTGGTGCCGCGAAACATCATGTGCTCGAAGAAATGTGCGAACCCGCTCTTCCCCGGCTCAACCTCGTTGCGCGACCCCGTCTGCACAACCGTGTACAGCGCCACTACGTTCGGAAACTCCGTGGGTACGGTGATCAGGCGGAGCCCGTTCGGGAAGTCGTGTTGATCGTACTCGTAAGGGAAAATTTTCTTCGGCGCTTCGGACGCCCCGGCGGAAAAGAACAGACCCATCGCAAGCACCAGGGGGACGGCTTTTCGCATACCCAATTGTAGCCACCCGAGGGTGGGGAGGGCCTTCATGCGCTACCCTGATACAGTTCGCTGCCGCTTCACGCGAAATCAATAGCAGCCAACCCAACACAGGAGAACAACCCCGATATGACCAATTCCTCCCTCAGTGGTGCGGAATTCAAGAAGCAGTTGCGCGAGGGAGCCCCCAAGATGGGACTCTTCATCAACTCGCATAGCCCGACGGTCGTGGAGCAGTTGGCTCACAGCGGCTACGACTGGCTTCTGATAGACACGCAGCACGGCCCGATGGGCTACGAGAAGCTCTCGGCGATGATATGCGCGGTCGCCAGCGGCGGCGCGAAGTCGATGGTCCGCGTCGCCGGCTACAGTGATCGCGCCGGCATCCAGCAAGCGCTCGACCTAGGCGCCGACGGTGTCCTCATCCCTTACATCAACAGCGCCGAGGAAGCCCGGCAGGCGGTGAGTTGCGCCCGCTACCCCACCACGGGAACGCGCTCGGTGTACTTCCCTCAGAGAAGCACGAACAAGGCCGGGTTGCTCGGCTACGTGGGCAACGCCAACAACAACATCATCGTCGCGCTGCAGGTCGAGACCGCCTCCTGCATCGAGAACATCGCCGAGATCGCAGCGGTTCCGGGTGTCGACATCCT
>CAYPUQ010000135.1:0-2745 GCA_964413655.1 uncultured Solibacteraceae bacterium | reverse complement strand
TTCTGACGCAGGCCACAGCCTATGTGAAGGACATGGAGTCCATCGCGGCGGAGAAGGGCAAGACCTGGACTCGCCGCCCGACCTCGTTGATGTAGACCCTTCAGTCCCAGGCGGCTGGCGCCGAGCGTCGGCCGCCGGGGAACATCGCGGTGCGGTTCATCAGTGCTTACTTACCGTGCGTTCAAGAGGAACGTCCCGCCCGCTTCCCCGTTCACTGGTCAAACCGCCTCAAACCGCTCAGCCGTCCCCGATCCCGTGTCGTAGACCACCCAGGTTGACGCCACGTCCCGCCAGGAGCCGTCGGCGCCGATTGCCGCGCCCATGATCGGGCCCGGGTTGACGATCAGCGTTGGACCTTTTTGGCCCACCTCGTAGATGTGGTTGTGCCCGAAGCAGACGACGTCATACTCGCCCGAGGTCGCGATCGCCCGCCCGATACCGTCGTAGTGGTTCATCGCGAACTTCTTCCGTCGAACTCGCCCCGGAACAACTCGCCGTGGACGCGCACATGCGAATACTTCGCGGCGTTCGCCGTGATGCGGTAGAGGTCGCCGTCGTTGTTGCCGAAGACGATCTCGATGGGCCCCGAAAATCCGCGCGCCAACTGGTGCACCACAAACGGCGAACAGAGATCGCCGCAACAGAGGAGCGCATCCACGCCACGAAGCTTCTCAAGGGCCGTTGCCAGTTTCCAAACGTTGTCGTGAATGTCGGAGAGAATCGCGATCCGCATCGCCTACGCGGTCTTCCTCCTTTTCGCGCCGAATTTCTCGCGGAACTTCGCCACCTTCGGCGACACAACGAACAGACAATACGGCTGGGATGAGTTGTTGCGGAAGTACTCCTGATGGTAGTCCTCGGCGATCCAAAATTCCTCGGCCGGCCGCACTTCGGTGACTACCGGACGGCTCCACAAACCCGAATCGTTCGCCTCCCGGCTTACACGCTCGGCCTCCCCCCGCTGCGCTGCGGAATGATAGAAGATCGCCGACCGGTACTGCGGCCCCACGTCATTGCCCTGCTGATCCCGCGTGGTCGGATCGTGAATGGCGAAGAAGACCTCGAGAATCTCGCGGTACGGCGTGACGACCGGATCGAAGGTCACCTGGACCACTTCGATATGACCCGTGCCTCCCTCGCAGACCGCCCGGTACGTTGGGTTGTCCACGTGTCCCCCCATGTAACCGGACTCCACGGAGACGACCCCCTCCATCTCGTCGTAAACCGCTTCCAGACACCAGAAGCACCCACCCCCAAGCGTCGCCTTCTCCAAATCCGCCATCTCAGCCTCCAATCCCCACTAAATCGCCTTCCATCCGCTTCAACTGCCCACAGGCCGCATAGATGTCCCGCCCGCGGGGCTTCCGGACGAAACACGGCACGGCCCGCCGCACGATGGCTTGAAAACTCGCGACGCGCTCTAGCACCGGTGTTCCGAACGGTATTCCCGGTCCAGGGTTTAGCGCAATTAAGTTCACCTTGCACTTCAACTGCCCCACCAGTTTCACTACCCGCCGCGCATCGGCGTCCGTGTCGTTGACGCCCGCCAGCAGCACGTACTCGAATGTCAGCCGCTCCCATGCCCGCAGCGGGTAGTTCCGGCACGCCTCCATCAAATCCTTCAGATGCCACTTGCGTGTGATCGGCATCAACTCCTGCCGCTGCTCCTCGGTGGACGCGTTCAGCGAGATGGCCAGTTTCGGCCGCACGGGCTCGCGCCCGAGTTCTTCAATCTTCGGAATGATCCCCGACGTCGAAAGCGTGATGCGCCGTTCCGACATGCCGAATCCCTTGGAGTCCACCAGCAGCCGTGTAGCCTTCACAACGGCCGGCAGGTTCATTAACGGTTCGCCCTGGCCCATCATGACGACGTTTAATTGCGACGACCGTGGATCGAAGCGGTGCTCGCGCGCGATCATCAGCACTTGACTGGCAATCTCACCGGCGGTCAGGTTCCGTTCCAGCCCAAGCAGCGCTGTGAGGCAGAACTTGCAGTCCACCGGACAGCCGACTTGCGTCGAGATGCAGATTGTGTCCCGGCCCGGATCGGGCATCAGAACGGCTTCGACGGTCTTACCATCGGCGAGTGCCAGCAGGTAGCGCTCGGTCCCGTCCACCGACCCATACCGCGCCGCCACGTCCGGCCATCCGATGACCGCCCTTTCGGCCAGCGACCGGCGAATCTCACGCGGCAGGACCGTAACGTCGTCCCAGTCCCGCGCACCTTGACGATAGATCGCCTCATAGACCTGCCGGGACCGGTAGGAGGGCAGATCTTTTCCGATAAACTGATGAATTTCGGAGACTTCCAAGCCGAGGATGGCGTCCGGCATTCGATACTCATTCTAGCATCGCGGTCATCTGAAGCAGCCGCCGGATTGCGCCGCCACGTGTCGAGGGGCGCCTCCACCCGATCCGCCTACTCCCGGACGTACCCGTGAGCAGCCATCCGCTTGCCGCCTTCCCGGTGGGCTTCGTCCGATAGTGCGTGAACGCCGGTGGCGTCGATCCACCGGTTGTAGAAGTTGAACAGGGCGCAGACGGTGATAGCAAAGTAGATCGCCTCGTCGGTCCAGCCGGCGGCGTATAGCGGCTGCATGTCGTCCGGTGAAATGCGCGGCGAGTCGCGATTCACTTTGTCGATGAACCGGAACAGCACCTTCTCCTTCTCGCCGAGCGGCGAACTCTCCACGTCGTGGAGCACGATCGAGACGAGTTCTTCGCTACCCAGCAGGTCCGCCGCGA
>CAYPUQ010000134.1:0-13826 GCA_964413655.1 uncultured Solibacteraceae bacterium | reverse complement strand
CAAGGTGAAGACCAATCACCCATATAATCAGTAAGTTACAGATAATTCCCGAACGTGCCTCGATTCCCCGATTTCCATTCACAGCAACTCGAACTATCATAAACACATGAAAATAAATGGAATACTGGGAGATCGGCCTTTCCCAGTATCCAGGTCCTGGAAGTCCCAGTGCTACGCTATGGCTTCGGAGAACGGTACGTCAAGCCGCCGAGAACAGCGTCCCGATCTTTGCCCTACCTTCGCGCGCAAAGGTGGTTCGTGAGGAGAGAGAGAAAAAAATGAGCAAACGAACCGATAAGATGATGAAAATAAAATGGTTAGTAGGAAAAACGAACCAAGAACGAACCAACAGCGAACCCATTAAATGTCCATCCAGGTCGGCTGACCTGTAGCCTATTTCATTTTCGGGACGCCTAGACATTAGGGCCGGGTGGAAAACATCCCCCTTGTGGTAGCCCGAATTTCCTAATATCCTCATTCTGGAATCTTATGCTGAAGCGAATACTGGTTGTGGTGTTGATGGTCGGACTATTCGGGTTCGGGGGCTACCGCGTCTGGCAGGCCCGGCAAGCCAAGGAGGCCGCCGAAACCAAAGGAGCCGGCAAGAAGGGCGGTGCCGGTGCGGCCGGCCGTGTCGTTAGCGTCGGTGTCGCCCAAGCTCGCACGGGGCAGGTGCGCGAAGAAATCGTGATCACCGGATCGCTCAAACCGAAGGAACAGGTTGACGTCACGACGAAGATTACCGGACGCGTGGAAGCGATCCGCGTAAACATTGGCGACTTCGTCCGGCGCGGCGATCTGATCGCCGAGTTGGAGGATCTCGAGCTTCAGCAACAGGTCCGGCGCGCCGAGGCCACCCAGTCCGTCGTCCGCGCCACTCTCGAACAGCGCAATGCCGAGATGACGAACGCCAAGGCCGACCTCGAACGGGCCCGGCAGTTAATGGAAGACGGATTGATCTCCCGGCAGGAGTACGAATCCAAGCAGACGGGGTTCCGCGTCGTGCAGGCGCAGGTTCAGTTGACTCAAGCCCAGGGCGAACAAGCGCTCGCCGAGTTCAATGAGCTGAAGATCCGGCTGGAGCAATTGAAAATTTACGCGCCGATCAACGGTCAGATCGCCCAGCGCTACGTCGATGTCGGCGCGCTCGTCAGCCCGCAATCGCCGGTCGTTCGCGTTGTCAATCTGTCGACGATGGTCACCATGGCCAATGTGCCCGAGCGTGAGATCGCCAAGCTTCGCGTGGGCAATCGGGCCACGGTGCGGGTGGATGCATTTGGAGACGACGTTTTTTCGGGCTTCGTCGCCCGCGTGAGCCCGGTTCTCGATGCCGCCACGAGATCGGCCCTGGTCGAAGTGGAAATTCCGAACCGGAACAACGCCCTGAAAGCTGAAATGTTCGCCCGCCTCACCCTGGACCTTGCCACGATGCGCGATGCCGTCCTGATCCCGCGCCAAGCCTTGGTGTATCGCGGCCAGCAGTCCGGTGTCTTTGTTCTCGACGGCGACCGGCCGCGCTTTCGCGAAGTGGAACCGGGGGTCAGCCAAGGCCAGGACGTGGAGGTGACCGCTCACCTTTCGCCGGGAACGACGGTCGTAACCCAGGGTGTCACGCTGCTCAGCGACGGGATGCGTGTGCAGGTCGTCGGAGCCGCTGAAGCCAAGGAAAAGAACGGCGCCAGCGATAAGCCGGAGTCGCGCCGGTTCCCACGCGAGCAGGCCGACTCCTCGATGGCATCGGCGGTGGGGAGGTAACCCGCGAGTATGAGTCTTCCACAGTTTTCCATTCGGCGCCCAGTCACCGTCCTGATGGCCACCCTGATTGCCATCCTGCTCGGCGCCATCTCGTTTTGGCGGCTGCCAGTCGACTTGATGCCGGAGATCGTCTATCCGACTCTCAGCATCCGTGCCGAGTATCTCGGCGTTGCGCCGGAAGAGATGGAAAATCTCGTCGCCCGGCCGCTGGAGGAGGCGTTCAGTTCCGCCCCCGGTGTCGAGCGAATCACCTCCACGTCGCAGGAAGGATCCGCGAATATCCGGGTCTACTTCGCTCACGGTACCAATCTCGACGAGGCTGCTAACGAACTCCGCATCCGCCTCGATCGACGGCGCGCGTCGCTCCCGGAGGACATGACGCCGCCGATCATGTACAAGTACGACATTTCACAGTTCCCGATCATGTTCCTCACCGTGTCCTCCGCGGACATGGACGGCCGGGAACTGCGGCACTTCGTCGAGAAACAGCTTCAATACCGGCTGGAGCGCGTGCCTGGCGTCGCACAATTTACCGTGCGCGGCGGCCTGCGGCGCGAGATTCACGTCGCGCTCGATCTCTCGAAGTTGCGCTCGCTCGGGCTTTCGGTGGCCGATGTGGTCCGCGTTGTCCGCCAGGAGAACCTGAACCGTCCGGTCGGCCCCGTGAATGAGGGCGATTTTGAGGTCCTGCTGCGTACCCAGGGCGAGTACCGCAACCTCGACGAGATTCGCAGCCTGGTTGTCGCCACGCGCGGTGGCATTCCGGTTTACCTGCGCGATGTGGCCAATGTCGAGGACGGGCACGAAGAGGTGCGCCAGCTCGTCAGCGTGAACAGCCGGCCCGCTGTCCGCTTGTTCGTCAATAAGCAATCCGGCGCTAATACCGTCGCCGTCAGCGACGCGGTCTGGAAGGAAGTGGAACGCATTCACGAAGACTACCCGAACATCCGGATCGGCTCCACCGGGGACAGCGCCAGCTTCATTCGCGCCGCGATCGGCAATGTAAGGACTTCCGCCATGCAGGGCGCTTTGCTGGCGATCCTCGTCCTGCTCGTCTTCCTGCGCTCCATGTCGAGCACCGTGATCATCGGCGTGGCGATCCCCATCTCGGTGATCTCCACGTTCTCGCTGATGTACTTCTACGGCTTCACGCTGAACACAATTTCGTTCGGTGGACTGGCTCTTGGCGTCGGCATGTTGGTGGACAACGCCATTGTCGTGCTGGAGAACATCTTCCGCCATCGCGAAGGCGGCAAGTCCCGCATCCAGGCGGCTATCGATGGCAGCAAGGAAGTGGCCGGCGCCATCACTGCCTCCACATTGACGACTCTTGCCGTTTTCGTCCCGATCGTGTTCCTGTCCGGAGTCTCGTCGATCACGTTCCAGCAGCTCGCTTATGTCGTGTCATTCTCCTTGCTCTGCTCGCTGATCGTCGCGCTGACCATTGTGCCCTTGATGAGCTCGCGCTTCCTTCGCCGGAGCGTGGGCAGTCCCCGAAATCCAGTTACTATCGTTGCGAACTGGCTCGGGCGCGGTCAGGACGCCCTGGCCGAGCGCTACGGCGGTCTCGTCCGGTGGTGTCTGAACAACCGGATGATCACTGTCACCTTCGCGCTCGCCTGCTTCGGTCTCGCTCTCTTCATGGCCCCGCTGGTCGGGGTGGAGCTGACACCGGAAGCCGACGAAGGGGAGGTGCGGGTCGACGTCGAGATGGAACCGGGTACGCGCGTCGCCGTCACGGATGCCACCATGCAAGAGATGGCGCGAATCGTTCGCGATTTGGTGCCGGAGGCCGAAAACATCATGGTGGAAAGCGGCGGTGGCGGCTTCCGTTCCAGCGGCCAGCACCAAGGCGAACTCCGGATTCAGCTCGTTGGTCAGGATCAGCGTTCCCGTTCGGCCAAGGAGATCGCGCTGGCCATTCGGCCGCAGCTCAATATTCAACCCGGCATGACGATCCGGACCCGCGTCAGCAGCGGTATGTTTCGCGGGTCGCGCTTCTCGAGCAGCGAGGACCGGCTCGCCGTCACGGTTCGCGGCTACGACATCGAGATTCTTCAGGATCTGGCCATCCAGGTCGAAAAGGCGATGGCTGCCGTGCCCGGGGTGATGGAAGTGCAAGTGGGCCGGCAGCCTGGCATGCCTGAAATGTTGGTCCAGGTGGATCGTCTCAAAGCGGCCACGATGGGGCTGAATGTGTCCGACATCGCGGACGCCCTGGAAACCGCTGTTGGCGGGCGCCGTACTTCCATGTATCGCCAGCAGGGCGATGAGTTTAATATCCTGGTTCGCCTGAAAGAGCAGGACCGGCTCGACCTCTCCCAGGTCGGCAAGATTCCGCTGTTGACCCTGAATGGCCAGCCCGTTCCTGCGGAGAGCGTAATCCGGATGCGGCGGCAAGAGGGACCGGTTTCTATCGAGCGCCTGGATCAGGAACGTATCATTACCGTGTCGGGTACCCTCGGCGACCGGGATCTCGGAAGTGTTGTCCGCGACCTCGATACCACTCTGCGCACCATTGCCCGTCCGTCGGGATACGAGTTTACCTACGGTGGTGAGTACGAGGAACAGCAGGAGGCGTTCCAGGAGCTGACTTTCGCGGCTATCCTGGCCCTCATGCTCGTCTACATGGTGATGGCGGCCCAATTCGAATCGTTGCGCGATCCCTTCATCATCTTGTTCTCCATTCCCCTCGCGGCCATCGGTGTCATTACCATGCTGGTGTTGACGGGCACCACCTTCAACATGCAGGCCTTTCTGGGCATCATCATGTTGGCGGGCATCGTCGTCAACAACGCCATCATTCTGATCGATTACACAAACCAGCTCCGCCGTGATCATGGCTACGCCTTGTGGGATGCCGTTATTGCAGCCGGTTCCCGCCGGCTCCGGCCGGTCCTGATGACCACTACCACGACCGTCCTGGGTCTGACCCCGATGGCCTTGGGCTTCGGCGAGGGCGCGGAGCTACAGCAGCCGATGGCGCGCGTCGTGATTGGCGGCCTGCTGAGCTCCACCCTGATCACGCTTGTTTTGATCCCGGTGATCTACACCGTCCTGGAAGAGCGCACCGAAAAAGCACATGCCCGCCGCGCGGCGGCTCTCGGCGGTCCCGAGCCGCTGCCAAGCCAAGGTGACTGACCGGCGGCCGGCCGTTATAGCAGCACCGTGAACAGGACGAACACGATCACGCCCGGCAGGAGCGCCGAGCAGAGCAAAGCCACATAAGCGACCGTATCCGGCGCGGCGTATTTTTTCACGAGCGAATGGATGTTGTGCAACATACACATCCCTCCGCCTCCTACTCTACTCCGCTGGCCGGGTTTTGCAATGGGGTCTCGCCGGCTGCTGGGCGCACGACCGTGCGCCCGCAAGCACCGCGAGGTGGTGTGTTGCCGCGTTCCGGCTGGCTGTGCTACTTTCAGTTATTTGAGGTCTGGCTAGTCGTCCGCGGCGACAGTCCCCAGCACAACCCATGGAATCCATGTTAGCCGTCGTCGGCGAGATTGTTCTGACATCTCTGCCTACGCTGATTCTTCTCATCATCCTCCACCTTTATCTGAAAAAGACGCTCTTCCAACCGCTTGAGCGCGCAATGGAAGCGCGGCGAGCCGCGACGGACGGAGTTCGTAAACTGGCCGAGGAGAGCTTGGCGAAGGCGGAGCAGAAGGCCGCCGAATACGAGGAGGCTCTGCGCCACACCCGGAACGAGATCTACAAGGAGCAGGAAGCGATACGCCAGACATGGCGGCGGAAGCAGACGGACTCCATCGCCGAAATGCGCCGCAAAGCCGACTCTATGATCCGCGAAGGCCGCTCGCGGATCGAAACGGAATGCGCCGGCGCGCGCACTTTGCTCCAGGTCGAAAGCGAATCTCTGTCCGAGCAGATCGCTGGTTCCATCCTGTCACGGAGGAACAATTGAGGTCGCTCCTTACAGGCGCGCCGTTGCTTCTCTGCCTGGCCGGTCCGCTGTTTGGCGCCGAGGGCGGCGAGAACGTTGACGCCTGGAAATGGGCTAACTTTGCCATCCTCGCCGCCGGTTTGGGGTTCTTGGTTGTCAAGAAGGGTTACCCCTTTTTCGAATCCCGCCGCCGCCAGATCCGTTACGAATTGGAGGATGCCAACCGGATTCGCGAGGAAGCGGACGCGCGCGCGGCCGGGATCGAGCGGAAACTGGCTAACCTCTCGGTCGAAATCGAAGAGATGCGCGCCGAGTCCAAGGTGGAGATGGAACACGAAGCCGCCCGCATCGAGCGGGAGACGCAGCGCGTCGTCCTCCGCATCCAGGCCAACGCCGAGCAGGAGATTACCGCCGCCGTCAACGCCGCCACTGGGGAATTGCGCGCGTGGGCTGCCGAGTTGGCGATCAAGCTCGCCGAGGAGAAGATCCGTGCCCGGATGGACGCCGGCAATCAGAGTCTGCTCATCGAGGGATTTGCGAAGCGCCTGCCCGAGCGGGAAAGGACGATGAACTAGCATGTCCGCTATCGCCGCGCGTTATGGAACGGCCTTCGCCGAGGCCGTTCTCGCCGAGCCCACGATGCAGCCGCAAGACGCTCTCGGGCAGTTGCGCGGGTTTGAAGCGGCGCTCGTCGAGTCGCCGGATCTGCGAAACGTGCTGGCCTCGCCGGCCGTGCCGCCCGTGCAAAAGCGCGCCGTCGTGGAGGGACTCTCCGAAGTATTGGGACTGTCGCGGCTGACTCGTAACCTTATCTCCGTTTTGATCGATCACCGCCGGACCGCTCTGTTGCGGGGTCCTCTGGCCCGCGCGGTGGAAGCAGTCTTCGATGAACGCATGGGGCGGGTTCGCGTGGAGGTCGCTTCCGCGGTCGAACTCACTCCCGAACAGAAGCAGCGCTTGGAAAGCGCATTGAGCCGGACCGCCGCGAAGCACGTCCGGTGCGAATACGGCGTCGAGCCGTCGCTGGTGGGCGGTGTGCTTGCACGTATCGGCTCCCGGGTCTACGACGGTTCCGTCCGTGGCCGGTTGAACCACCTGCGCGAAAAATTAAGGTAAGGCGGGCTTCCTGCTGACGCAGGTGGTGAGGGCTCGCCGAAGAGGAAATCGAGAAAATAGCAATGGCTCAAATTCGAGCGGACGAAATCGCGCGCGTGTTGCGCCAGGAAATCGAGAACTACGATGCGGCGATCAATGTGGCTGAAGTGGGCTCCGTCATTTCCGTCGGCGATGGCATCGCCCGAATTCACGGGTTGGAAGCCGTGATGGCGGGCGAACTGATCGAGTTTCCCAACAACGTGGCCGGCATCGCCTTGAACCTGGAGGAGGATCAGGTGGGCGCCGTAGTGCTCGGCGACTACGAAGCAATCCGGGAAGGCGATGAAGTGCGCCGTACCGGCCGCATCATGTCCGTGCCTGTCGGCGATGCGTTGGTCGGCCGCGTTGTGAACGCGCTCGGTGAAGCGATTGACGGCAAGGGGCCCATCGCGACCGGTCAATTCCTGGCCATCGAGCGCCTTGCGCCCGGTGTCGTCGACCGGCAGCCAGTCAAGGAGCCGCTCCAGACCGGCATCAAGGCCATCGACGCAATGATCCCGATCGGCCGCGGCCAGCGGGAACTGATCATCGGCGACCGGCAGACGGGCAAAACCACTATCGCGCTCGACACGATCATCAACCAGAAAGGCGGCGACGTCATTTGTATCTACGTCGCCATAGGGCAGAAGCGCTCGACAGTCGCCCAGGTGGTCAAGACGCTGGAGGACTACGGCGCCATGGACTACACGATCGTTGTGGCCGCCACCGCCTCCGATCCCGCGCCGATGCAGTTCATCGCCCCTTACGCCGGGTGCGCGATGGGCGAGTTCTTTCGCGACGGCGATAAACACGCGCTCATCATTTACGACGATCTCTCCAAGCACGCCGCCGCCTATCGCGAGATCTCGCTGCTGCTGCGCCGTCCTCCGGGACGCGAGGCGTTTCCCGGCGACGTCTTCTATCTCCACAGCCGGCTGCTGGAGCGAGCCGCGAAGCTGAAGAGCGGTGGCTCGCTCACCGCGCTGCCGTTCATCGAGACCCAGGCCGGAGACGTTTCGGCCTACATCCCGACGAACGTCATCTCCATCACCGACGGCCAGATTTACCTTGAGGCCGACCTGTTTAACGCCAACATCCGCCCCGCCGTCAATGTCGGTATCTCGGTAAGCCGTGTTGGCGGTAACGCGCAGATCAAGGCGATGCGCCAGGTCGCCGGCTCGCTTCGTCTCGACCTCGCCCAGTACCGCGCCCTGGCCGCTTTCGCCCAGTTTGGCTCCGATCTCGACAAAGCCTCCCAGGCGCAGTTGGCCCGCGGCTCGCGGCTCACTGAGATTCTGAAGCAAGGTCAGTTCTCACCGCTTCCGATCGAGAAGCAGGTGCTCATCATCTATGCGGGCACGAACGGCTATGTCGACGACCTGCCGGTCGGCGCCATTCGAAACTTCGAATCCGAGTTGTACCGTTTCATCGAAAACGCCCACGCCGGACTGCTCACCGAAATCCGGGAGCAAAAAACGCTAAGCGACGACCTGAAAGCCAAACTCGACGCCGCTCTCAAGGAGTTCAAAGAGCGATTCAAAGCCGAACACGCCGGCTAAATAAACCATGCCGAGCCTAATCGACATCCGGCGGCGCATCCGCTCGGTAAAGAATACGCAGCAGATTACCAAGGCCATGAAGATGGTCTCGGCCGCCAAACTGCGCCGTTCCCAGGACAGAGTCATTTCCGCCCGCCCTTACGCGGCCATCCTCCGCGAGATGCTGAGCGGCGTTGCTGCGGCCGCGGCCGGTATCGAGGATGTACAGGATCACCCGCTGCTGGCGCAGCGGGTGGAGAAGCGCGTCCAACTCTTGCTGCTCACGTCCGACCGGGGCCTCGCCGGGGCCTTCAACACCAATATCCTGAAGAGTGCGCAGCAGTTTTTTGAGGACCACGCCGAAAGGGACGTGGAGATCGAAGCGATTGGGCGCAAAGGGCGCGATTTTTTCCGCCGCCGCGAGAAGAATCTCAGCGGCGAGCACATCGGCATCTACCAGCAGGCGAACTGGTCCGATGTCCAACCCATCGCCGGCAAGGTCATTGACCGCTATCGGAAGGCTGAGGTCGATTCGGTGTACCTCTTGTACAACGAGTTCAAGAGTGTACTGTCTCAGAAGGTCATCTTGACCAGAATCCTGCCGTTCGAGCTTCCCGTGAAGCCAAGCAGCGCCGACTACATCTTCGAACAGCCGCCGGGGGAACTGCTTGGAGCGCTGCTGCCGCGCGTCGTGGAGATTCAAATCCTCCAGGCGGTTCTTGAATCCGCGGCCGCCGAGCACGCGGCCCGCATGACAGCCATGGACGCCGCGTCGTCCAATGCCGCCGACGTGATCGAGCGGCTGACCTTGTACATGAACCGCGTCCGCCAGGCCAGTATCACGAAGGAAATTATCGAAATTGTGAGCGGCGCCGCCGCTTTGGAGTAACCGTTACCCATGTCCAGTACCAACGGAAATGTCGCCGGAAGAGTCATCCAGGTGTCCGGCCCGGCCGTCGATATCCAGTTTCAGGAGGGTGACATCCCCGTCATCCTTACGGCTGTTCGCATTACCAGCGAGGGTTTCGAAGTTCCCCAACCCATCGATATCGTCTGCGAGATCGCTCAGCATCTCGGCGAAGGCCGCGCGCGGGCGATAGCCCTCCAGCCGACCGATGGTCTCGTCCGCGGAATGAGAGCGGTCAGTCTTGGCGGGCCAGTCAGCGTACCCGTCGGCAGGGAAACTCTTGGCCGTGTGCTCAATGTTCTCGGCGAGCCGATCGACAAGATGGGACCGGTCAATGCCAAAAAAAGATATCCCATCCACCGGCCCGCTCCTTCGTTTGAAGAGCAGTCCACCGAGCAGCAGATGCTCGAAACCGGCATCAAAGTCGTCGATCTTATCGAGCCCTATTTGAAGGGCGGCAAGATCGGTCTCTTCGGTGGCGCCGGTGTCGGAAAGACCGTCGTCATCATGGAGCTGATCAACAACATTGCGCTCCAGCATGGCGGCGTGTCGGTGTTTGCCGGTGTCGGAGAGCGCACTCGCGAGGGGAACGACCTTTGGCTCGAGATGCAGGAGTCGGGCGTTTTGGATCCGTCGGACTTCAACAAATCCAAGGTCGCGCTGATCTACGGCCAGATGACCGAACCGCCTGGCGCGCGCCTGCGCGTTGGCCTCTCGGGCCTGACCGTTGCCGAGTATTTTCGCGATGAAGAGGGCCAGGACGTGCTCTTGTTCATCGACAACATCTTCCGGTTCACGCAGGCCGGCTCTGAAGTGTCGGCCCTCCTCGGCCGCATGCCGTCAGCCGTCGGATACCAACCCAACCTCGCCAGCGAAATGGGCGCCCTGCAGGAGCGCATCACCTCGACGCGAAAGGGATCCATCACTTCGGTGCAAGCCATTTACGTGCCCGCCGACGATTACACCGATCCCGCGCCGGCCACGACGTTCGCCCACCTCGATGCCACCACCAACCTCTCGCGCGAGATCGCCTCGCTTGGCATCTATCCGGCCGTCGATCCGCTGACTTCCACTTCCCGTATCCTCGACCCGCTTGTCGTGGGCGACGAGCACTATGACGTGGCACAGCAGGTCAAACAGATCCTGCAGCGCTTCAAGGACCTTCAGGACATCATCGCCATCCTTGGCATGGATGAGTTGTCCGAAGACGACAAACTGACTGTCACCCGCGCCCGCAAGATCCAGCGATTCCTATCGCAGCCCTTCCACGTGGCCGAGCAGTTCACCGGCTTCAAGGGAAGGTACGTGAAACTGCCCGACACCATCAAGGGGTTCAAGGAAATCTGCGAAGGCAAGCACGACGAGATCCCGGAGCAGGCCTTCTATATGCAAGGCACCATTGACGACGTCCTCGTGCGCGCCGAGCAGATCCGGAAGATGTCCTGACGAACGGCCATGGCGGACACCATCCAACTCGAAATCGCCACGCCGGATCGCCTGCTGGTGCGCGAGCAGGTGTCCGAAGTCGAGGTGCCCGGCGCCAATGGCGCCATGGGGATCCTGCCCGGCCACGCCCCGCTACTAAGCGAACTTGGCATCGGCGAACTCTCTTATGTCGCGCAGGGACACCGCCGCTTCCTCACCATTTCCGGCGGATTCGTGCAGGTCAGCCAGGACCACGTCCGCGTTCTCGCCACCTCGGCGGAAAAGGCCGACGAGATCGACGTGAAAGCGGCCGAAGAAGCGCTCAAGCGCGCGGAGGAACTGCTGAACAAGGCGCCCGAAGGGTTGGATGTGGCGCGCGCGATCAATTCCATGAAGCGCGCCCAGTCGCGCCTCCAGTGCGCGCGCGACGCGGGTACGATGAAGTAATTGATTCGCGCGTTCCCACTGATTTTTTTGATTGCTCTGTCCGGCCGCCTAGCCGCCCAGGAGACGGCCGCCGCGGACGAGCCGAAGCCCACCGAAGCGGTCACTGTAGTGAACGCGCCCGAACGAGGCCAGATCAACCTCCTTGGCCAGACCGACACCGATGCCGGGGAGAGCCGCCGCAACGAGAATGTTCAGTTCAATCTCATCGACACCAATACCGTGAAGGAACTGAACGTGCGCCTCGGAACCACGGCCACGGTTGTTCCGGAGTTTCGCGCCGACACGAGCTACTTCAGCACCGAGTTTGGGAACCGCCCGGCGGCCTCAATCCACGTCGCGCCGTCGGCGGCGCCAAGCCGCGTAACGGGCAACCTCTGGTACGCCCACAACAACAGCATCCTCAGTGCCCGCTCGTTCTTTCAGGTGGGTGGCGTGCAGCCGGCGCGCGAGAACGACTATGGTCTGCAGGTGGCGGCGAAGGCCGGCCGGCTTGGTTACTTCAGCATCGACGGCCGCCAACAGAAGCTGCGTGGTCAGGTGAACGGCAACGTCCTGGTCCCGCTTCCGTCCGAGCGGACGCCGCTAACCACTGAGACGTCTGTTCGGCCCATCGTCGAGCGATTCCTCGCCGCCTATCCGGCGCAACTGCCCAACCGTCCCGACATCGACCCTCGTGCATTGAACACGAACGCGCCGCAGTTCGTCGATACCAACTCCACCGGCGCCCGCTGGGACCTGGACTTGAATGACCGGTCGCGGTTGGCGCTCTCCTACCAACTCGTCGCGCAACACGTCGATGCCTTTCAACTCGTGGCGGGACAGAACCCCGACACCGACACGCACTCGCATGCCGCGCGCGCGACGTGGCGGCGCGACTTCTCCGCGTTCACATCCGCCGCACTGACGGCCGGCTTCGACCGTGTCACGACTTTCATCCGCCCTGAACCGAACGCGGTTGGCCCCACGGCCTCCTTCAACAACTTCATCGCCGGGCTGGGTCCCGCGCCTCCAATTCCCATTGTTCGCGCCACCAACCGGTTCCGCTATGGGGCTCAGACCCGCCACATTCGCGGCGACCGCACATGGGACCTTGGCGTCGAGGTCATCCGGCACCAGAACAACGGCAAAGATCAGGATGGCGAACGTGGCATCATCACGTTCTCGAACGACTTCGGCCGCGATGCCATTGCCAACCTCCGCCACGGGACTCCGACACTCTACACAGAGGCGCTCGGCGATACCTGGCGCGGCTATCGGCACTTCACGTTCGCTTTCTACGGTGGCGGCCACTGGCGCGTAAAGCCGAACTTCACCATCGACTACGGTTTGCGGTACGAGCCGGTTACGACGCCGGTAGAGGTGAATTCCGCCGACGCGATTCCGTATCCCTGCGACTGCAACAATCTGGCGCCGCGCTTCGGGTTCGCGTGGCGCCTGCCAGGCCGTCTCGGGCAGGTCCGCTCCGCGTATGGCATCCATTACGGGGAGATCTTCGCGACCACGTTCGGGCAGGTTCGCCTCAGCCCGCCCGGTAGTTATCGCGTGGTCGTCGGGCAGCCGTCACTCGCCAATCCGTTGGGCGGGCTGATGATCGACACGCTGCCGCCCAACTTTCGCAGTGGCCACTTTCTGGTTTCGCCGGACATGGTGACGCCATACTCGCATCAGTACAACTTCAGTTGGGAGCCGGAGTTCGTTGGGGAGTGGAAACTTCAACTTGCCTATGTCGGGAGCCGCACGCACAAGCTGTTTCAGATGTGGTTCGACAACCGGGCGCGTCCGGTACCTGGAATTCCGCAGACCACGGGCACGATTAACCAGCGCCGAACCGACCCCACGCGTCTCGAGGTGTTCCGCTTGCTGAACGCGTCGCGCGGCTATTACGACGCCGGCCGTGTCACACTGCTCGTACCGCGGCGGTGGCGGTTCAGCGGCGAGGTGTCGTACTGGTTCAGCAAGGCGCTCGACCTCGGTAACGACTACACGAGCACGCTTTCGGGTGTCGATGCGCGCTTGGGCCGGAGCCAGTCCGAGGACGCGGTTCACGCGGACTTGAAGGGCCGTAGCTCCTTCGACCAAACCCACGCCGGCCTGCTGCGCGGCGTGTGGGATTTTCCCGAACTGACTGGTGCCGCCCGCGCGATCCGCGCGGTTGTCGGCGGCTGGTCACTGTCTTCTGTGCTTCTACTGAAGAACGGCACGCCATTCTCGGTGGACGCGGGTTCGGACGCGCCCGGCTTCGGCAACGTCGACGGGCAGGGTGGCGACCGGGTCCACGTGGTCGATCCCGCCGTGCTCGGCCGCACCATCGGCAATCCGGACCGCTCCGAGCGATTGCTTCCGCGTTCCGCGTTTGCGTTTATCGCCCCGACGGAGGAACGCGGCAACATCGGACGCAACACATTCCGGCGCGGCAAGATCGCCAACGTGAACGCGGCGCTGGCGCGGACTTGGCGCTTTTCGCCGGAGCAGGCGCTGGAATTTCGCGCGGAGTCGATCAACCTGTTCAACACGCCGCAATTCGCCGAACCGAGCCGCGAACTGGCCTCGCCGAGCTTTGCTCGGATAACCAATACGCTCAACGATGGCCGGACGTTCCGGTTCCTCCTGCGATTTCGCTTCTGATCTGCGGCAGTACGGTAGAATAAGGAAGATTACGTATCGGGCCGTGGCGCAGCCTGGCTAGCGCGCTTGCTTGGGGTGCAAGAGGTCCCGG
>CAYPUQ010000133.1:0-13827 GCA_964413655.1 uncultured Solibacteraceae bacterium | reverse complement strand
GGCAGGCGGTGCCGCGCCCGTCGTAGCCAATCCTGGCGTAAGTGGCGGCGGATACAGACGGGGTCTGCAGCGAGGCGGCGGAACTCACGGGCGCGAGGAGCGGATGGTCGCACCGCGCGGCGCTTAACCGCAGTCTTCGCCCGCAGGGCGAAGCCCGCCAACGTCGGCTGCGAGCGCACCCTCGGCAGCCAGTGCCGCGCTCGTCCTGGGCGATCCTGGCGTATGGGCCTGACCGCAGTTCGTCGACTGCGGGAGTCTCTGGACCGCCCGCTTCTCCCTGCATGCTCAAGTCTCAGCAGCGTTCGCGGCGGGCTGATCGGATTCGTCGGCCAATGCGGGCTTGATGTTCTGGTTGAGTCGGAAGAAGTTCGTCGGGTCGTATTTCCTCTTGATCCGTGCGAGCCGATCGTAATTTGAACCGAATGCCGACCGCACCAACGCATCGGCATCGTTTTCCTCCTGGCCGGCGTAGTTCAAATAAACGGCGCCGGTCGAAAGAGGCGCAAAGCGATTCCAGGCCTCTCGGACCCATGCGATGTGATGCGGCGTTTCACGCCGGTCACGCCAGTCGCCCATGAAGTTCATGACGTAGGCAGCGTCACGCGTAGGGAAGGCCATGGCGTTCGGAGGCACGCGCCGCACGACGCCTCCGAGATGCTGCACGAAAACCATCGTCGACCGCGACCTGCGGTTCTGTGCGCGGTCGGCCATGATCTCGATCGCACTGTCGGTTAGCTCGTTCAGGTAGAGCGATTTCCAGTAAGCGAGCACCTCGCCCGTGTTTGGGAGCGAGGCATCGAAGGCGCTCTGAACGATTCGATACGGGATCGCTCCTGCGATCTCGCCGAGGGGCTCACCTAATTGTCGGAGCGGCTGTAAAACATGCAAGCCCTCTTGCGCATCGCCGGCGTACACCCCCGCAGCGATCACCACGGCTTGGTCGTGGACCGCTGGCGGCAAGCTCTCCGACACGGGCGCGGTCCACGTCACGATCTCCGTGCTTGCCTCGTCCGGAGCAGAGGCGACCCATTCGCGCCATCGCGTCAATACGTCGCGTGTGGCGGCAATCGGATAGAACGAGAACACTACCGCGACCAGCGGTCCAACGGGGTGCAACGCGAACTCGAAGGATGTCACGATGCCGAAATTACCGCCTCCACCACGAAGGGCCCAGAAGAGGTCCGCGTTCTCTTCAGCGTTCGCCGTGAGGACTTCGCCGTCGGCTGTGACCACTTCAGTTAAAACCATGTTGTCACAGGTGAGACCGTACTTGTTTCGCAACCAGCCAATGCCACCATTCAACGTTAGGCCGGCGACACCGGTATGGGAGACGATGCCTCCCGGCGTTGCGAGGCCGAAGGCCTGCGTTTCTCGATCGACGTCGCCCCACATCGCGCCGGCCTGGACATGGGCAATGCGGCGTTTACGGTCCACGATGACGCCGTTCATGTTCGAAACGTCGATCACCAGGCCGCTATCGCAAGTGGAATTGCCTGCTATGCTGTGACCGCCGGCGCGAACCGCTGTGAGCAGACGATGCCGTCGGGCAAAGCGAACGGCATCGATGACGTCCGCCACGCCGCGACAGCGAGCGATCAGGGCGGGACGCCGGTCGAACATTCCATTGAAAACGACGCGCGCCTTGTCATAGTCTGGCTCGCCGGGCATGAGCAACCTGCCGCGCATGCTCACACGGAGTTGTTCGATCTCACTTGCGTCAATGAGTGCCGGGCCAGCGGATATCGTTGCGACCCGCATACCGCGGCCCACTCTACTGCCCGGCCCGCCGGAGCAACTGGCCGATAGAATGCAGCAAGTCGGTGACGGAGCGAAACTCCTGTGTCTCTCCCGAGACGACATGCTCGATGCGGCCAGAAATTTCTGCGGCCTCCAGATCGGCGCTTGGATAGAGCCGGAGAACGAACGAGCGATGGATTGAAAGGCTGTCTGGCTGGCTCACGTCGGCCTCCTTCGGGCGTCGGCGCTGTTCTGTTTCAGCGTGCATGGATCCTCAAAAAGCCAGCTTTACCTGCACCCACATGCTGCGGATGCCGCTGTTGGTGAAATCGCGATTCAAAAACCGCCCGGGCGGCGCTCCTAGGACATCGCGCTCGGGGACTTCCACAAATTGTGGATGATGGAAAGCATTTAGGGCCTCCCATCGAAACTCCAGGCGCTTCCGCTCGGCGAAGGCAAATGAATTGAAGACGCTGACATCGAAATTATGGATGCCGCCGGTCTGGAGAGTATTGCGGCCGACTGTGGCGCCATTCGGCAACAGTCCCACCGGAGCCTGGACCCAGCGCACCTCGGAAGGCATTGCGCACGCACCGGTGTCCGGATTCTGAAATCCGGTCACACAGCGCTGGGCGGCCAGGCGCGCGTCAACCACCGCGCGGCTGAGCAAGGGCGCCGCTGGATAGCCTATGTCTGGTCTGTCGGTCATTGGCACTGCGCCGTTGTTTCGATCGATGCCATTGCGGACCGTGAACGGCGTTCCCGATTGAAATGTCGTAATCTCACCGCGGCTATGCCGAACCGCGTCCGCATCGTTGTCCGCCTCTACCTTTGCAGAAGCCTAATTCTAACGCTGCCGAGAGGCTGCCCGAAACTCGAGATGGTTCTCATCTAGCCAATCAGCTACCGCACTGCCCAGCGCTACCCCAGCATCGGTAGCATACCGGAAATGCCAGCCCAGCCGCACGCGCGAGTCCGCGCACTCCGCCGCGGCTGCACTGAAGCTGCTGAACGATCGCGTCGGCATCTGCGGCGTTGCAGTCGTAGTTGCCATCGTGAACGAAACGTGGTCCCCTAACGTGTTCTTCAGCGTTTCGAATGAACCTGCGCATCCAGCGGCGTGGGCGGACACGTATTCCGGGAACGGTGGAGTAGTCCGAAGCGGCTCCCAATTCGGTTCCGCTGCCGTGTCGGGGTTGTCGTCGCCAGCTGCCTCGCGGATCGCCGTATACGGGCGCCAGTGGTTGTACTCATACTTGGAATCCCAAACGGCGAGATAGGCGTCGAACAAACTCATGTTGAGCAGCGCGAACATTCGGGCTGCCTGCCACAGTTGTAACCTTCGCTGGGTCACCAGTTGTCTCGCAAGCCGGTTGACCGATCCTTCGGCGAACTCCATCCACCAGACCGCATAAAGAGTTTGGTCGGCTGTGCGACGCACACTGTCTGCGCGCCCGAAGTCCTTCACTTCGTTGTATGCCATCGCGTATTCCGGACTCGTCAGCCGCGGCGCAGGCTCCGGACGAAATTGCGCTGGAGATCGAAGGCCGAACGGGACGGCGAAGCGAAAGCCGGGCTGCAGCACGAATCCATTGAACGGCGGCGTGGTCTGATAGGCTCCGGGTCCGGTTGAAAATATGTACGTGCCTGGGAAGTCCCATCGGTCGCCGGTTCGGGTGGCCAAAATCGCTGCCGCGCTGCGCCGCCCGAGAGCGATCCCGCGCGCCCGGATCAGTCCATCCGGCAAAGGTGAAATCCACCTCGCCAGCTCAGCGTCCGCTCTTGCCTGCTGACCCGGATACTGCGAGACGACCACGTCGTGGGCTGCTTGTGCGGCGGCAGCGATCGGATGGGCGAACAGTTCAATGTCGCGGAGTGCGAATTGCCGGTATAGCGGTATCACGGCATTCAGCGCGTCATGCATGGCAATGTGCATCATTGCGTGAGCGCGAACGCCCTTGAAGGTTAAGAACTGGTCCTCGGCAAAGGCGATCTCATTGATCAGCCCATTCCACGCAACAACCAGCGCCGGATCCACCGATCCGAGATGAGCTAGTGCGCGTTCCTCCTCGCGGCGAGCCTCGTTGTCAGCCCGCTCCCCTGCGACAGCCGTCAGGCAAACCACCACCGCCAACGTGATAACTTTTCGTGACCTCATCGAATCTCTCCTCACGCACGTGAATGAAACTCAGTCTGAATCATGCGGCCGAAGGCGCCGCGAAGTCTTAAGGCAATTCTGAGAAACTCTGATAACTTCTACCCCCGTTAGCCGGTCAACGGACAAGTTGAAGCAGCGCCGTATTGGCTACGACACCATCGATTGCGATGGTCACAAAGGCAAGCGGTCCGGCGGCTTCTGGCAGCAGACGCACGTTGATCTGATCAAGCCCCGGTGTTCCCTGCGGTCCCGCGTATTCAATGGGTAGCCGCACGCCATTAATCGAGGCCGTGACATTGGACGAGTCTGCTCCACGAAAACCGGTCGCGTAGAAGCTCACGTAAACCGGGTCGCCAACAAGCCGGATCGTGGCCGGGCCGCAGGAGACCGGGTTCGCTCCTGGCGGACCGAAACAATTGAACACAGGTACCGGAGTGTGCTGCCCGTCGGCTGCCACTCGCACACCGAGCGCTGCGGGCGTTGAGTTGGGATGAAAAACCATGAACAGCGCGGGCGCCACCGCATCCACTTGCATGCCGCCCACCGGGGTTGACCCCCGGTCGTTCGTAAGAATCAGCGCCGCCTCTCCGACGGCAGTTCCGGCGGGAACCTGGAAGTTAATCTGCGTCGGGGAAACAAATACCAGGGGCACCGGCCGCGTGGCTCCAGCGCTGTCGCGAACCTCCAAACTGACGCCGCCCAGCCGCATCGGATAGGGCGCCGCGGCGGTTTCGGTCGCAGCGGCGCCAGTCGGCACAAAGAGGCTTGCCAGCGACTCCGGCGCAACGGTTGCTGTGCCGCTCGCCGCCGACACTGCGCGATTGAGGTTCGGCGCGCCAGCCGCTCTGGGCATGAGCAGCGTCACGGTGTTCGACCGAAAATTCGAAGTGACCACCTCCGGACGGCCGTCGCCGTCCATGTCGACGGCAGCTTGACCCGTAGCCTGCCAGCCGACAACAAAGTCCACGGGCAGCGATAGGGTCCCGTCGCCGCGGCCTCTAAAGATCGACAAGTAGTTCTGCTCCCCCTCGGTGTACAACCAACCGATCAAGTCCGTTTGACCGTCGCCGTCAAAATACGCGGCGGCGAAGGGGATTGGAAACCCTCTGCGGCTTGGAATGTAACGGATCGCCTGAAACGTGCCATCGCCTTTTCCCAACAGCACCTCAGTGCCGGTTGCCATGTCCGGCACACCGTCCCGATTGAAATCGCCAACCACCCCCGCCCCTGCATCGGAGGTTTCGACTGGTAACCGGAATGTGCCGTCACCCCTGTTGAGCCAGACCGTCAGCCCGCCTTGAGGGAGGTTTGTGGCAACATCGCTTAGGCCATCCCTGTTGAAGTCTGCCACTCGTGCCCCACTTCCAGACGCCGAGATGCGTGCGCCGCGTTGGAAAGCGCCCTCCCCGTTACCTAGCAGCACGATCAGAGACATCTCGGCTTCTATCACCAGGTCAGGGATGCGGTCGCCGTTAAAGTCTCCCGTGCCCACAACTACCAACTGTCCGCTTTCAATGTCTCGTTGCGTGAAGGTCCCATCGCCGCGACCCAACAGCAGACGCAATACCCGCCGCAACGGCGGGTCGGTTGCATCGACGGCTCCGACCAGGTCGAGACGGCCGTCACGATTGAAATCTGCGGCAAGGGTGTACTGCGCGGGTGTTGGCCCAAACATCGGGTGTATTTCCGCAGGAATCGTCAGTGGGCGAGCGAAGGAGCCGCCGCCGGTGTTCAAAAGCACGGAGAGTCCAAGGAAACTATTGACGGCCAGATCCGGGCGCGAGTCTCCATTGAAGTCGCCGACGACCACCGTGGAGGGACGGTCACCGACGGGCATATCCCTCCGGAAGAACGCGGCTTGCCCGAACAGTTCAGAGTGTCGTAGGAACAAGACTAAAACGATGCAAATGATTCGTATTCTCATTTCCATTTACCTCCGGTCTTGCACGCCGATCGTGACTTCATTGCTTGGGCGACTGAGATAGGTCAGGCGCACGGGTACAGCCGGTCCGGGACTCACGCCGCTCGGCACGCGAACGTTGATTTGGTTGAGCGCCGCGAATCCGGGAGCCTTGCCAAAAAACAGGACCTCAGCCAACCGCCCGCCGATGGCCACTTCGGGAGCGATGACACCCCCATCGATCAGGCCGGTAGCGTAAACCTCGATGGCTTCGCCGGCGCTCGCCGGGTCAGTGGCGGATACGAGGCGATTGGACCCCGCATGCAGAATTGCACCCAGCTCGCCGGAAACGGAAAGCAACACCGGCGGCGGCGTCAAGAAACGAGGCCAATAGCGTTCGGCGCTGGAGTTGCCCGGACCGCCGGCGATCAGAACACTGCCGTCGGCCAATAGCGTCGCTGTTGACAAATCGCGGTTCGCACTGACCAAGTCCCCAGCGAACCGGAACGACCCACTGACCGGATCGTAGAGTTCGCTGGTGGCACGGCCACCGTGAGCACCCGCAATCAGCGCCGTTCCGTCGGGGAGAGCTGTTGCCGTCAGAGTAAACCGGCCGGTTATCAGGCCGCCGGTGTCAGTAAAGGCGCCACCGGATGGGTCGTACAACTGCGCCCTATTGTCGGGGCCTCCTTCAAACTTCTCGCTGCCGACAGCCAGGACTCGGCCGTCCGGCAGCGGAACCGCAGTACTCGCGTTGTTCGTACACAAGGACGACCTGCCCGTGGGGCGGAACGTGCCGTCGGCGGGATCATAGAGTTCGGCGCTGTCGCAGCCTGATGCGATCAACGCTTTTCCGTCAGGGAGCAAGACCGTCCAGGGACACAGCGGAGAATCAGCCCTCGGGTCGGCATGGGTCCCGGTAGCGGCGAACGTGCCGGTCGCCGGTTCATAGAGTTCAGCGATCGCGGAGTGTCCAATCACGTCTTGAGAATCTCCTGCAATCAAAACCTTGGCGTTGGCGAGCAGCGTGGCCGAGTGGCAAGCGTGTGTGGTGAGCATGCTCCCGGTGGGAGTGAAGGTTCCAGTGGAAGGGTCGTAAAGTTCGGCGCCGGCCAACCTGCCAACGCTGAATCGGTTGGCAACGGAGGTATAACCACCGGCGACCAAGACCTTCCCATCGGGGAGCAAGGTCGCCGTGTGTGAGCGACGGGGTGTGATCATGGTGCCCGTTGGCGTGAAACTCCCTGTGGTGGGGTCGTACAGCTCAGCGCTCGCAATGATTCCCTCGCCGGGACCGGTGCGGGTGCGGCCTCCGGCGATCAAGACCTTGCCATTGTTGAGCAAGGTTGCTGTATGTAGCTCGCGGGGCGTGCTCATGTTCCCGGTCGCGACGAACGCTCCCGGGGATTGCGCCAGTGCGAGCACGCCGTGGATGATGACACACCAGGCTGTGGCGAACGCCGCTCGGGTACCCATACGCTCAGCGCACCTCCAGCCGCGCGAAGTTCCGGCCGCCCCAGAAAAGCAGCACATGCGAACCCGGCTTCAGAGTTGCGGGTACTTCAATGCCCACTCGAGAGACGCCCGGCTGATCCACAACGGGCTCGACGAACATGACTTGTTGAGCCGCGTTCGGCTGCTCGATGGGCCAAAACTGCACGAATGCCGATGCCTGGGCCTCGTCAAGGCCGGTACAGTAAAGGACAATCTGCTCGCCGGCAGAGGCTGGATCGGATTCGGTAATTCTGCGGCCGCTGTCCGCGTGGTACAGGTGCGGTCCCCGTGAGTCGTGAAGGATCACTGGTGCCGGAGAAGGCCTGAGAATGATCGACTGGCGGTCCACGATCGCTGGCGCACCTGCAGGCTCCTGAAGCACTTCGACGACAATCTCGCCCGGCTTGAGCCCAGCGGGAACCCGCCCGTTGATCTGCCGGCGCGAAACGAAGAGCAAGTCCGCCGCGACGCCATTGAACGTCACTCGCCCTGCCAAGTCCTCGCCATACACGGAAAAAAGCGAGCCCGAAGCGAGCGTTGATCCCCCGGCCAGGTTCCGTATGTACGGCGGACGGAGCCGAATTTCCATCCTTCTTCCGGAGATTCCATAGATGGTGTCAGGATTGCTCGGATCAAAGACGAACGAGAAACCATCCATTCCCGTGGGGATCACGGACCAAGTTGCTCCACCGTCCTGGCTCCTAAAAATTTCGCCGGTGTTGATTTCTTGGTGCAGAATAGCGGGAGCTTGCGCCAGGATGAGAGCGTCTTTCGCTGGGTGGAAGACCATCCGGTCAAACGGCAACCAGTTGCCGAGATGCTGCCATGTCTCGGCACGATCGTTGGATTTCCAGAGAGTACTGTCGTGCTTGCTGGCGAGTAAGACGGCCGGGGCGCGCGGATGTAACGCAGCAGACGCGACATTGTACAGTAGCGGCGCCGACCACGAATCGCCTTCATCGCTGCTTCTGGCGAAATGAAATTTGCCGTCACTCCCGCGGTTTACCGCGTACACGAGCGATGGCTCACCCGAATCGGCGAGAAGGCTGATGACGGCCAGGTCCGGCTTCCTCGTACCGCCACCCGGAAGGGTGTTCAGCCATCCGACCGACGAGTTGGCAAACCAATTCAAACCACCGTCCCGGCTCAGGACGAATGCGTGAAAAGGATCCAAGGAGTCCCCGCTGCAATCGAAGGCCATGAAGAGGGTCGCAGCCAACGCTGGATGTACGCCTAAGGAAACAGGCTTCGGAGAACACCAGGCAGGGTATCTGTTAAAAGGCCGTAGGGCTTCTTCGGCGCTCTCAGTCTCATTGACCGTTGCCCCTCCGTCACTGCTCGTTTGCCCGCCATTCGAGGATGAGAGGACGCTGAAATCACCGAGTCGATCGAGGGGCGGGGCCTCGGTGCGCGTGACTGTAAGTACATAAAGGCGGGAACCGCTAATCTGAAGCTGAATGATTTCCTGGTGCGCCGGTCCGGGGTCCATATCGAGCCATGTCCGCCCGCCATCAGTACTCTTGATCAGGGGCGTGCCAGCAATCATCGGGTTGGCACCAAGCAGGAGTGCCAAGGCTGGAATGCTCAGATGCATATCTCCACCATGCTTTAGTAACGGCCGCGAAGGGCTAGAATGTCGATTCTGTGACGGTCAGGTTCGCTGTATCCTCTCAGAGCGCGAATTCGATCAGCCTCTCTTTTCAGGGCGGCAGCTTCTTTGCGTCTCCGAGTTTTCTTAAGCAACAGGGCGTGGTCATACATCCGAGCAATCACGTGAGGATGCTCCGGACCGAATACATCCCTCGACATCTGCAAGGCCTGTTCGCTGAGAATCACGGCTTCGCGACAATCGCCCTGTGCGCAGCGCGAATCTGCCAAAGCGCCCAGAAACTTGACCATGTTCGGATGCCGCTCCGGTTGAGACACGCGCCAATTCGCAATAGCTTGCCGCAGCAACAATTCGGCCCTAAGAGGCGCGGACTTCAATACTGCAACTCCGAGAGCAAATGTTGCGCCGATCGTGTCGGGATGGACGGGACCGTAAGCCCGCTCGCAGATTGTTTTGCTTCGTTCAAACAGGGGAATCGCATCGGCCTGTCGCGCAGTCATGGTCAGGATTCCTGCCAGACTGCTTAACGCAGCGGCGACGTCGGGGTGGTCAGATCCCAGGCTGCTCTCTAAGATTGCTAGCGACAGGCGAAACGCTTTTTCCGCGCTGGACAACTTTCCTTGTACCCAGAACAGAACACCCAGGCTATGCTGGACCGAAGCCAACCGAGGGTGGCCTGGCGGCAGTTGCTTTGAGGCAATTCCCATTGCACGACGAAGTACTCCGTTTGCGTCGTCGAGATGGTCATGGTTGAGATAGGCGTCACCTAACTCTACGAGGAGTGCTATGGCGAGTTCCGGCGCAGCAGGCTCGCTGTGATCGCAAAGTTGGACTCCGCGGCTGAGGGCGGCTTCGGCTTGTTCATAGCGGCCGAGCCTGTTCTCCGCCACGCCCAGAAGGTGCCAGAGTCCGGCCTGGTAGACAGGCGGGGAGCCCGTACGTTCCGCATCCTCGATCAGGCGGGCGACGACCTGACGGGCCCCAGTAAATTGCCCCTTCGCCATTAACTGAAGAGCTTCCTCTTGCGCGTTGAGCAGTGAGGGTGCCGGTGCACTCGATTGAGCGGCTGCAAGGAATCCGGCCGCGACCAGCTCCAGCACAAACGGCAATTTTGGTTGATTCATCAGGACCTCGTGTCGCCAGCATGTGCGACAATGTCTGCTGCTCAATAATGCAGCCATGTGCATAACGGAGTCCTAAAGAAGTTCTGAGAAAGTTCTGAGACTCTCGATTTGTGAGCAGCCGAAGACGGGTAAGTATGCGGCAAGCACGGTACTTCGGATTTGAACCCTTCCGCCTCGACGTGCTGGACGAGCGGCTGTGGCATGGCGACAAGCCCGTCCGGCTGGGTCACAAGGCTCTCGCCGTGCTTCAGTTGCTGGTGAGCCGGCCCGGGCAGCTCGTCACGAAAGATGACCTTCTGGAGGGCGCCTGGCCGGACACGTCTGTTACCGACGCCGTGCTGACAACGGCGATGCTTGAGCTCCGGCATGCTCTCGCCGATCAGGCGCGGGTTCCGAGGTTTATCGAGACGGTCCACGGGCGTGGGTATCGCTTCATCGCACCTGTTAGTGAAACCCAAGCCGCCGCGACTCCCCCAGAGGGTTCCTTCCGGCTCGTCGGGCGCGAAAAGGAGTGGGCACAGCTCGGGGATTGGTACGCGACTGCGCAGGAAGGAAAACGCCGGATCGCATTCATCGCCGGTGAAGCGGGAATCGGGAAAACCGCTCTGGTGGAGGCGTTCGCTTACGGTGCAGCGCAGCGAGGCGACGGGCTCATCGGCCATGGGCAGTGCATCGAGCATTATGGCGCCGGGGAAGCGTACCTGCCGCTTCTCGAAGCTCTCGGACGGCTTGGCCGTGATGCCGCCGTACCGATCACTCCCGTTCTCCGCGAACATGCGCCAAGCTGGTTGGCGCACCTGCCGTCGCTAGGATCAGGTGAAAAGCTTGAAGTTTTAGCGCCGGTAACTCCGGCAAGGATGCTTCGCGAGCTTGCAGATGCCGTAGAGGTTCTCACGGCGCGGCGCCCGCTGATCCTGGTTTTGGAAGATCTCCACTGGAGCGATACGGCGACGCTGGAATGGCTTGCTTACGCTGTTCGGCGGCGGGATCCGGCACGGCTTCTGGTGTTGTGCACCTATCGGCCGGTGGAGGCTCTGCTCCATAATCCGGCACTGCGAAGTCTCCTCGCCGAGCTTCGGCAGCAGCCGCAAGGTGGTGATCTGGTGCTCGATTATCTCTCCGGAAACGCGGTCCAGGAATACCTCGCGCAGCGCTTGGGCAGCATTCCGAGTCTGCACGAGCTCGCCGAAGTGCTGGGTCGTCGCACCGGAGGTCACCCGCTCTTTCTGACGGCCATCGTTGATGAACTGCTGCGCGGGCCAAACCCGGAGGGCGCCGATCTGATTGCAACGGCGAATATGACTCCAGCCAGCGTGCGTCAGTTCATTGAACATCGCTTCGAGCTGTTGTCTGGAGAGGATCAGGCGATTCTATCGGCGGCCAGCGTGGCGGGAGATACGTTCACCGTGGCTGCGTTAGCGGCCGCGACGGCCCTGCCGGAAGAGAGGATCGAAGCGCTTTGCGCGGCGTGGGCTCGCGAGGGGCAGTTTCTCACCGCCGACGGCGCCACAACTTGGCCGGACGGAACGCTGACGGCCGGATATCGCTTCCGACACGCCTTGTACCAGGAAGTGGTGTATGCGGGCATGTCTCCGGAACAGCGCGCGCGGCTTCACCGTGCAGTTGGCGATCGCCTGGAAAGGGCTTACCGCAAGAGGCTGGCTGCGGTCGCCGCCGAGCTTGCCATGCACTTCGAGCAGGGACGCGATTCTCGCAGGGCGCTGTCCCACCTCTTGCAGGCTGCTCGGAACGCTCTCGAACGGTCAGCGTACTCGGAAGCCTCTCGGCATCTCCAGCGCGCACAGATAGTGCTGGCGGCGCTCCCTGAGGGCCGCGAGCGCTTGCGGAGGGAGCTCGAAATCCTGCTCCTGTTGGGCCGATTGCTGATGACGACGAAGGGTTGGGGCCGCGAGGAAGTGGAGTGCGTCTATGTCCGGGCAGGGGCTCTTTGCCAACAGCTCGGAGACAAACCACGTCTTCTTCAGACGCTTTGGGGAATGATTTGCGTGACCTTCGTCCGCGCTGAGATGCGCAAGACGCAATCACTTGGCAGGGAGGTCCTCGTACTGGCGAAGAAGCTTCGGGATCCGGCCTACACGATACTCGGGCACATGGAACTCGCCGGCACCGCTTTCCATCTGGGCGAGGCCACTGCCGCCACATTTCGGCACTTCCGCCAAGCCAAGGCCCTTTACAACCCGAGCCAGCACCGGTCCCACCTCGCGAGTTTTGGCGTGGACATGGGGCTGTTTTCCCGTAGCTGGGCGACCCATTTCTTGTGGTATGCCGGGTATCCTGATCAGGCTCACACACTGAGGGAGGAGACCCTGAGACTCGCCGGCGAACTGGCACACCCCTTCAGTCGAGTGATCACTCTGGCGTACGCGGCGATGCTGCATCAGTTCTGTCGCGATCTCGAGCGCGTCGATTCCGTCGCGGAGGCCACAATCACCCTGTGCACCCAGCACGGTTTTCCATACTATCTCGCGTGGGCGGAGGTGCTGCGGGGTTGGAGCCGCGCAGCCGCAGGTGCTTCAGAGGAAGGCATCGCGGAGATTCGCCGCGGCATCGAGGTGTTGCAAGCAACGGCGGGTGCGCGCTTGTCCTATTATCGGGCCCTCCTGGCTGAAGCTTGCGGTTGGAATGGCCACTCCGACGAAGCGTTACAAGCGCTGGACGATGCATTCGCGGATGTCCGGAAAACGGACGAGCGTTGGTGCGAAGCCGAGCTGCACCGGCTCCGGGGTGAGTTGCTTTGCTCCGACACTGTCAATCGCCGTGCCGAGGCCGAAGCATCCTTCCATCGGGCCATCGAAGTGGCTCGTGGTCAGCGGACAAAGTCGCTCGAGCTCCGGGCGGCACTGAGCCTTGGTCGATTCTGGCGAGATGAAGGCCGGCTGCAAGACGCGCATCGGCTGGTGGCGGAAGTATACGGTTGGTTCACCGAGGGGCTCGACACGCCTGACCTGCGAGAGGCGAGATCGCTTCTGGACGAGCTATCGGAGCCTGACCGGGCGCGGCGGCCTCAACACTGAGACCTCCTGCATGCAGCAGGCGAGCAGGAGGACTTTCCCCGAATTTTCGCCGATTTGCCGGCGAGACGACTTGGCGAAGGGCTTGCGCCGTCGAGCGAGCAGTTTGTTGGCGACCCGCTTATCGGCCACGGACCGGGCCACCGGCGCTGAAGAAGCCGCCCATGACCTCGTGCGGCATCGCGGGAATAGAGTCGCCATGGTCCAACTCGACTCAGGTTCCAATCGGTACCTGCACACGAATCAGCTCCTCAATCCGTTCATGGATTGGAACAGCCACGCCAACCACATCGATCGAGATCGCCACGGTGAAGGATTGTTCAAATCCTGCATCCTGCAGCTCCTTGCTCAACCAGCCCCGACGTCCGATCACACACATCTCATCCTCAAAATCCGAGGCGGGCGCTTCAAACCAATCCTTCTGGACGGTTCCCCGGGTGCGGAGGCGCTGCTTGACCGTCCAGTTCCAATTGCCGATCGGTTCATCCTCAAGCTCTTCTTCATCCTCGGCGGTGGCGGCGGGATTGACCGTCGAGCAGCGTCTTCGAAAAAGATCGAAGCTTTCCCCGATCTTCGAGTAGCCCCATTCAAGCATGGTTCCCCGGTACTTGGCATTGGTCTTCCGGACAGGGGGCCGATAGGCGAGGGTCACGGAGACTCTAAGGCGAGTCTCTGGCGTGCGATCAAAGAGATCTGCCGGAAAGGGAACGGGCCGACTCTAGCATCGGAGGGTCGGCGAAGGTTGGGCGAAAAGCCTCCTGCTCGCCTGCTGC
>CAYPUQ010000132.1:11167-13837 GCA_964413655.1 uncultured Solibacteraceae bacterium | reverse complement strand
CGGCTGCTACCCGGTACTCGCGGTCCACTGTATCGAATTCGCTCCGCGAGATGGCGCCGCGATCCAGCAGCGACTGCCGGCGGCCGCGCTCCGTCCGGGCGTTCTCCAGGATGGCCTCGGCCCGCCGGACCTCGGCCTGAGCCTCGCGGCGCTCTTCCAAACGGGCGCCGTTGACCAGGCGGTCGAGTTCGGCCTCCCGCTCGGCGACGGCGGCGCGCGCCAACTCCACCCGCGCGGCGAAATCGCCATTATCGAGGATCGCCACCACCTCGCCGCGGCGCACGTGCCGCCCTTCCTCGACGGGCACGGCGCGCAGCTTGCCGTCCAGGTCCGAGCCGATGGTGATCTCCTCGGAGACTGGCTCGACACGCCCGGCTGCGACAATGACGGCGGGCGCAGGCCCGGACGCGGCGGGCGCCATGGCTGGCTGGGTTTCGGACAAGGCTGGAGCGATCCGCCAGGCGCCCAGCGCCAGAACCGCAACAGCCGCCAACAGAAATGCGTATGCCTTCTTCATGACCTTCTTTCCTTTCATTGCAGGACCATTGCCGCCGGGACTTCCTCGCGCTCGATACGGCCATCGGCGATATGCACGATGCGGTCGCCGTAGTCGAGCACGCGGGAATCGTGGGTGACAATCACCACCGCGCGGTCGCGTTCGCGCGCGAGCGAACTCAAAATTTCCATCACGGTGTGGCCGCTGGTCGAGTCCAGCGCCGCCGTGGGCTCATCGGCGAGCAAAATCGGCGGGTCGCCTGCGAGGGCGCGGGCGATCGCGACACGCTGCTTCTGCCCGCCGCTCATATCGGCCGGGTAACTGTTCAGCTTGTCCGCCAGACCAACGCGTTCGAGCAATGCAGCCGCCTGTTTTCGCGCCGCGGAACTCCGGATTCCCTTCAGTCCGAGGGCGATCTCAACGTTCTCGCGCGCGGTCAGGGCAGGGAACAGATTGAAGCCCTGAAAGACGAAACCGAAGTGTTCGAGGCGGATGTCCGGGAGTCTGCTCTCCGGCAGGCCGACGATCTCGCGGCCGTCCACCTGGAGGCTGCCCTCGGTGGCGTTGAGAATGCACCCCATGATCGACAACAGGGTTGTCTTACCGCTGCCCGAGGGCCCCATCAACAGGAGCACCTCGCCGGGCTTGACATCGAGATCGACGCCATGGAGCGCGCGCACCGCGGTCGCGCCGTCGCCGTACGTTTTGCCGAGACGTCTGGTGGAGATCACAGGTGTCATTTTTTGCCTCCCTGCACTTATCCGCGGAAGACCATCGCCGGATCGATGGAGGTTGCTTGCCGGATCGAGATCACCGAAGCCGCGACGCACATTAGTATCGCCAGCCCAAAAATGCCCGCGGCCACCGCGGGAGGCATTAGAATCGCCGCCTCGCCGCGTTCGCTGTTGCGGACAATGAACCAGCCCACTGTGATGGCGACGCCGTATCCCATGCCCGCACTCAGCACGGCCTGCTCGATGATTACGCGGTAGATGTAGCGGTTCTTCGCGCCCATCGCCTTCAGCGTGCCGAACTCACGGATGTGGTCCACCGTGGCGGCATAGATCGTTTGGGCGACGACGACAATGCCGACCAGCAGGCCCAGTATCGAACCCATTAGCGTCGTCACACCGGCGCCGGTGTTGAACAGCCAATAGTCGCGCGTCTTGGCGTGTATCTCGGCGTTGGTGAAGACGTCGACATTGGGAATCGCGGCCAGCAGCCGCTGCTTCAGAACGGCGACGTCCTCACCGGCGCGGGCCCTCACCAGCAGAAATAGAGTCTCGTCGTGCTGCAGACGAGCATAGTTCTGGGCGTTCTTGAAAGACGTGAAAACGTACGGCGCGGTGGTAAATGAGCGGATGCCCCGCGTGAAACCCGCGACACGCGCCCGGTGGCCATTGATCTCCACGGTCTGGCCGAGGCTGGTAACACCCAGCTTACGAGCGTACAACTCGTCAATGATCACCGTGTCCTCGGCGCGAAGGTCGTCGACGCTGCCGGCCACCAGATCCCAAGGCCCGCCCATTCCACCGCTCAACTCGAACCCGGCGATCTGGACCGACTCCTGGGCTCCCGTCGGCAGTTTCCAGTTCACGAACTGCAGCGCGTAGCGCTCGGCCTTCTCCACCCCCGGAACCGACAGCGCCTTGTAGCGGCGCTTCTCCGGCATCGGAGAGCCGCCGTTAACGTGCGGGATGCCGGGGGCGCTGATCCACAAGTCGGCGCCGGAGCGCTCCACAATGTTCGCGCTGGTTTCGGTGAATCCGAGAAACAGGCCGAACTGAACGATGATCAGCACGAGAGCGAAGACGATGCCGGTGAGCGTGACTACCAACCGGACTTTGTCGTGGAACAGGTTCTTCCAGGCTAATCGTGTCATTCGATCACCTCACTGTCAGTACTGTACAATTTGTTGATGAACACTGTTCATCATAAGACAATAGTTCACCGGATACAAGTGAATTTTTCGTGACAGCGGATTTTCTAGGTGGACGCGACAGGCGTGGGTAGGAGGCCGCGAACAAGCTGCTCAATAGACTCGGCGACGACGTCAAGTTGGGGCTGGACAGGCATCTCCTCTGGTTTCTTGCAGTTGAGCAAGATGCTGACGGTGCCGTGGAGGAACATCCACGAGATCAGGCTGACCGTTTCGAGGTCGGTCTGGCGAATTC
>CAYPUQ010000132.1:8106-11067 GCA_964413655.1 uncultured Solibacteraceae bacterium | reverse complement strand
ACCGGGAAGACACGGATGTGGCGCGGCTTGCCCGAGTCGGCGATGTAGAGTTTGCTCTCGTCGGGGGAGAAAACTAGTCCGTTGGGTTTGTCGAAGTCGCTCACGACGGCGCTGAGCGCTCGGGTCTTTTCATCAAGGCGGAAGACGTGGTTGGCGGACTGCTCTTTCTGCCGGCCGGCCAGGCCGTAGTCGGGATCGGTGAACCAAATAGTCCCGTCGGACTTCACGACCACGTCATTGGGCGAGTTCAGCTTCTTTCCGTCGTAGGTTTCGACGAGGCTCACCACCGTGCCGTCCTTCTCGGTTCGGGAGACGCGGTGGGCGCCGTGCTCGGCCGTGACGAGGCGGCCTTCTCGGTCGAGCGTATTGCCGTTGGCGTTGTTGCTGGGCGCGCGAAAGGTCTGAACGCCGCCGCGCGAGTCCCAACGCTTCAGTTCGTTGGCGGGGATATCGCTGAAGATCAGGAAACCGCCGCCGCGGGCCGGCATCCAGACGGGTCCTTCGGTGAACTGAAGGCCGGTGGCGACGCGCTCGACCTTGGCATTCGCGGGGAATAGTTTGCGGAACTCGGCCTGGTCGACGATCTCGAAGTCGGCCGCGCTGGCGGCCAAGGCGGACAGCACGAGCAAGGACTGTAGCTTCATTTGGCCCGACTTTATCACAGCGTGATCCAGGCTCGCCGCTCACTCCCAGAGCGTAAGGTGGGCGAAGTCCTTCACCAGGATGCCGCCCGGGACTGGAACCGGATGCGCCCACGTCGCGCTGGAGGCGACCTCATAGCGCCGCACCTGTTCCAGGCCCTTCACCGTCGCCCTGAAGACAGTCAGCGAACCGTCTGTCTGTAGCGCCAGCAGATGCTCGCCCGCGAGCAGGAGGGCCGCATTCTCGCCTTGCCGCGGTTCGCCACGCCAGAGGACTTTACCGGAGTTCAGGTCGAGAGCGAACAACTGCCCGCGGTTGCGGTGAGAGAACCCGTACAACATGGTTCCATGCAAGACCGGGCTGTTCATATAGAGCGAGACGTCGCTCGCTTGCCACAGCCGCTCCGGCGTCCAGGCATCGCCCTTGCGAACCGGACGCACGGCGGCGATGCCGTATTCGAGACCCGAAAGGACGACCACGCCGCCGGCAACGAGCGGGGTCACCGAGTTTTGCGTGTAAGGGGTCTTCAGCGGGATTTGCCAAAGCAGTTTGCCGGATGCTGCGTCCACCGCGATGACATTGTCTTGCGACTGGGTGATCACTTGCTTCACGCCGCCCAACGTGGCGATGACTGGTGACCCATAGCCGGGGCCATCGCCGTCCCAGCGCCATTTTTCGGCGCCGGTGGCCGCGTCGAGCGCGGTCAGGGCGCCGGAGTCGTGGCCGCCCGCGTGGAGAATCAGCAGGCCGCCATCAATGACTGGCGACATCGCCGTGCCGTACAGCGGCGACGTGGATTTGTACTGCCGGTTGAATTCTTTCCGCCAAAGCTGCTTGCCCGTAGCCCCGTCCCAGCACGCGAGGATGCCCGAGATTCCGAACGTGCATAAGCGGCCGCCGCCGAGGACGGGGGTCGATTTCGGTCCTTCACCGTGCGACCGCGCCGCTGGATTCATGGTGTAAGGCGCGTCGTAGGACTGCCGCCAGAGCACCTTGCCGCCAGTCGGGTCGATGGCTGACACCTCCTCTTTTCCGGCGCGTCGGGCGAACGTGTAAATCCGGCCGCCGCCGAAAACCGGCGAGGAATGTCCCTCGCCGACTTCGATGCGCCAGCGCTGTCGTAATGTCTCGGGCCAGGCGGAACGCGCCGCCCCGGCGGCATTGCCGTCGCGGTTGGGGCCGCGCCACTGGGGCCATTCGGCCGCCGCCGCGGCGGCGAGCAGCAGGAGGAGGAGTGGAAGAATCGCGCGGTTCACAGAACCAGTTTGACCGACTCCGGGTTGATTCGTCTTTTCCTGATAAATGAATCCTGATATCTTATTTATGAGGCCTCCCCGCATGACTACCGAACCGTTACGCCGCGAGATCCCGCTCGCGCTCCTCCGCATCCTGATCGGCTGGCACTTCCTCTACGAGGGTTGGGTCAAACTACTCCAGCCAGGCTGGAGTTCCGCCGGATACCTGAAGTCGAGCAATGGTCCTCTCGGTCCATTGTTTCACTGGCTTGGCTCGCACGATGCGGCTGTCGCGGTGGTTGACCTGTTGAACATCTGGGGACTGATCGGGATTGGGCTCTGCCTGATGCTCGGTCTGTGGATCCGGCCGGCGGCGCTCGGGGGAATCGGCCTCCTCGCTATGTACTACTTCGCCTACCCGCCGCTGTTTTCCCCGGCGGGCGCGGGAGTGAGCGAAGGAAGTTACCTGATCGTCAACAAGAACCTCGTCGAACTCTTCGCACTCGCGGTGAGCGTCGCCTTCCCCGCGTCGTCGTGGGGATTGCAGGCGCTGCTGAACCGGCGCCGCGGCGCTCCTGTGCGCGGTGCGGCGGCCGTGGGGCGAGCGCCAGTTCCACGGCGGGCCGCGCTCAGCGCCATGGCCGGGGTTCCCTTCCTGGGCGCGTTCGTTCTGGCCGTGGTGAAGAAGCACGGTTGGCAGAGTTTCGAGGAGGTCAACCTCCGCGGGCGGAGCCACGGCCGCGACACGTTCGTGAGCAGCCCAACGATAAAAACGTTCCGGTTCGCGGCACGCACCGAACTAAAGGGGCGGCTGCCGCACGGTCGCATCGGGAACCTGTCTTTGAGCCGGATGATCCTCGGCGGCAATCTCATCGGCGGCTGGGCGCACGCGCGCGACCTCATCTACGTGTCGAAGCTCGTCAAGGCGTATCACCATCGGGAAAAGATCTTCGAGACCTTTTCGCTGGCCGAGTCGTGCGGCGTCAATACAGTTCTTACCAACCCCTTGCTCTGTGGGGTCATCAATGACTACTGGCGCAATGGCGGGCGGATCCAATTCATCTCCGACTGCGGAGGCAAGGAC
>CAYPUQ010000132.1:3630-8006 GCA_964413655.1 uncultured Solibacteraceae bacterium | reverse complement strand
ACCGACTATTGGTCGGCGGCGCCGCAGCCCGAGTGCGACAACATCTGGTGCGAAAACCCCGAAGCTACGGCGGAATACATGCGCCAGTTGGACGAGCCGTGGATCGCCTTCAAGATTCTTGCCGCGGGCGCGATTGAGCCAAAGGTGGGCTTCCGCCACGCCTTCGAGAACGGCGCCGACTTCATCTGCGTCGGCATGTACGACTTCCAAATTGTCGAAGACGTGAATACCGCGCTGGAAGTGCTCAACCGCGGCGTGGCGCGGGCGCGGGCTTGGCGCGCGTAGGGCCGCTACGCCAGGATCTCATTTAGCACGTTACCCGCAACGTCGGTGAGGCGGAAGTCGCGGCCGCTGTGGCGATAGGTCAGCTTGGTGTGGTCGAAACCCATCTGGTGCAGGATCGTCGCGTGCAGGTCGTGCGGGTGGACGGGCTTCTCGACGGCCTTAAACCCGAAGTCGTCGGTGGCGCCGTAGGTGACGCCGCCCTTGAAGCCGCCGCCGGCGGCGAGCGTCGTGAACCCGTGATTGTTGTGATCGCGGCCGTTATGTACCTTTGCAATCGCGCTCACCTCCACCGACGGCGTGCGGCCGAATTCGCCGCCGATGATCACAATGGTTTCGTCGAGCAGGCCCGACGCCTTGAGGTCGGCTAGCATCGCCGCCATCGGTTGATCGGACGTTCCGGCGAGCTTCCGGTGAATCAGAATATCGTCGTGGTTGTCCCACGGCTGGCTGTTGCCGTAGTAGACCTGCACCATGCGCACACCGCGCTCCACCAACCGTCGCGCCAGCAGGCAGCCGCGGGCGAAGTCGCCCTTGCCGTAGCGCTCGCGCACGTGTTCCGGCTCCTTCGTCAGGTCGAAGGCATCCATCGCCTCGGACTGCATCCGGTAGGCGACCTCCATCGTCTGGATGCGCCCTTCCAGTTGCGGGTCGGGGCCGTCGCGCCTCATGTGCAGCTTGTTCAGCGCGTGCATCAGGTCGAGTTGCGCGCGCTGCTCCGCCGGACCCACGTTCCTATTGCGCAGGTGCTGGATGAGCTTTTCGGGCTCGCTCTCGTTGTTGGGCAGGTGAACGCCCTGGTGAATTCCCGGCAGGTAGGCATTCGACCAGAGCTGTGGCCCGATCACCGGCAGCCCCGGACAGAGCACGACAAAGCCGGGCAGGTTCTGGTTCTCCGTTCCCAGCCCGTAAGTGAGCCACGCGCCGAGGGCCGGGTGGCCCGGCATCATGTGGCCGCAGTTGAGCATCAGCAGTGAGGGCTCGTGGTTCGGCCGTTCGACATGCATCGAACGGATGACGCAGATATCGTCGAAGTGTTCGCCGAGCTTCGAGAAAATCTCGCTCACTTCGATGCCGCTCTTACCGCACCGGTGAAACTCGAACGGGGACTTCAGCAGGTTGCCGGTTTTCCGCTCCGTTCTGAGGTTGCCGCTCGGCGCCGGCGTGCCGTGGTACTTGGTGAGCATCGGCTTCGGGTCGAACGTATCCACCTGCGACGGACCGCCGTTGAGGAACAGGAAAATGACGTGCTTGGCCTTTGCCGGGAAGTGCGGTTGGCGGGGCGCGAGAAGGGAATCGGCGGCCAGCATCCGGTTCATCGCCAGCGCGCCGAATCCGGCGCCGATCTGCCGCAGTACGTCGCGTCGGGAGTATTCCATCGTCACACCTCCTCAGTTCACGAACACCAGTTCATTGGAACTCAACAGGGCCTGCGCGTAGCGCGGCCAGGAACCGCCGGGCGATTGCAGATACATGCGCGCAACGCGAACCTCCTCGGCTGTGGCCGGCCGCTGGAACAGCAGACGATATGCAGCCCGAACACGGCCCGCATCGTCCTGTGCGGCGCTTTCAAGCCGGGCGGCGAGCGCCCCGGCCCGCGCCTGAACGAATTCGCTGTTCAGGAAAAAGAGCTGCTGAAGTGGCGTGGCCGTGTGAATCCGCTGCTCGCTGGTGGACACCGGGTTCGGGAAATCGAACAGCGCGAGCGTTCCGTCCAACTTGCGCCGGCTCACGAAACCGTAAACAGTTCGCTTGAGATTGGAGGGTTCCGTGACTTTCACCGGCGGTCCGCCAAGGGTCTTGTCGAGTTCGCCAGAGACAAAGAGCAGCGTATCGCGCAGGGGCTCGACATCGAGCCGGCGGCGGTTTGCCCGCCAGAACAGCTTGTTGTCGGGGTCCACCGAATGGTTCCGCGCAACGCTTTCCGCGCTCAATTGGTAGACCCTCGACAACATGATCTCGCGATGCAGTTTCTTCATTGACCAGCCCAATTCGACAAATCGCGCGGCGAGGTAGTCAAGCAGCTCCGGATGGGTAGGGCGTTCGCCGAGTTGACCGAAGTTGCCCGGCGTCGGAACAATCGCACGGCCGAAATGATACATCCAGATCCGGTTCGCCATGACGCGCGGTGTCAGCGGATTCCCGTCGCTTGCCACCGCCTCGGCCAGTTCGAGCCGCCCGCTGCCGGTGCGGAACTGTTCGGGTTCGCCGTCGCAGAGAATCTCGAGAAACCGTCGCGGCGCGATGTCACCGAGGTTAGTCCGGTCGCCGCGAATCTCGATCTGAATATCCTTCGGTTCAGGGACATCGGCGATGATCTGATAGAAGGGATATCGTTCGGGTACCGCCTTCTTGCGCCGGTCGAGTTCGGCGCGTAGCGCAAGGAGATGCTCCTTCCACGGGCCGGTCAGGTACGGATCCAGCTTCTCGCCGGCGTAGTAGAGGACGCCACTATCGCGCTTGCCCACACGAGTGGGGTTGAAGAAGTCGCGCCAAAGGAAATAATCGTCGCGTTCGAGCGAAAGCACTTCGACTACGCGGACGATCCTGGCATCGTCCTTGCCGCCAAGCCGGATCATGTTCTCGCGCTCGATCTCGTTCCTCCGCTCCAGGACAGCCAGGAGTTTCGCTTGGAACGCCGCCGGATCGAAGGACGGCTTCCGCCAGTCGTTGAGGAACGGGTGCTCTTTCGACTCTGTGCGAAGGTATTCGACCCAGCGCTGAAGAGTAGAGGCATCGAGCGGCTCTTTGGCAACGGCGGCGGTGATGCGGTCCTGCGCAGGCTCTACCTCCTCCAACGCCAGCGGCTTGGCCGCCGTCAGATACCGAACCGTCTGGCCCGCCAGAATCTCGGCGAGCTGATCTGCCTGAGCGCCGGCGTAGTCGGTAAGACGCTTCTCCTGCTCCTTCACGTCCTCCTGCCGGCGTTTGTAGGTCTTCACCACTTCCTCGGACGCAAGCGGATACTCACCCGCCCTCGTGTTGCGAAAGACGCCAAGCAGCGAGTAGTAATCGCGAGTCGGGATGGGATCGAACTTGTGGTCGTGGCACTGCGCGCAGGCGACGGTGAGTCCCAACATGCCGCGGCTCAGCGCGTCGACTCGGTCGTCCTGAAACTCCGGACTCAGCGCGAAGAATCCGAGACCGGCCACGTAGCGCTCTTTGTGGGCTGTCTCCATAACGTCGCCGGCGATCTGCGCCTTCAGGAAGGCGTTGTATGGCATGTCGTCGTTGAAAGACTGGATGACCCAGTCGCGATAGCGGAAGGCGTTGGGGTGCGGTTCGTCCTGGGTGGAATTCAACTTGTCGTCCGAGTAGCGGGCGACATCCAGCCAATAACGGCCCCACCGCTCGCCGTACTGCGGCGAAGCGAGCAGGCGATCCACCACCTTGGCGAATGCGTCCGGCGAACGGTCGCTCAGGAATGCGTCCACGTCCTCGGGGGTAGGAGGCAAGCCAATGAGGTCGTAGTAAGCGCGGCGCATCAGGATCCGGCGGTCGGCCGGCCTACCCGGCCGGAGCCCCTTCTCTTCCAACTTGGCGAGAACGAATCCATCGATCGCGGTAGCGGCCCACGCCGTGTCGCGTACCGCCGGCGCTGTGGGTTTGCGGACCGGCTGGAAGGACCAGAAGGCGCGATGCTCGGGGGTGACGGCGAACCCCGCCGCTTTGTCCTTTATCGGCGTCCCGTCGCTCGGAGGCCAGTATGCCCCGCCGGCAACCCATTCGGCAAGGATCTCGATGTCGGCGTCGGGCAGCTTGCCCGCAGGCGGCATCTTCAACTTCGCATGAGTGTGCCGGACCACCTGCATCAACAGCGATTCGTCCGGACGCTCCGGGACCAGCGCCGGCCCATTCACGCCGCCCTTCAGCAGAGACTCGCGAGAGTCGAGCACAAGGCCACCCATCTTCGACGGGCCATGACACGCCATGCACTCGCGCGCCAGCAGCGGGCGCACTTTCATCTCGAAGAACTCGCGGGGCTCGGCGGCTGGCGCCGCAGGCATGAACACCGCGACCGTTAACCACAGGGTGGTGCGCGTAGTCGTCAATAAACTGGAACCTTTGATCCAAATTCTATCAAAGCCAGTGCG
>CAYPUQ010000132.1:0-3530 GCA_964413655.1 uncultured Solibacteraceae bacterium | reverse complement strand
AGCCATCAAGCCTCCGTGGGCTCAGTCGGCGCGTGTTCCTTCGAGAAGGCGTCCAGCGCCTTGGTAACCGAAGCGAAGATGTCGATGGGCAATGGAAAGACGACCGTGGTGTTCTTCTCGGCGCCGATTTCGACGAGGGTTTGCAGGTAGCGCAGTTGAATGGCAACCGGCTCCTTTTGGATGCGTTCGGCGGCCTGGGCCAGTTTTTCCGCGGCCATGAATTCACCGTCGGCGTGGATGATCTTAGCGCGGCGTTCGCGTTCGGCCTCGGCCTGACGGGCAATGGCACGGATCATCTGTTCGGGGAGGTCGACCCCCTTCACTTCGACCTTGGCCACCTTGATGCCCCACGGGTCGGTGTCCTGATCCAGGACACCCTGCAGCCGCATGTTCAGCTTTTCGCGCTCGCCGAGCAGAACGTCGAGTTCCGCTTCGCCGAGGATGCTGCGCAGGGTGGTCTGCGCAAGCTGCGAGGTGGTGTAGAGGAAGTTGGAGACTTCGAGGATGGCGCGCATCGGATCGATGACACGGAAGAACAGGACCGCATTCACCTTGACGGTGACGTTGTCCTTGGTGATGACGTCCTGCGGCGGCACGTCGAGCGTCTCCAGGCGCAGCGAGACCCGCACCATGCGGTCGATCGGATGAAAGACGAAGATGAGTCCGGGACCCTTCGGCTTGGGCAGGACGCGGCCCAACCGGAAGATCACGCCTCGTTCGTACTCGGCGAGGATTTTGATCGAGCTCACGAAGTAGAGCACGAGAATGACGATCACGATCAATGGAACATTGAGCATGTCAACCTCCGGTGTTGGAATCGGCGGGCTCCACGTGGAGCCTCAGCCCCTCGATAGCGAGAACGCGGACGCGCGTTCCCTCGGGCGCGGCCACCGTGCTGACGGCGTCCCAGTACTCGCCATGCACGAAAATCTTGCCCGACGGTTCCAGTGGGGTCCGGGCCACTCCGATTTCACCCACTAAGCCAGCCGAGCCGGTCATGACCTTGTGCTTGCGCGCGCGAATCACGAGCGAAACGAGGAAGAAAGTAATGAGCGCGAATGGCAGGGTCACCGCCACCGCGGTGGCCAGGCGGATGCGCACCTCCGGCGGACCTTCGATCAGCATGATTGCCCCAAGCACCATAGCGACGGCGCCTCCAACGCCGAGTACTCCGTGCGAAGCGAATTGAGTCTCGAGCACGAACATCACAACGGCGAGCACGAGCAGCGCCACGCCGCCCCAGTAGATGGGCAGCACCGACAGCGCAGACAGCGCCAGCAACAGCAGAATCGCGCCGGCCACTCCGGGTACGATCGTTCCGGGCGCGGAGAACTCGATGTACAAGCCCAACACGCCAAGCACGAGGAGCAGGAACGAGATATTGGGATCGGCCAAGGCACTCATCAGCCGTTCGCGGAACTTGAGTTGGTAATCCGCTATCTGCGCGCCCGCCAACGCGAGCGTTGTCTTCGAACCGTCGAAGCGTGTGATCTCACGGCCGTCGAGTTTGGAGAGCAGGTCGGCGTCCGAGGCCGCGATGATCTCGATCAGGCGGTGTTCGAGCGCCTCGTTTTCCGTGAACGACTGCGCATCGAACACAGTTTTTTCGGCCATTTCGGCGTTCCGCCCGCGGCGGCCCACCAAGCTGCGAAGCCACGCCGCCGTATCGCTTTCGAGTTTCTTGCGCAGCACGGGGTCCATTTGCTGGCCGAGCAGAATCGGCGACGCCGCGCCGGTATTGGTGCCGGGGGCCATCGCCGCGACGTCGCCCGCCATGAGGACGAAGAAGCCCGCCGATGCCGCGCGCCCGCCGCTCGGAGTGACGTAGGTGACCACCGGGATCGGAGCGTTGGTCAGCTTCTCGCAGAGCGTGCGAGTTGCCTCCATGAGCCCGCCGGGGGTGTTCAGCCGCACGAGCAGCAGGGGGGCGTTCTCTTCCTTGGCCTGTTCGAGGGCGTGGGTGAGAATCTCGACGGTGATGGGATGGACGATTCCGTTGACGTTGACCGCAATTACCTTCCCCGTCGCCTCCGCCTGAAGCGTGGAAGCCAGCAAGAACAGGAGCGTCAGTACACGTGCCACCGGAATCCGCTTTCACTATAGCGCTATTGGCCGGGCGGGGATAGGGATGTTGGCAGTGGAATCGCGGGTGGCGCGAGGGCCGCTCCAGTGATCCATTTTCCGGCGATTTCCCGCATTACTCAGTGAAGGCCGATCACGAACCCCGTGACGGCCCCCGGAAAGACCTACCAGTTATCCCACCACCAGGCCGCCCGCGCAAGCGGACGGCCTCCTACCTCTTCTCTTCTCATCGCCCTGCGCGACCGCGTAGTCTGGATAGGATGACCGCCACCCAACCGCTGCGCATCGGAATTGCCGGCGCCGGATTCGCCGCCAAGTTCCACTTCCGCAATCTTCGTGGACTGCCAGCCGTCGCGGCCGGCGTCACGTCGGCCCGGGCTGAAAGCCGCGAAGCCTTCGCACGCGAGTTCGGCGTGCCCGCGTACGATTCCGTCGAGGCCATGCTGCCGCACATCGACGCGCTCGACATCTGCTCGCCGCCGTCCTCGCACGGCCGCTATATCCGCGCCGCCGCCGGAGCGGGCAAGCATATCATCGTCGAGAAGCCGTTCACCGGGTTCTATGGCTCGCCGGCGGAACACTCGAAGGAGGAGATGCTGGCCGCCGTCGTCGAGGAGTGCGGCCAACTCCGCGACGCCGTCCACCGCGCCGGGGTCGTCCTCGGCTACGCCGAGAACTTCATCTATGCACCTTCCGTCCAGAAGGAGCGCGAAATCCTCGAAGCCACGCGCGCACAGATCCTCCGCATGACGGCCGAGGAGTCTCATTCCGGCTCGCACTCGCCCGTGTACGGCATCTGGGCCGAACAGGGCGGCGGTTCCCTGATCGGCAAAGGCTGTCATCCGCTCGGCGGCGTGCTGTACCTGAAGCGCAAGGAAGGCCTCGCGCGCCGCGGTTCGCCGATTCGACCCGTTGCCGTCTCGGCTCGCACCCACGCGATCACGAAGCTCCCCGCGTTCGAGGACCGCGGCTTCCTCCGCACGAAGTACAAGGACACCGAGGACTACGCGCTGCTCCACGTGGTCTTCGACGACGGCATGGTTGCCGACATTCTCACCTGCGAACTCGTGCTCGGCGGGATCTACGATTACATCGAGGTCTTCGCCAACAACCACCGCACTCGGTGCCGCCTCAGCCCGGTGCAAGTTGTCGAGCTATACAGCCCGAGCCACAAGGAGTTCGCCGGCCAGGATCTGGTGGAGAAAGTGACCTCCAACGAAGGCTGGCTGGCCGCCGACCCGGAGCACGGCTGGGCCAACGGCCAGTCCCACGAGATGCGCGACTTCGTTGCCTGCATCCGGGAGAACCGCGTGCCCGAATGCGACCTCGACCTGGCGATCGATACGACCCTCGCCATTTACGCCGGCTACGTGTCGGCCGAGCGCAAAGGCGCTGAGGTTGAGGTGCCCCGGATTTAGGGCGGGCACACGACACGCGCCGCCGATATT
>CAYPUQ010000131.1:0-13838 GCA_964413655.1 uncultured Solibacteraceae bacterium | reverse complement strand
GGTTGGGAGGGTGAGCCACCTACCTGGCTTGCGGCGCATGCCGCCGGAAGAAGATGGTCGGAGAGCCGGATGCGGGAAAACCGCACGTCCGGTTCGATGAGGGGGCGCAGGAAACGTGCGCAGTGCAACGCGCCTGTGCCCTACTCTACCGAAGCCCTTGCCTAGTTAGTCAGTTCAGTCACGCGGCTTAGTGCTCTCAAACACCGTGGCGCACGTTCTCAACGTGCCGCGTCGCTAATCCTGGCGACGCCAGGGTCCGCTTTCTGCCGCGAGAGACGTTCCCGAAGAGACTGGTCCGAGTTCAACGCCCCAGCAGAAGCTCCACTTCGTCTCGCGATGGGATGGAGGTCTGTGCGCCGGCCCGTGTTACCGACAGCGCCGCCGCCGCGTTGGCAAATCGAAGGGCGTGGCGCATGGACTGCCCTTCCGCCAGCGCAACGGCCAGCGCGCCGTTGAAGGTGTCGCCCGCTGCGGTCGTGTCAATCGCCGTGACTGGAAAGGCCTCGGCAGCGATCTCTTCTCCGCCGCCGCAGCAGTAACAGCCACGGCCGCCGAGCTTCAGCACCACCGCGCGGGGACCGAGCGCGAGCAGCCGCTCGGCCAGCTCTCCTGTCTCCGCTTCCGGCAGTGGACGGGGCTCTTCCCCAAGTAACTGGTACGCCTCGGTCTCGTTGGGGGTGAGCAGGTCCACGCTCGCCATCACCTCCGGCGTGAGTTGCGCGGCCGGCGCCGGATCCAGCATCGTCTTCGCTCCGCACTCACGGGCCAGACGCAAACCGGCCGCCACCGTCGCCAGCGGCGTCTCCAACTGAAAGAGCACCCACGCCGACTCGGAGAAGGCCGGGCGAAGCTGCTCCATATCATCGGGTCGCAGCCGGTGGTTGGCGCCGGGAGCGACGACGATAGAGTTCTGACCGCCATCGGCCACCGCGATCAGGGCTACCCCAGTGGCGGCCGAGCGCGAAGCGCGCAACAACGAGGTTTGCACACCGCACGCCGATAGACTGGCGCGGAGTTGATCGGCGAAAAGGTCGTATCCCGTGCAGCCCGCCATCCGGACCACAATCCCGCGGGCCAACCGTCCGGCGGCGCACGCCTGATTGGCGCCCTTGCCACCTGGCGCCATGAGGAACTCCCGCCCAAGCCGCGTCTCGCCCGGTGCGGGACAGCGGTCGACATGGACTACAAAATCCATGTTCAGACTGCCGGCAACCGTCAGCGCGCGCCTCATTTTCGGATGGATGGGAAGGTTATTCGCTGAGATCGATGCCGAATTTCCTCAACTCTTCGGCATAGTATCGCTTGTGTAGGATGCCCCATTCCTCGGTCCCCTCGGGAATGTCGCGCTTGATCGTGCGGATCTTGTTGCGGGCGGCGCGATCCACTTTGTCCTCAGCCTGAAGGAACTCCGTAAAGGCGCGAACGATTTCGAGCCGCACGTCGTTCTGGTCGCGCTTCAACCGAAAGTCGCGCGACTTGCGCAACATCGCCACCAGTTTATGCGAGATATCGGTGATCTTGTCGCGCGAGAGTTTCATCGAATCGCCGGTGTCGCGCCCCGCGGCTCGCACCACCTTCCGCTGCAGGATCAAGGTGTTCTTGATCCGGCGGAACATTTCCTGGTAGCTCACGCCCTCGCGGCGCATGTAATCGCTGTACTGGCTGAGGATCTCGCGGACCTCGTCGTTCAGGCGATCCTCGACCATCAGCTCCTCGGTGATTACTTCGCCGATCGCTTGAGCCGCTATGTGAGGATTAGACGTTTCAATAATTTGCGGAGACAGGCGTTTGACGATTTGCCGGGCGAGATAGTCAACAAACTCTTTGGGCAGCAGCATCCTAAGGCGGGAGTGCGAGTCCTCCGTCTCTTCGTAGTGTAATGGGGCGGCCGGAAGAGTGTCAAACCTCGGCGTCGCCGCGATGATTGGCCAGGAAATCCTCGTCAATCTCCTTGCGTCCGCGGAAGCCCTCCTCCAAGCCGTGCCAGTAGCGGATTCCCGTCTCGCCGAGACGCCAGCACAAGAGCACTTCCCGCCCGTGCAGCCGGGTGGGGAAATCGATGAGCCCGATGTCCAAGTCCTTGATCTGGACGCCAAGCTGTTGAATGCCCTCGATGATCTCGCGCAGACGCATTGTCGTGGCGTCCAGCCGCGCCCGCCTCTTCAGGAGTTCCGCGCGGTCCAGCATGACACCGCCCATCATCGAGATGCGCTGCGTAAACCGCTGGAGATCCTGCTCGGCATCCGCATGCTCCTGTTTGAGCCTGATCGCCTGACGGAGTTCGACTTCGACGGCGGGAAGAAGACGCTCGGCCTGCGCGACGCTGAAGTAGCGAGCCATCGTCACGGGATCGGCGCGCCGGTCAGACGCCGCTCACCTGGACGGCCACCGAACGGCTACGCGGGCCGTCAAACTCAGCCAGGATGATGCTCTGCCATGTCCCCAGCAACACCTTGGCATTGCGGACTTGCAGACACAGCGTCTGGCCCATGATCATCCCGCGCAGGTGCGAATCGGCGTTCTGGCGCTCGCAGTCCGAATGATCCGGATCGTTGTGGCGGTAGTAGCGGTCGCGAGCGATCGCTTCCTCGAGAAAGCGCCGCACATCGTCGAGGAGAGCGTCTTGCCACTCGTTGAGAAAGAGCGCGGTGGTGGTGTGTAGCGACTGGAGATGGACCAAGCCATCGCGAACGCCACTCTTGCGAACGATCTCGTTGACGCGTTCCGTTATATTGAGCAACTCCAAACGGTCGCTCGTGATCCAGTCGACAATCCGGTTGACAATGCGGTAGCCCGCCGCTGGCGGAGCGTCGGACCGGTCTTCCATCTCCCTGACAACAAACTGATTCGCTGGAGCGTTCATAGATGGACCTTCCTACTAAACTGATCGCGCGCCCCGGACCGCAGCGCCAAAAAAAGTCGCGGCATCCCCTCCCGACTCTCCGATTCTACCAAGCGGACACCGGCCCGGCGGAAATCCGGCCGGAGCCTCAAACCTGTTGGAGCACCTCGCCATGCGTATACCGAGCTTCCACGTACTGATTGAGGATCTCGATGAACTCGTCCACAATCCGGTCGCCCTTCAGCGTCCGCAACATCTTGCCATCGACAAACACCGGCGCCTTGGGCTCCTCAAACGTGCCGGGCAGCGAAATACCGATGTTGGCGTGCTTAGACTCGCCGGGGCCGTTGACGATGCAGCCCATCACCGCGACCTTCAACTCTTCGACACCGGGTCGAGTCTCCTTCCAGACCGGCATCTGTTTGCGTAAATAGGTCTGGATCTGATCCGCCATATCTTGAAAGAAAGTGCTGGTGGTCCGGCCACAGCCCGGACAGGCTGTCACTTGCGGCGTGAAGCTGCGCAACCCAATCGATTGGAGGATCTGCTGACAGACGAGCACCTCCTCGGTCCTGTCGCCGTTCGGCAGCGGCGTCAGCGAGGCGCGGATCGTGTCGCCGATTCCCTCTTGGAGCAGCACCGCCAGCGCGGCCGTGGTGGCGACGATGCCCTTGGCGCCAAGACCGGCCTCGGTCAGTCCCAGGTGCAGCGGGTATTCACACTGCGCGGCCAGATCGCGGTAAACCGTGATGAGGTCTTGCACCCCGCTCACCTTCGCGCTTAGGATGATCTTGTCGCGACCGAGGCCGTACGATTCGGCCGCTTCCGCCGAGCGCAGGCAACTCACCACAATGGCCTTCATCGTCACGTCCTGGGCGTCGAGCGGTTCGGCCAGTCGCGAGTTCTCGTCCATCATCTGGGTGAGCAACGCTTGGTCGAGCGATCCCCAGTTGACACCGATGCGCACCGGGCGATCGTATTCGATGGCCGCTTCGATCATCGTGCGGAAATTATCGTCGTGCTTTTTCCCGATGTTGACGTTGCCGGGATTGATCCGGTACTTCGCCAGCGCCCTTGCGCACTCGGGATACTTCTTCAGCAAGATGTGGCCGTTGTAGTGAAAATCGCCGATGATCGGCGTCCGCACGCCGAATTTATCGAGCGTTTCTACGATTCTCGGCACCGATTGGGCCGCCGCCTCGGTATTGACGGTGATACGAACGAGTTCCGAACCGGCACGCGCCAGTTCCATCACCTGGTTTACCGTCGCCGTCACGTCCACCGTGTCGGTGTTGGTCATCGACTGCACGACGACCGGGTTGTTTCCGCCGACCAGGACGCCACCGATGTCGACCGGTACCGTCCGCCGCCGGCTGCTGGCTGCCATTGAGACTCAAACCTCCAAAATCCGATTGTAGCAGTGAGGCAAAGTTCACCCGCGCCTCATTTCTCCGTAACTTGCACCACCTATGATTGGATTCGAACGGAGACTTCGGAGACCCAAAAATGCCCGCAATCGGAGGGATCAAAAGAATGAATTGGCGCCGCTCCGACCGTTACGTTATGCTGCCTGTAGCCGGTGCTGGGCATCCCCGCTACCGGTCTTTCGTCCCCGCCGAACTGAACCCTCCGAGCAGAGGCAATCAGGCCCTCAGTCGTCTCTGGCCTAATGCGGAATCAGGAGGTTTCCATGCGATTTTTCAAAGTGAATGCGGCCTCATTCGGCCGGTCACAGGCACCGCAAGAAAATATTTGCCATGAAATCAATTGCTTGCAGACAGCCTGCGCCCCGGTTGGTTCGCTTGCCGCTAGCCTGAGACTTGCCCGCACTGTTTTCTGCGGCGATTCCGCGGCCCTCGTTGGCACGGACCGTGGAGCAAATCCGGGCCAGGAAACTCGAAGGTCCTAGCCGGCACCGTCAGTTCAGTAGCGAAAACGTCCCCGTCGTCACTCTAACACCCCCTCGTTTGTTAGCGACTAGGGAGATCGCGGACGCGCCACGCGGCGCGGATCGTGATTCTTCTTGCCGCGGCCGCCTTCCAATGCGGCCGGCCGGTAGGCGGTGTGCCTCGACGGTGGCTCGCGGCCTGATCGTCACGGTTTTCTGATCGAACTCCTGAATCCGATTCACCTTGGAGGAAATGTGCATTATTTTCGTCTTTTATTCACGACAGCGTTCATGGTGGCCCCGCTCCTGGCTCAACTCGGCGGTGGTTCCGCGGCGGCTGGGAGTCTCCGTGGCGAAGTGGCGTACGACCAGCCAAGCCAAGCCGTGGAATTGAATAGCATCATGGTCCAGATCAAGCCGCTCGACCGGAACGAGCCAGCTCGTGAGACCACAGTGGACATGCGGGGCCATTTCGAGTTCCGCGAAATTCCGGCCGGCAACTATCAGGTGACCGTCCTGAATCGGGGCGGAGGCGTCCTGCGGACCGACATCGTGAATGTGAATGCCCACACCGGCCCGCTCAACCTTCGCCTGCAGCGGCAAAACCAGCCCGCGAAGCACGGCGGGGTTGTCTCGTTGCAGCGGCTGCGTCACAAACCGTCGAAGAAGGCCTGGAAGGAATACGAACGTTCCGGCCGCGCACTCGAAGCGGGCGATCGGGAGCGTTCCCTCCGGCACCTGGAGAAGGCCGTCGAACTCGATCCCCAGTTCGTGGCCGCGCGCAATAACCTCGGTTCGCGCTACCTGGTCGCGGGCGACCTCGAGAGGTCCGAAATCCATCTGGCCGCAGCGGTCGCCGAGGACCCGTCCTGTGCCGAGTGTCAGGCCAACTATGCCGCGCTTCTGCTGACAATCCGGCGTCCGGTGGATGCCGAACGGGCAGCCGCGCGGGCCCTGGCGCTCAACGGCACTTCGGCCAAGTCGCACTACCTGATGGGTCTGGCCTTAATGCAGCAGAACAAGATGAATGCGCACACTCGCCGCCACCTGGAAATCGGTCTGGAGGAAGTGCCCAAGGCCCGCCTCCTGCTGGCCGAGATGGACTGGCGCGAGGGCCACCTCAGCGAAGCGGTGGCGCACATCGAGCTGTATTTGAAGTCGGACCGGGTCGAACAGCGGCAGCAGGTGGAAGCCTGGCTAGGCCGGCTGCGAGAGCGGGCGTCGCTTGCGGCGCGCGGTCAGCCGGCCAGGTAGTCCCGGCGACGCCGGATTGAAATTGAAAAGGAGCGTGACTCGGCCGCATGTGCACGTGGGGTTAGCTAATCCCATGGGCACCGGCACAATCGTGGGGCGAACCTCCAGGTTTGCAGGTCTGCAGCCCGGCTCGCAAGCGTGGACGGGTATCCCACTTTGGCACAGAACGAACGGTGTCACCGAGTAGGACCTAATCGACGTGTTTTCGAGGGTGGCGGCCAGCGCTTCAGGCCGTCACCGTCTCTTCCGCCTCGCTCGCGGTGAAGTACGCGCAGTCGGGGTGGTGGAACACAAGCGCGCTGACGCTGGCCTCCGGCTCCATCATGAACCCTTCCGTTAGCTGCACGCCGATCTCTTCCGGCGCCAGCAGCTTCCAGATCCCAAGTTGGTCCTCGAGATTCGGACATGCCGGGTATCCGAAACTGTACCGCTTGCCGCGATAGCGCGACGTGAAGCGCTGCTGCATGGTGAGTTCGGGCGGGTCCGGGAAGCCCCATTCCTCGCGTATACGCCGGTGGAGCCATTCGGAAGCGCCCTCGGCGGTTTCGATCGCCAGCGCCTGCAAAGCATGCGCCTTGAAGTAGATCCCCTTATCCTTGAGTTCCTCGCTCCGCTCCCGCACACCTTCGCCTGAACTCGTAACAAAGACAGCGATGCTGTCCCGCCGCCCGTCTGCGGGCGGCAGAATGTAGTCGCTCAGACAAAGGCCGTTCTCGCGCGGTTGGCGTCCGAAACGGAAGGTGTGGACCGGGCTGTTCGCGCCGGCTTCAAACAGATGGAGGGCGTTGCCGTCGCGCTCCGCCTCGAAGAAGCGCCAGACGGCGCGGACCTTCATCCATTCCGCCGCGTAAGCCTTCACTTCTTCCATGTCGTGGTACAGGGTAAGGGCCTTTTCGTCACGCTCGGCGAGCAGCTTCTCGAAGTTTCCCTTGAAGCCCATGTGGCGGCCGTACAACATGTACGGGTTGATGTAGCTCCAGATCTCGGCCAGGTGGGGAAGCAGACGCGCGCGCCGGTCGCTGTAAGGAATCCGCGGAATGGGTACGTCGAGGCCCACCTTGACGCTGCGCTCTTCGGTGATGACAACCGGGTCGATCGGACCGGCCGCTCCAAAGCCGCGCTCCTCGGTGAAGATATGGGTGCGTAGCGCCTCGTCGCGGGTGGCCGGGTCCATGATCCCGTTCAGCAGGCGCAGGCCGGTCATCGCGTCCTTCGCATAGAACGTTGGCGCACCGTAAGCGGGGGCGATCTTGTTGATGGTGTACTTTTCCGAAAGCGCAGCGCCGCCCACCAGCAGCGGAACCGCGATCCCCGCCTCGTGGAAATCGGCGGCGGTATGGACCATCTGCTGCGCGCTCTTCACCAATAGGCCGGAGAGGCCGATAGCGTCCGGCTGGTGTTGCTGCCACGCGCGGATCAGTTCCTCGGGCGGAACCTTGATGCCAAGGTTGATCACCTCGTAACCGTTGTTGCCGAAAATAATCTCGACGAGATTCTTGCCGATATCGTGAACGTCGCCCTTGACCGTGGCCAGGATGATTCTGCCGCGCGCGGCGGTATCCGCCTTCTCCATGAACTGCTGCAAATGGTTGACGGCCGCCTTCATGGCCTCGGCCGATTGCAGCACCTCGGCGACGATCAGTTCGTTGTTGTTGAACAGGCGCCCGACCTCGTTCATGCCGGCCATTAACGGCCCGTTGATGATGTCGAGCGGCGCCGCGCCCTCGGCTCGTTTGCGGTCCAGGTCCTCGACCAGGCCGTCCTTGGAGCCCTCGATGATATAGTTCGCCAGGCGTTCGTCGAGCGGCAGATCGGCGACCTTCTTCTTTTCCCGGGCGGACGTTCCCCGGTAAAACTCCGTAATCGTCGCGATGTGGAACTGGTTGACGGCGGCTTTCTGCTCGCGCGACTGGAGGCGCCAGTCCGAAGGGACGCCGCGCAGCAGTTCGGCCCGCGGATGGCCGTCCGGCACCCGCAGCGGCGGAGAATTGAACAGCAGGCTTTCGGCGAGGCGGCGCTCTTCCTCGGGAATCGAGGCGAAGCGTTCGAGCTTCTCGGCGTTGACGATGGCGAGATCCAGCCCGGCCTTCGTGCAGTAGTACAGAAAGACTGAGTTCACCACTTCGCGAGCGGCGGGCGGCAGGCCGAAGGAGATATTCGAGACGCCGAGAACGGTCTTGACGTAAGGGATCTTCTCCTTGATCAGCCGGACGCCCTCGATCGTCTCCACCGCACCGCCAATATAGTTTTCATCGCCGGTGGCGCAGGGGAACACCAGCGGGTCGAAGACGATGTCCTCGGGCGGGATGCCGTACTTCCGGGTGAGCAGATCGTGGGAGCGTTCGGCGATGGCCAGTTTGCGTTCGCGGGTAAAGGCCTGGGCCTGAACCGGATCCTCGTCGATGGTGCCCACCACGAGCGCGGCTCCGTACGCCTTCGCGATCGGGCACACCTTCTCGAACTTCTCCTCGCCGTCTTCCAGGTTGATGGAGTTGATAATGCTCTTGCCCTGGCAATAAGTGAGAGCGAGTTCAATGGCCGCCGGATCGGTGGTGTCGATCATCACCGGCGCCTTGATCTTGCGGATCAACTGTTCGTAGAAGCGCGGGACATCGTCCTTCTCGTCGCGTTCGCTCTGCTGCAGACAAACGTCGATGATATGAGCACCGTTGCGGACCTGGCGGCGGGCGATTTCCGTGGCCTCCTCCCACTTCTCCGCGTTGACGAGGTTCTTGAAGATCCGCGATCCGATGACGTTGGTGCGCTCGCCAACGATCAGCGGCCGGTTGCTTTCTTCCGCCTCGACCAGTTCGATGCCGGAGTAAAACGCGCGGTGAGATGAGCCGGGGAGGGCGCGGGGCTTCTTTCCGTCCACCATCTGCGCGATGCGGCGCAGGTGGTCGGGCGTCGTGCCGCAGCAGCCGCCGACGAAATTGAGCCAGCCGTGATCGGCGAAGCGCTCAAGCTGGGCCGCGAGCGACTCCGGCGTTTCTCCGTAACGCATCTCCTCGTCCGGCAAGCCGGCGTTGGGGTAGCAGGAGATGCGCGTGGCGGCGAGTTCGTGCAGCGTCCGGATGTGATCGGTCATGAACTCCGGGCCGGTGGCGCAGTTCAAGCCGACCGCGAGGAGGTCGTGGTTGGCCACGGAGGCGTAGAACGCGTCGGCGGTTTGGCCGCCGAGCATCGTGCCCATCTGCTCGATGGTGCCGGAAACGATGATCGGGATGCGGAAGCCCAACTCGCGGCTAAGCTGCTCGATGCCCAACAGCGCCGCCTTGACGTTGCGGGTGTCCTGGCAGGTTTCCAGTAAGAGGAAATCCACCCCGCCCTCGACCAGCGCCTTCGCCTGGGCATAGTATCCATCCCGGAGCGCCGGAAACGTCACGTTGCGGGTGACGCTGATAGCCCGCGTGGTGGGGCCCATCGAGCCGGCCACCCAGCGCGGCCTGCCCGGGCTGCTCAACTCGCTGGCGGCCTTCCGCGCTATCTGCGCGCCGGCGAAGTTGATCTCGTAAGTCTCGTCCTGGAGATGAAACTCGGCCAGCGAGATCGGGTGGCCGTTGAACGTATTCGCCTCGACGACGTCGCAGCCGGCATCGAGATAGGCGCGGTGAATACCTTCGATGATGTCCGGCCGGGACCGGCTGACGTTATCGACGCAGTTTTCCAGGTGCGCGCCCCCGTAGTCGTCCGCCGTCAGGGTCGATTGGATGATGCTCCCCATTGCGCCGTCGAGCACAACGATACGGGTAGCAAGCGCGTCGGACAATGCTTGGAGGCGGATTTCCCTGTCAGTCATTCCGGGTGAGAACTGTCTAACCAGCGTAGCATCGCGCACGTCTCATTCGAATGGAGAACCGGTCGATCCGCATCCGGTTGGTACCGGTACCGGGCTGATAGAATTGAAAGAAGCCTTCTCATGAGAACCCCCAAGTTGTTGTCCGTTCTTGTCCTGTTGTGCGCGCCCTGGATCGCCGGCGCGCAAAATGCCAATGCGGTCGCCAATGTCAACGGCAGAACCGTCGCCGTTGAGGAACTTCGCGAGATCTTCCGTGGCGTGCCGCCGGACGTTCTGCAATATGCCGCCCAGAGCCCGAAGGATTTCCTGGAACGTTATTTCCTCGTGGTCAAACTGGCGGCGCTGGCGGAAAAGGAAGGTCTCGACAAGAAAAGTCCGTACAAGGACCGGCTGGATTGGAGCCGCCTTCAATACCTGAGCCGCGCCGCCATCGACAAGATTGCCAAGGATGCGGAGCCGTCCATCGAGGAGCGTAAAAAGTTCTACGACGACAACGCCGCCAGCTACCGGAACGCAAAGGTCAAACTGATCTATCTCGCCTTCGCCGAGGAAGGAGAACAGGATGGCGAAGCGAGCCTGCCATCCGAAGCGGACGCGCGCAAAAAGGCTGAAACCATTCTGGCCGGCGCGAAGGCGGGCGCGGACTTCGTCGCGCTCGTGCGAAAGCACTCCGACGACGACGAGTCGAAGGAGAAGGACGGCGATTTCCCGGACGTGACCGCCGACTCCCAGCTTCCCGACGACGTGAAGTCCGCCATTCTCGGCGCCGGAACCGGCGATCTGGTGGGACCGCTGCGGCAACCGAGCGGATTCTATGTCTTCAAGGTGGTCTCGGCTGAAACACGGCCGTTCGAACAGGTGTCCGACCAGATCCGCGAGCAGTTACAAACGAAGCGGATGGATGAGCGGATGCAGTCGTTGCGGGCGCAGGTGTCGGTGGAGGTAAAAAATCAGGATTTCTTCCGGGCGCAAATGAACCCGTCCGACGCACAAAGCGTCGAACCGGGCGCAGTCGTGGCGGCCGTAAACGGTCAGCCGATAACCGCCGAGGAGATGAACGGCATCTTCCGCGGCGGCAGCCCACAGATTCGCCAGAACGCGGCGCAGTCGCCGGAGGGCTTCCTGCAACAGCTTGGCATCATGCGGCAGTTGACCGGGATCGCGGAGAAGGAAGGGCTGGCGGCTCACACGCCGAACCGTGAGCGGTTGCGGTGGAATAACGCCGAAGTGCTGCGGCAAGCGATGCTCGACGAGAAGATGAACACCGTCGTCGTAACGGCCGAGGAACAGCTCCAGGCGTACGAGAGCACCCGGGACCAGTGGCGCGAGGCGACGGCGAAAGTGCTCTATATGGCCGCCTCGCCCAATCTTCCGTTCCAGGTGGAAGGGGTCGAGCGCAAGGACCCGGAGGAGGTTCGGGCGAAGCTGGCGGCGATCAAGCAGCAGATCAAGAACGAAGAGGACTTCGTTCGCATGGTCAAGGTCTATTCGGAAGACGAGGAGACCAAAAATAAGGACGGCGACTGGGGTGTTACGGTCCGGCCGAACGACCAGCGGATTCCCGAGCATGTCCGTCAGGCCATCCTGGCGGCCAAACCGGGAGAAATGACCGAAGTGATCGAGGAGAAGAACGGCTTCTACCTGTTTTTGGTGAAAACCAATGAAATCATGTCGTATGAGCAGGTGCGGAGCGACGTGTACCGCCAGGAGCAGCAGAACCGGTTTAACGAATGGCTGCAAGCCGAGATGAAGTCGATCCAGGTAGAGTCGCTCGACGCCGAGACCTTCCGCGCCACACTGCCACGGCCGTAGCGCCGCCCGTTCACATCCAGTGGCCGGAGCGGACGCCCGCCGGGGTCCGGCGGGAACTGGATGACCTGCTGGAAAGTCTTCCGCTGCGGGCGGCGCGGCGGATTCGGGTCCGGTTTCTGCCCGATCCGCGCGCGTGGCGCAACCAACTATTCTCAGGTGGCGAAAAGGGACAGCAGGTTCACGCGGCCACCTATATCCGCCAGCGCGAAATGGTCCTGGCCGCCGAACTGTTGCGCAACCGTAGCGAATTGCGCCGCATCTTTTTGCATGAGGTGTTTCATTTCGCTTGGGTGCGGGCCGGCAACCGGCCGCGGCGAAGTTGGCAGGAGTTGATGGAGGCGGAACTGGCGGCCGGCGCGCGCGGCGAACTGGGCTGGTCGGCCGAATGGCGTAAGGACCGCATCCGCGAGCGGGGAAAGAAGGGCCGGCTATGGCGCGATTATCTGTGCGAGAGTTTCTGCGACACTGCGGCGTGGGTGTACGCCGGCATCGATCGCCACGAGGAGTTCACGCTCGGCAGCAAGCACCGGCAACGGCGCGCGGGTTGGTTTCGCAAACTGCTGGCGGCGGAGACCCTGCCGGTATAATGGAAGCTTAGGAGATTCGCTTGCCTGCATTTTCCCGCCGGTTCTTAATGACTTCCACGGCCGCCATCGCGCTGGCGGCCATCGGGTGCAGCGAAGCGCCCGTGAAGGCCGCCGCACTGAAGCCGGAGAAGGATCGCAAAAAGGCGCCGGACTTTTCGCTGAAGGACGCCGACGGCCGCTCGGTGAACCTGGCCGACTACAAGGGCAAAGTGATCCTGCTGAATTTCTGGGCCACTTGGTGCGGCCCGTGCAAGATCGAGATCCCGTGGTTCGTCGAGTTCGAACAGAAGTATAAAGGCCAGGGCTTCGCCGTCCTCGGTGTGTCGATGGACGACGAGGGCTGGGAAGTAGTGAAGCCGTACATCGCCAAATACAAAGTCCATTACCGGGTGTTGCTCGGCGATGACATGGTGGCCGATCAGTATGGCGGCGTGGATTCCCTCCCGACAACCTTTTTGATTGACAAGCAGCACCGGATCGCATCGATCCACGTGGGCCTGGTGGGAAAGAACGAATATGAGAGAGAAATTCAGGAACTGCTGGGCGTCAAGCAAAGCGGCGCTGGTGGCGATCCTGCTGACGGTGGCCAGTCCCGCGCAGACTAGCGGTGTCATCACGGCGGCCGATGCGCCGCGGCTGTTCGCAACGAAGGGCGCCAGCGTGGAGTCCAAGCTTCGGTTCCGCTTGCAGGACGGCTACCACGTCAACAGCAACGCGCCGAGCGACCCGTATTTGATTCCACTCCGGCTGACGTGGAATGACGGCCCCGTGAAGGTGACCGGTACCGTATACCCGGAGGGCCACCTGGAGAAATACGCATTCTCCGAGACGCCTCTCTCCGTGATCACGAACAACTTCGATATCGTTACCCGCCTCCAGATCCCCGCCGATGCGCCGAAGGGTTCGCACACCCTCACCGCGAAGCTCCGCTATCAGGCCTGCAACAACACGACCTGCCTGCCGCCGCGCACCCTCGAAGTGAAACAGCAGATCGACATCCGGTAGAAGCATGTGCGCCGGTTGCTGATTCGGCCCGGAGCGATCGGGGATTGCATCGTCAGTCTCCCCTCGCTCGAATCCCTGCGCGCGGATTACACCGAGATTTGGGTTGCGCGGCAGAATGTTCCCTTGATCCTGTTTGCAGATCGTGTGCGGGCGATCGCCGATACCGGCTTGGATCTGCTGGAGATTCCCGGCCAGCCGGCGGACCACGTTATCGAAACGCTGCGGCAGTTCGACGACATCGTCTCCTGGTACGGCGCGGCCCGGAGCGAGTTCGTCGTGCGCATACAGGAACTCGGCCTTCCGGTGCGCTTCTTCCCAGCCCTCCCGGATGGCTCCTGCCACGCGGTGGATTTCTACGCCGCGCAAGTGGGAGCACCCGCCGGCCTGACACCCCGAATCCGACTGGGCAATGAAGTTGGGCCGATCCCCGGACCGAGCTTCGCTGCGATCCACCCATTCTCCGGCAGCCGCGCCAAGAACTGGCCGCTCGACCGCTTCCACCTCCTGGCCGCCAAACTACAGACCCGGATTGCCGTCCGCTGGACCGTCGGACCAGAAGAATACCTGCCCGAAGCCGAACGCTTCGACAACCTGGCGGACCTCGCCCGCTGGCTGGCCGCCGCCCGCCTCTTCGTCGGGAATGACTCCGGG
>CAYPUQ010000130.1:2019-13848 GCA_964413655.1 uncultured Solibacteraceae bacterium | reverse complement strand
CCCGAGAAGGGTCAGCCCTCCGTTTACATGTGCGGGCAGGTGGGAGAGAAGCCTTATGAGGCCTACGGAATCGTTGCGTCCGCGCCGAATCTGGACGGAACGGGACAAGTCATCCTCGTCGCCGGCACCAACATGCAGGGGACTGAGGCGGCCGGCGAGTTTCTCGCCAATCCCGTAAGGTTCGAGGAATTCCTCAAAGAGATTGGCTGGCGTGAAGATCTCAAGCTCCCGGTTTTCGAAGTCGTTCTGAAGCTGGTAACCGTTGGTGGCTCGTCTATTTCGAGTGAAATCTTCGCCTACCATATCTCCAAGGCCGAGTAGCATCAAACATCCTCCGCTCTTGCGACGGGTCCTCACTTCCTGCATGATCAACTGAGATGTCGATGCCCGTTCCAGCAAAGCGGCGGTGGCACCTCGCGGCGCTCGTCCTCGTGCTGCTGGCGAGCGGCGCATGGTTTCTGAATCGACGCACACCTTCGCTGCCGCAAGCCGGACGTCAGGAGTACGCGCCGTCGGAAAGCTGCCGGACGTGCCACGCAGCAATTTACACGACGTATCAAAGAGTGGGGATGTCCCGATCTTTCTATGAACCGACGCCTGAAACGGTCGGCACGGATCTGTCGGGCAGCCGATACCACCACGTTCCGTCGGGACGGCATTACGAAATGACATGGCGGGACGGCAAGCTCTATCAGCGCCGCTACCAACTTGACCGTCAAGGCCGCGAGATGAACAGTTTCGAACAGCAGGTCCACTTTGTCATTGGTTCGGGAAACCACGCCCGTACATTTCTTCACCAGTCGGCGAACGGTGAGATCACCGAACTGCCTCTCAGTTGGTATGCCGACGGGCCGAAGTGGGGCATGAGTCCCGGTTTCGACAAGCCGCGACACTTCGACTTCAGCCGCCGAATCGACCATGGCTGCATGTTTTGCCATAACGCCTATCCGGCGGTCGATCCCGCCGTCGCACGGTTCGGGTTCGCGGCCTCGTTCCCTTCCAGTTTGCCGAATGGGATCGACTGCCAACGCTGCCACGGTCCAGCGGCGGAGCACGTCGCGCTGGCAGGCTCGGGTAAGGCGGCCCCGGCCGCCGTGCGCGACGCTGTGGTCAATCCCGCGCGGCTGGCGCCGGAGCTGCAAATGGATCTGTGCATGCAGTGCCACCTGGAGATCACCAGCGCACCTCTGCCGCAAGGCACACGCCGATTCGGCCGGGACGTTTACTCGTACCGGCCGGGAGAGCCGCTCGGCGACTACATGGTCTACTTCGACCATGCTCCCGGCACAGGTCATGACGACAAGTTCGAGATTGTGGGCGCCGCCTACCGCCTTCGCCAGTCAGCGTGCTTTCTGAAGAGCAGCGGACGGCTCACATGCGTCACGTGCCATAATCCCCACGATGTGAAGCGCGGCATGGAGGCCGTCGCACACAACCGGCAGCGTTGTGTAAGCTGTCATGAGCATTTGCCCCACGCGAGCCATCCCGACCCGCAAGGCTCCGACTGTGCCGCCTGCCACATGCCGAAACGGCGTACCGAAGATGCGGTGCATGTCGTGATGACGGACCACCTCATCCAGCGAAGGCCCACCGCCCGCAACCTCCTCGCGCCGCTTCGAGAGAAGGACACCGGGTACCGGGGCGATCTGGTTCTCTATTACCCTGAGCGGCTGCCGGAGGCCGATCGCCGGGCGTATCTCGGTATCGGCCTCGCCGCGCACGGCGCGGACAGGTTACGGGGCATTGCGTTGATGGAACAGGCCATCGGCGGCCGCAAGAATGCCCCGCCGAAGCTTTGGGTTGATCTCGCCGACGCGTATATGGCCGAGGGCCGCACGAACGACGCGATAAATGCTTACCAGACGGCTCTGGCCGGCGATCCGGGATTGGAAAAGGCCCGCTACAATCTCGCTCAGGCGCTGGAGCGCTCCGGAAAGACATCCGAGGCACAACAACAATACGAAAGGCTGACCGGCGCGAGAAGCGGCTTCGCTGAGGCACACTACAGCTTGGCGAATCTACTCTCTCGGGCTGGGCAGGAGGATCGGGCGCTCGCGGAGTTTCAAGCCAGCCTTCGCGCCCGGCCGGCCTACGCGGAGTCGCGCAATAATCTGGCCCTACTTCATCTGACGCGCGGCGACCAGGCCCGAGCTCGGCTGGAGTTGGAAGAGGCGCTGAAGATCAATCCGGACTCCGCCGAGGCGCTCAGCAACCTGGCGCGGGTTTTCGCCACCGAAGGCCGGCATGCCGACGCCTTGGATGTGATCCGGCGGGCCGTGGAGCTGAAGCCGCGGGACGCCGGCGTTCGCCTCAACCTCGGCCGCTTGCTTCATGCCACGGGAAACCTGCGCGAAGCGATGGCGGAGTTCGAGATAGTCGTACGGGCGAACCCCGATTTTGCCGAGGGCCATCTGAGCCTTGGTATCGCCTACGGAGAGAGCGGCCGGATTGACGCCGCGATTCGCGAATTTCAGCGGGTGTTGGAGCTACAACCCGGTCATACCGATGCGCGGCGTAATCTCGATATCGCACAAAAAATGGCCCCGAATCATCGATGAGGGTGACGTGAAATCCCCTGTCACGATCCTGTTGCTCTCGACTATCGCCGCTTCGGGCGCCGAGGAGGGCTACATCGATCCAAGCGCGTGCCGGCTCTGCCACACTCGAATCTTCGACAGCTACCAACAAACCGGGATGGGCCGCTCCTTCAACCGCATCGCCCGCGTAGCGCCGGTGGAGGACTGGGACAGGAACAACCGTTTCTACCACGCAGCCTCGGAGCGCTACTACGAAGTCTCACGCCGGGACGGGCGGTACTTTCTCCGCCGTTATCAGAAAGGTAATGTCAATTCGATTGAGAAGGAGATCCATTATGTTGTGGGATCTGGGAACCATTCCCGGACTTATCTCCACCGCAGCGCGGCCGGAAAACTCATCGAACTACCGCTGAGCTGGTACGCCGAACGCGGCGGCTACTGGGCGATGAGCCCCGGCTATGACCGCCCGGATCACCAGGATTTCCGCCGGGAAGTCAGTGACTCGTGCCTGTTTTGTCACAACGGCTATCCGTCCAGATCCAACGGAGGTCTGGCGATGGGAATCGATTGCCAGCGGTGTCACGGCCCCGGCGAGGCCCATGCCGCCGGAAAGGGAACTATCGTCAATCCGGCCAAGCTGACGGCGGAACGTCAGTTGGAGGTGTGCCTGCAATGTCATCTGGAGTCGGCCAGCCGGTCGCTGCCGGAGGCGGTCCGCCGGTTCGGGCGGTCCACCTTCTCCTTCCGGCCGGGGGAACCGCTCGGCGACTACACGATCTACTTCGACTTCGCGGACCAAGCCGAGCGCGAGGGCATAACCGTGAACCACTCGGCGTACGGGATGCTGCGGTCGGCGTGTTACCTGCGGAGCGAGCAACGGATGAGTTGCACGACCTGCCACGATCCGCACCACGCGGAGCGCGGCGAGGCGGCCCGCCGGCGCGTGAACGAGATCTGCGGCAACTGCCATGGTGGCCCTCCACCAAGGACGGCTCATGCGCGAGGCGCGGAAGACTGTGTGACCTGTCACATGCCACAGCGGCGGACCTCGGATGCCATCCATGTCGTGATGACGGACCATCATATTCGCCGCCGGCCTCCCACCGGCGACCCGTTGGCGCCGCTTCGCGAGCGGCGTGACCGGAGTCTCGGCGATGTTTTCCCTGTGTATCCAGCTCGACTTCCGGATACGGCCGAGAACCGGGTATACCAGGCAATCGGACAACTGCGCGTGTCCGCTCATCTGGATCGTGACATCCAGCGGTTGCGGCGGGCTATCGAGAACGCCGGAGTTCTGCCAGCGCAGCCGTTCGTCGAATTGGCGGACGCCCTTCGCCGAAGCGGCCGCGACGATGACGCGATCATTGCTTACCGCGAGTCGCTCGACAGGGAGCGCCAACACCTCCCCGCGGTGACCGGGCTTAGCGAATTGCTGCTGTCCCGCGGCGCCGCGGCAGAGTCCGCTCAGTTGATCGAACCCATCTTGAGTAAGGACCCGATTAATCGAGTTCTGCTCAATGCGCTGGCCATAACCTACGCGGGTCTCGGCCGGTTTCGTGAGGCTCTCAAGTTGACGGAGAGAGCTGTGGCCGCCGATCCGGACGATCCACTATCATGGCTCAATCTTGGAGTCTGCCGCCAGCAACAAGGTGATTTAGGCGGGGCTGCGGAGGCGTACCGGACGGCTCTAAGGTTGCAGCCCGACTTTGCGCGGGCGCAAGTCTTCTTGAGCAGGCTGCGCAGTCGTTAACGGACTCATGGAAGCTTACCAGCGCGACCTCTCCTTCATTCACGACGCGGGATTCAGCGGCTATGTTCAGGGCGTTGCGCCGGGTGTGCTGGCGATGCTGCGACGGCATGGCATCCGCGACGGATTGGTTGTTGACCTCGGGTGCGGGAGCGGACGATGGGCGCGGATGCTCAACGATGCGGGCTATGACGTTGTCGGCGTCGATCTTTCGTCCGAGATGATCCGGCTGGCACGCCGGATCGCGCCTCGATCCCGCTTTGTTTGCGGCTCGCTGCTTGACTTCGATCCGCCTGCCTGCGCCGCAGTCACCTCGTTCGGCGAGTGCTTCAACTACCTCTTCGATACAAGGAGCGGTCCGGCTGCGCTCGGCCGGGTGTTTCGCCGGGTCTACCGGGCCTTACACCCCGGCGGCGCGTTCGTATTTGATATCGCCGAGCCGAGCCGGATGCCAGTGGAGTCGCCGCGCCGCCACTGGACCGAAGGCGATGGCTGGGCCGTGCTGGTGGAAGCCAGCGGCGACCGCAGGCGCGGGATCCTTACACGCCGGATCGTTAGTTTCCGTCGGATCGGTCGACGCTACCGGCGGAGCGAAGAAGTGCATCGAGTCCGGCTGTACAGTCCGGCGGATCTGGAGATCCGTCTGGCAAGCGCCGGCTTCACCGTAACGGTTGTGCGGCGCTTTGGGCGGTTTCACTTGCCAGCAGGGATCGCCGGATTTGTCTGTTCAAAGCCCGCGCATCAGGGGTGAGAGAGGTAGTCCATCCGCCCGCCGTCGACGGTAAGGACCTGCGCGGTCATGAAACCAGATTCCTCCGAGGCAAGAAAAGCAATCGCATGCGCGATGTCCTCGGGTTTCCCGACCCGGCGCAGCATGGCCTTCTCCGCCATCGTCTGGGTCAAGCGTTCGGCCTCCTCCGGAGTGCGCCCGGCCGCAACCATGTCAGTCATGATGAAGCCCGGCGCCACAGCGTTGACGGTGATGCCGTGCGCTCCCAGTTCGAACGCGAACCGGCGCGTCAGCGTGATCACCGCTGCCTTCGTTGCGGCGTAGAAGGTGGTCCCGGCCATTGCCGTTCCGTGTGCGGCGATGGATGTGAGATTGACGATCCGGCCCCAGCCCTTCTCCTTCATGCCGGGAACTACCGCGCGTGTGACCGTCACCAATCCGTCGACGTTGGTGCGGCGCATCCGCTCGAACTCGCCCTGGTCCATCGACGCCAGGTCGCCGCGAACCAGGACGCCGGCGTTGTTCACCAGGACATCCGGCGGACCGAATGCTTGCACGAGGCGTTCGACCATTTCGCCGACTTGGCCGCCATCGGCGACGTCGGCATGCAGCGCCATTGCCCTCCCGCCGGCCGCTTCGATTTCACGCACAGCAGCGACGGCATGGCTCTCGCTGTGCTGAAAGTTGACGCCGACGGCAGCGCCCTCGCGAGCAAGCCGCACCGCCGTTGCGCGGCCGATACCGCGGGAGGCGCCCGTAACCAGTGCCACGCGGCCCTTGAGAGACATCGTCAAATCTCGTATTCGGGCGCGCGCGGCCGGCCGTACGGGATCCGCTCCCAAAGCCGCTCGTGAAGAAAGTAGAGAAAGATTTTGATTACCGAGTCGGCCGCGCCCGCTCCCACCGAGGCCTTCCAACTATTGGTGAACAGGAAAACCAGCGCTGCCGTCGAGAGGGATCCGAAGACGCGGTAGCTGACCGCCTTGGCGAGGCTACGGGTCTTCGACTCCATGCGAAGAATCATAACACATCAATTCCGATCTGAAATAGGGGGATTCGAAATTCCAATCTTGATAACTTTGTATAGTTAACTCAGCGACGTTACAATGAAGACGTGATCAAAGTAACCGTCCTGCCCGAAGGACGCACCGTCGAGTTCGACCCCGAATCGCTCCCTTATTCGCACCACGGCAAGCCCTTGTCGCTGCTCGACATCTTTCTCAATTTCGGCATCCATCTGGAGCACGCCTGTGGGGGCAACTGCGCCTGTACGACTTGCCACGTTATCGTGAAGGACGGCGATCAAAACCTCGACGAGATGGACGATGACGAAGACGATCGCTTGCAGATGGCCGCCGGCCTGACCATGCACTCGCGGCTCGGCTGCCAGTGCGTGGTCTCAGGGGACGTGACGGTCGAGATCCCCGATTGGAACCGCAACTACGTAAGCGAGGGCGGCGGCTCGATCAACCTCGGCGCGGCGATTCCCGCTGGAGCCGGCAAGTCCGGCGACTGACATGGGCCGCGAGCAGCCGTTCCGTGCCGGTCTTGTCCAAATGGCCTGCGGACTTGATCCGAACGAGAACCTCGAAAAGGCCGTGTGGAAGGTTCGCGAGGCGGCCAAACAGGGTGCACAGGTTGTTTGTCTTCAGGAACTCTTCCGGTCGCAGTATTTCTGCCGCGAGGAGAACGCCGAACTGTTCGCCCTCGCCGAGCCTGTGCCGGGTCCAACGTCGGAGACAATCTCGAAGGTTGCCGCTGAAACCGGCGTGGTTGTCATTGCTTCGATTTTTGAGCGGCGCGCGGCCGGTCTCTACCATAACACCGCGGTGGTGATCGACGCGGATGGCACGGTGCTCGGCCTGTACAGAAAGATGCACATCCCGGACGATCCGCTCTACTTCGAGAAGTTCTACTTCACGCCGGGCGATCTCGGCTTTCGCAACTTTGACACGCGGTTCGGGCGCATCGCGGTACTGGTGTGTTGGGACCAGTGGTACCCCGAAGGCGCGCGTCTGGCCAGCCTTGGCGGCGCGAGCGTGCTGTTCTACCCGACAGCCATCGGCTGGCACCCGTCCGAGAAGGCGGAGTTCGGCGAGGCCCAGTTGGACGCCTGGCGTACTATCCAGCGCGGACATGCGATCGCAAACGGCATATTTGTTGCGGCCGTGAATCGGGTCGGTTACGAGGGACCGCCGGACCACGGGTTGGAGTTTTGGGGCCATTCGTTTGTCTCGGACCCGTTCGGCCGCGTCATTGCGCAGGCGTCCGCCGATCGCGAAGAGATTCTCGTGGCCGAAGTGAACCCGCGACTGCAGGAAGAAGTGCGCCGCAACTGGCCTTTTCTGCGCGACCGCCGTATCGACGCCTACCAGCCGATCCTGAGCCGGTGGCTGGCTTGATGAAGACAGAGTGGGGCAGGCCCCCGGACCGCGGCGGACGCCCCGTCCGCCCGGTTCGCCATGGCGTACAGTCCGGGGGGTCATACCGCACTTGGTTTTTGCCAGCCTTGGTGGGCGGTGGAATGGTGTGCCACCAGCGGCAGGCGGTCCCTTCGGGAACGTCTGTGGCGGCAGAAATCACGCCCAGGCGTCGCCAGGATTGGCGACGCGGCACGCACGAGTGCGTGCGCCACGGGGCCTGCCCCACGTGAAAGGACTGATACAGCCGCCATTCCGGATGCCGGCCGAGTGGGAGCCGCACGAAGCGACATGGCTCGCGTGGCCGCATGAGCGGAGCGACTGGCCCGGCAAGTTCGCCCCGATTCCGTGGGTTTACGGGGAGATCGTTCGCCGGCTCGCCCGCGTCGAAAAAGTACGAATCCTGGTTCAGGACCGGGCCTTGGCGGCGTCAGCCGAGCGGGTGTTGCGCAAGTGCCATGTGGACCTGGCGGCGGTGGAGTTTTTCGTCTGCCCGACTGATCGAAGTTGGACCCGCGACTTTGCTCCGACTTTCGTGCACGACGCCGAGGGGCGCATTTGCGTCACGGACTGGAAATTCAACGGCTGGGCGAAGTACCCGAACTGGAAACGCGACAATGCTGTTCCGAAGTTCGTCGCACGGAAGCTGAAGTTGCCAGCCGTGCAACCGGGCCTCGTACTGGAAGGCGGCAGCATCGACGTAAACGGGCAGGGCTCGATGCTCACCACCGAGGAGTGCCTGCTGAGTCCGGTGCAGGAGCGCAATCCAGGCGTGAGCGGTGAGGCGTTGGAAGCCGCCTTCGCGAAATACCTCGGCGTAAGGAAAGTGATTTGGCTGAAACGTGGAATCGTGGGCGACGATACGCACGGCCACATCGACGACTTGGCGCGGTTCACAGACCCGCACACCGTGGTCACCGTTGTCGAAAAGGACCGGTCCGACGAGAACCACGAACCTCTCCGCGAGAATTTGCTACTCCTGCGCCGCGAACCGCTTCGCGTCGTGACGCTGCCGATGCCCGCGCCGGTTTACTTCGCCGGACAGCGTCTGCCGGCGAGCTACGCGAACTTCTACATTGCAAACCGCCTTGTGCTCGTACCGACGTTTAACGACCCGAACGATCGCATAGCTCTCAGTACACTCGCGAAGCTATTCCCAGACCGGGAAGTGACCGGCATCCACGCGGTGGACCTGGTGCTGGGGCTCGGAACGCTCCACTGCATGACCCAGCAGCAGCCGGCAGCGCACCTATAACACGACCTTCCGCCACAACTTGCCTAAACGGAGAACATACTCGCCGGGCGAGTTGAGTTGAACGAAATCGGTGATGCGTTCGCCGTTCAACTCCACGGCGCCCGCTTTCAGTTTGCGCGTGGCTTCGGAGACCGACGGCGCGAGCCCGGCGCGAGCCAGCACCTTGTCGATGCGCAGCGGCGCGCCGTCGAGGGTGATGGTTTCGATGTCGACCGGGACGTCGCCCTGGCTCACGACGCGCTCCCACTCGGCGGCGGCCGCGGCGGCATCGGCGGCGCTGTGGAGGTCGGTGATTATCATCCGGGCCAAGTCCATCTTGGATTGGCGCGGATGCAATTCGCCCGCGGCGACGCGCCGCTTGATTTGCGCAATTTCCGGGAGCGAGAGATCCGTCAGCAGTTCGTAATAACGGTACATCAGATCGTCGGAAATGGACATGAGCTTCTTGAACATGTCCGTGGCGCTCTCGGTGATCCCGACGTAGTTGCCCTTGGACTTCGACATCTTCTCGACGCCATCGAGGCCTTCGAGAATCGGGACGGTGGCGACGATCTGCGGCGATTGGCCGTAGTCGCGCTGAATCTCGCGGCCCACGAGGAGGTTGAACTTCTGATCGGTGCCGCCCATCTCGACATCGCAGCGGAGGGCGACCGAGTCGTAGGCCTGCGCCAGCGGGTAGAGTAACTCGTGAACGGAGATTGGCGTGTTGTCGCGGTAACGCTTCGAGAAGTCGTCGCGTTCGAGTAGGCGCGCGATGGTGTATCGGGAACAGAGCCGCACGATTTCCTCGAAGCGCATTCCTTCCAGCCATTCGGCGTTGAAGCGAACCTCTGTGCGATCCGGATCGAGGATCTTGAAAACCTGCGTCTTGTATGTTTCGGCGTTCTCGCGGATCTCATCACGGGTCATCGGCGGACGGGTGACGTTGCGGCCAGTTGGGTCACCAATGAGCCCTGTCATCTCGCCGATCAGGAAAATCACGGTGTGACCGAGATCCTGGAAGTGCTTCATCTTGCGGAGCAGCACGGTGTGGCCGAGATGGAGGTCGGGCGCGGTGGGATCGAAGCCGGCCTTAACGCGGAGCGGTCGTCCTTCCTTTTGCGCCTGGATGAGGCGTTCGCGAAGGTCTTCTTCGCGGATGAGTTCGGCGAGTCCCTTTTTGAGATAGGCCAGTTGTTCGTCGACGGAAAGCGAGAGCACTTTCTCCATTGTACGGGCGGGACTTCTACAGGACGAGAATCGGATGATAGACGTTCGGCAGGCGCGCTTCGCCGATCGCCAGCAGTTCCCCGGCGCCGTTGAGCGCCTTCACGTAGCGGCCGCCGCGAGGGGCGCGGAAGGGAGAGACACGGAAGTCGCGGCCCTGGCGGATCTGGCGCTCCGTAATGGTATCCACGATTTCGGACGGAAACTCGGGCAGCAGGCGGGCCGGCGGCACAAGGGCGTCGGCCAGGCGCCCGGCCTCGCCGAGTTCCCGCAGTTCCTCGATCGTTCGGGCATCCTCGATGGTGAAGTCGCCGCTGCGCAACCGGCGCAAGCACTTCAGAAACGCACCGCAACCGACCGACTGCCCGAGATCGTGCGCGATGCCGCGCAGGTAGGTGCCCGCCGAGCAGTGTACCTTCACGCGGGCATCGGCGCCGTCGCACGCCAGCAGTTCGAGTGAATGGATGGTAATCTCGACCGGCTTCAGTTCCACGGCGATGTTCTTCCGCGCGAGTTTATAAGCCGGAGTTCCACCGACTTTCTTGGCCGAAATCGGCGGCGGAACCTGGCGAACAGTTCCGCGGAAGAGATGCAGGTGCTGATTCAGCAGGTCGGCATTGACCGGAAAATCGCCGATTTCGCCCACCGGCTCGCCCTCGGCGTCGTAGGTGTTCGTGGCGTAACCGAAGTGAATCACGGCATCGTAGACCTTTTCGCTCTTGGCATAAAACTGCGACAAGCGCGTGGCGCGTCCGATGACGAGGGGTAGAACGCCGGTGGCGGCGGGGTCGAGGGTTCCGAGGTGGCCGACCTTGCGGGTACTCACGAGGCGGCGCATTTTGTTAACCGCATCATGGCTGGTCCAGCCGGCCGGTTTGTCGACGACGATAACTCCGTCCATTCCTAACCAATGTAGCGGAGCGCGCGTGAGGCACGCCGGTGTGATGATAGGATTTTGAAATGTCATTGATCAAAGGACCAGCCATCTTTCTGGCGCAGTTCATGGGCGACGAAGCCCCGTTCAACAACCTGCCGAACATCAGCGCGTGGGCCAAGGGCCTCGGCTACATCGGGATTCAGTTGCCATCCTGGGACGGCCGCATCATGGACGTGAAGAAAGCGGCCGAATCGAAGGACTATTGCGACGAGATCACGGGCAAAGCTTCCGGCCTCGCGATCACCGAACTGGCGTCGCATCTGCAGGGACAGCTTGTGGCGGTCCATCCGGCCTACAACGAGATGTTCGACGCGTTCGCCGCGCCGGAGGTACAGGGCAACCCGGCGGCGCGGACCGAGTGGGCCGTCCAGCAGATGAAGTACGTGATTCAAGCCTCGGCGAATATGGGGCTGACGGTGACACCGTCGTTCAGCGGCGCGCTGATGTGGCCGTTCATTTATCCGTGGCCGCAGCGGCCGGCGGGCTTGGTCGAGGAGGGCTTCGCGGAACTGGCAGTGCGGTGGAAGCCGATTCTCGACTTCGCCGACCAGCACGGCGTCGACATCGCCTACGAACTGCACCCGGGCGAGGACCTCTATGACGGTGCTACGTTCGAGCAGTTCCTCGAAGCTACGGGGAACCATCCGCGCGTGGCGATCAATTACGATCCCTCGCACTTCATCCTTCAGTGCCTGGACTACGTCGGCTTTATTGATGTGTACGCGGAGCGGATCAAGGCATTTCACGTGAAGGACGCCGAATACCGGCCCTCGGCGAAAGCGGGCGTTTATGGCGGCTATCTCGGCTGGCAGCAGCGGCCGGGCCGGTTCCGTTCGCTCGGCGACGGCCAAGTGGACTTCAAGCAGGTGTTTACGCGGTTGACCGCGGCCGGCTACAATTCCTGGGCGGTGCTCGAATGGGAGTGCTGCTATAAGGACAGCGCGCAGGGCGCGGCCGAAGGCGCACCGTTCATCCAGTCGCACCTGATCGACGTGCC
>CAYPUQ010000130.1:0-1919 GCA_964413655.1 uncultured Solibacteraceae bacterium | reverse complement strand
CCGCCCATGGGAGCGACTCCGCCCCCGTCAGCCAGGTCATCAGCGGCGGTACCCCGCCGATGAACAACACCGACAACAGAATGCCCATGATCGCCTCGCCCGCCACCAGGCCGCTTGCCACCAGCATTCCCTTCTCGTTCACCGCCCTTTGCCGCGCCTCGTCCACCGGCGAAACCGACCGCTCCACCAGCCACTTCAACAGACCGCCCATGAAGATCGCCGCCGACGTGTCGAAGGGCAGATACATCCCCACCGCGATCAGCATCGGCGCCCGCGCGCCGCAGAGCAGCAGCGCCACGCCAAATGCGCCGCCCATCGCGAGCAGCCCCCAGGCCATTTGCCCGCCGACGATCCCCTTCGCAAGCTGCGCCATCAGCCCGGCCTGCGGCGCCGGCAACGCCCGCCCCCCGATGCCGCCCGTGTCCAGGTTCGCCTCGTGCAGCGCTATGATCGGGGCCATTAGAAAAAAGGCGAGCAGCACCACCGTGACGATCTCCACCACTTGCATCTTCCACGGTGTCCCGCCCAGCAGATGCCCCGCTTTCAGATCCTGGATCAGCGATCCGGAGACGCTGCACGCGCACGCGACCACCGCCGCCACCCCGAGCACCGCCGCCACGCCCGGCGCGCCCGTTACGCCTATGGCCGTCAACAGCAGCGCCGATAGCACCAACGCCGACAGCGTCAGCCCCGATAGCGGCTGGTTCGAACACCCAACCAACCCGCACAAGTAGCCGCCCACCGCCGACAGCAGAAACCCGGTCCCCGTCATCAGTACCGCCGACAGGATCGCCGCCGTCCAGCCGCCCGTGAACCAGTAGTAGATAGCCACAATCGGAATCAGCAGCACCACGATCCCGAGGATCACCAACCGCGCGGGTATGTCCTTCTCCTTCGGATCGTCCACGGCTGCCGTCGCACCGTCCGTCCGCTTGTGCCGCCGCAGCGATCCCACCAGCGACTGCGCCAGCGACTTCCGCATGCAGAACATCGTGTTCGCCGCCGCCACCAGCATCGTCCCTACCGCGATCGGCCGCACCACGTTGTACCAGAGCGAATAAGAAGCCACATCCGGCGGCGCGCTCTCCGGACCTCCCATCCGCGCCACCAGGTCCGGATCGAAGAACATTAGCAGCGGAATCAGCAGCCACCAGGCAATGATCCCGCCGGCCACGTTGATCGACGCATACTTCGGTCCGATCAGGTAGCCGATGCCAAACAACGCCGGCGACAGCGCCGGAGTGCTCCACGGCACACCGCCGGTGTGAGCCACGGCGCCAATCTCGGTCTTTTCGAAGTTGAAGTGCCGTACCACCGAACGCGGGAATTCGAGGAACCCTTCGGTATACTCGCGAAACACCGGCAGGCCCCGGCTGCTCTTGAGAATCTGAATCAGCCCGCCGAAACCCATCGCCCCAAAGATGGCCTTCGCTGCCTGGCCCGCCTGCTCCCCGGCCTTGACAATTTCGTAGCACGCGACGCTCTCGGGCCAAGGCAGGCCCGCGTCCACCGCCAACGGCCGCCGAAGCAGGATGATGAAGAACACGCCGATCAACCCGCCGGTCAGCAGAATGAAGCCGGCTTCCCAGTAGTGGTCGCGCAGATTGGCCCAGATCCGCTGCCCGCCGACATCGGCCAACAGAAACGACGGGATGGTGAAGATTGCGCCAGCCACCAGCGCTTCGCCTACCGACGACGCCGTGCGCGCGATGTTTTGTTCGAGTACCGTCCCCCGGAACCACGGCAGCCGGAAGAGCGCCATCGCGATCACCGCCGCCGGAATCGTCGCCGACACCGTCGTCCCGGCACGCATGCCCAGATACGCGTTGGCCGCCCCAAACAAGAAGGCTAAGCAGATTCCCAGCCCGATCGCCTTAACCGTGAGTTCCTGCTCCCGCCGCATCCTGCAATCCTAGCAG
>CAYPUQ010000129.1:0-13850 GCA_964413655.1 uncultured Solibacteraceae bacterium | reverse complement strand
CAGCCACCTGCCGAAGGTGTAACACCATGCCCTAGTGTCACCTTCTGGTCGGGAGTGGCCAAACGTGACCCCTGTTAGTGTTGCCAAATAGACACACCCCGAGTAGGAGAAATCCCGAAAGGAGAAGAGAAGGCGAATTGCAAATCGAACACGGACAACGGGATAGGTGAAGAAAAACTTGAGAAAACTCTTGCAATGACTGGCTTGGGAGAGTTATGCTTCTTGCAGTGGCCGAAAGTGGCGACTACTGGCTAAAGGTGGCCTTACGTGGAACCCAATGTCTCCGTCGAATCAACTCCTCCCCCTCTTCGACGTGTGGACCAAATTCGGGTCGACGACAAGGGACGCCTCAAGCTGAGTGTGGACTTCGCGGAGTTCCTCAGATCTTTCGGCCACGACGAAGTGTACATATGCCGGCTCGCGGACAGAGCTATTCGAGTGTACCCTATTCCCACTTGGCTTGAAAACCAAAAAGTGTTGGCGACCCAGGAGGCGGAAACTTCGGAAGCGACCCTGACGCTGGCGGCGCAGTTCGGCGGCACCAGCAAGATCGACGCCGAGGGCCGCATCATGTTGCCGCACTCGCTGCGGACCGCGTTTGGTCTGGCGGGCAAGCAGGTGCGGGTGACCAACACCGAGCGGCGGATCGATATTTTCACGGAAGAGGATTGGCAGGCCGAACTCGCCGACGCGGCGGCCATCTACATGGCGGCCCGGGGCCGGCTGAAGAATGTCGGGTTCAAGTGACGGCTATGACGTATGCATATCCCGGTGATGCTCGACGAGGTAATCGCATACCTCGCCGTGCGGCCGGATGGCGTCTATGCGGACGTCACCACCGGCGCCGGCGGACACTCGGCGGCGATCGCGGCCCGGCTGGCCGCGGGACGGCTGCTGGCGTTGGATCGCGACGACGAGTCGCTGGTGCTGGCCCGCGAGACGCTGGCCGAGTGGGAAAGGGTTGTATTCCAGCGTGCGCGCTTCTCGCAACTCGAGGAGACGCTACGGGCGACGGGCGACGGCCCGGTGGACGGCCTGCTGGCCGACCTCGGGGTTTCGATGATGCATTTGAAGGCCGCCGAACGCGGATTCTCCTTTCAGACCGATGGGCCGCTCGACATGCGGCTGTCGCGGGAGGAGGACGTACCAACGGCGGCGGACCTGGTGAACTTCAGGTCGGAGCAGGATCTTGCCCGGATCTTCATCGAACTGGGCGAGGAAAGGAGGTTCGGAAGAAGAATAGCTCGAGCAATTGTGCGGCACCGGCCGATTCGGACGACCCTCGGGTTAGCCCGCGTCATCGAATCGGCCTTGCCGCGCCGTGGCCGCCTTCATCCGGCCACTCTGTTCTTTCAAGCCCTCCGCATGGAGGTGAACGACGAATTAGGCGAACTGGACGCCTTGCTGGCGTCGGCGCCGCGAGTGGTGAAACCGGGCGGACGGGTGGTGATCCTCACCTTCCACAGCCTGGAAGACCGCAAGGTCAAACACGCGTTCCAGGAATTGGCGCGTCGGCGGTTAGCCGTGGTCTTGACCCGGAAAGTCGTCCGGCCCACGGAAGAAGAAGTGGAGCGCAACCCCGCATCGCGGTCGGCGAAACTGCGGGCGCTCGAAATGCTGTAACGGCAGGAAAGCGGTAGAGGGATTTTTTATGGCAACCATGGCAGGCTGGTATCCGGACGAAGAACAATTCAGAACAGCGGACGCTCCTGGCGGTGAAGGTCGAGGTCCCGGTAATCCCCGGGACTTGTATCGAATCCGGCCGTTACCCAACGAAGTCGTCTGCTTCTATGTCAAGAACATCGACAACTCGCGTGTGGTTCGCCCCTCGGACCCGCGCGCGCCGATGATGCACATGCGCTCCCTCACGCTCGCTCTGTTGTTCGCCGTCGCCATCCTCGGTGTCGTGGCGCCGAACGTCTACAGCATGATCGCCAGCTACGAGATCCACCAACTGGACCAGGAGTACAAGAAGCTCCTTTCGGTGGGCCAAACGCTCGAATATCAGGAAGCGCAACTACTCAGCCCGCGGCGCATGCGCGAACTGGCCTCGCAGCAGGGCTTCATTGACCCGCCTGCGCAGCAGGTCTACCACCTGTCCCCGATGCGCGACGAATCTTACGCGCTGAAAGTGCAACAGTAACGCCGGCAATGGAGGTGATCGCGAGTGGGTGCGACGGAGGACAACCGGGAGAAGCGCCGCCTTGTATGGTTGGCGTGGATCGGGCTCTCCTGGGCGCTGCTGATCGCCTTGCGCCTTGTCCAACTCCAGATCGTCGAACACCCGCGCTACCAGGCGCTCGCCGATTCGCAGCAGCAGCGTGAAGTGCCCGTCTGGGCGCCCCGCGGAGCCATTACCGACCGTTCAGCGCGCATCCTCGCCATGAGCCTGCCGGCCGAGCAGCTTCACGTGAACCCCAAGCGCATCCCCGATGTCCGGCTGTACGCCGAACTGATTGGCGGCGTCCTTAACCTCAAAACGAAAGAGATCCGTGCGCTGGAGGCGAAGATCGCCAATGCGAAGGCCCGCCGGCGCGGGTATCTCGTGGTCCGCGAGGGGCTGACTCCGGACGAATCGGATCGCTTGCGCAGCCTGAAACTCGAATGGGTTGGCTTCGAGACGCAGAATCTCCGCGTCTATCCGAAGAACATGCTCGCCTCGAATCTGCTCGGTTCGGTCGGCAAGGACCACGACGGCATGGGCGGAGTGGAACTCGGCTTCAACGAAGACCTGCGCGGGCAGCCGGGCCGTGAAGTCGTGCTCACCGATGTCCGCTTCCGCCCCGTCCAAACATTGGAATCGGAGCCCGCCCTGCCGGGCAAAACGCTCGGCCTTACCATCGATGAGCGGATTCAGTACATCGCCGACGAGGCGATCAGGAAAGCTGTCCGCGAAAACCATGCCACGATGGGCAGCATCGTCGTCATGGACCCGCGCAACGGCGATATTCTCGCGCTATCCAACTATCCGACGTTCGATCCGAATGAGCCCGTCCGCGATTTGAGTGAACTCGGTTTGAGGCTCAACCGCGCCATCGCCGCACCGTTCGAGCCGGGATCGGTCTTCAAAGTGATCCCCGTTGCCGCCGCCCTCGAAACCACCAGGCTCCGGCCTGAGTCCCAGATCTGGTGCGGCAACGGCCTCATCAACGTCCACGGCCAGACCATCCGCGACCTTCACCGTCACGGCTGGCTCTCGATGGAGGACGTGCTGGCGAAATCGAGCAACATCGGCGCCATCCAGGTGGCGCTGCAGGTCGGTGAAAAGCGGCTCCACGACTACATCCGCCGCTTCGGCCTCGGCGAACGCACCGGCGTCGGCCTACCGAGCGAGGAACGCGGCTGGCTGCGGCCGGTCTCGCGATGGCGCAATCACTCCATCGGCTACATCGCCATGGGCCACGAAGTCAGCGTCACCACGCTTCAACTCGCCCAGGCAGTATCGGTAATCGCCAACGGCGGCTTTCGCGTCAAACCGCGTATTGTGCTGTGGCGGCAGACGCCGGACGGTAATCGCGAAATGGAACCCGAGTCGAAGCCCGAACCCGCAATCAAGCCGGAAACCGCTATCACGATGCGCCGCATGATGGAGCAGGTGGTTCTGCGGGGAACCGGCAAGGCCGCCCGGATGAAGGGCTATTCCAGCGGCGGCAAGACCGGCAGCGCCCAGATCTTCGACATCAAGATCCGGCGGTACACCCACAAGCACAATGCCACCTTTATGGGGTTCGCGCCGGTGCCGAATCCGCGTCTTGTGGTTGTCGTCACGCTCAACGGTGTCTCGCGGCTGGCGGGCGCCACGGCGGCCCCGGTGTTCCCCCAAGTGGCAGGACCGGCGCTGCGGTTTCTCGGCCTGCCGCAGGACGTCCCGGACCAGGAGATGCCTGCCTCGAAAGAATTGGAAGAAGCTGAGGTGGCCGACCGCAGTACACCCCCGCCGCCAGACTTCGCGCCGCCCGACGAAATGTTGCAGCCGAAGGATCCACAGGAAGAAATCGTTCGCGCCGGCGGTGTGCTGGTGGGGCCACGGGCACCAGACTTCCACGGCAAGAGCCTGCGCGAGGTGCTGCGCGAGTCGGCGCGGTTGGGATTTTCGGTCGACGTGCACGGGGATGGGGTCGTCCGTTCCCAGGAGCCACCGCCCGGCGAGGTGCTGGCGGCCGGGCAGAAGATTCGGGTCGTGTTTGCGCGCTGAAGGTTGGATGAAGCTGGAGTTTCTCCTGGCGGCGGCAGGTTGCCGGCAGATGCCGGATGCCCGCGTCCTGTCTCTCGATATCCGCGGCCTGGAATACGACTCGCGGCGGATCGAGCCGGGCTGGCTCTTCTTCGCGTTTCAAGGCGCGCGCGCCGATGGCCGTGAGTTCGCGAGGCAGGCGATGGAACGGGGCGCGGCCGCCGTGGTTAGCGAACAGCCGCCGCCTGCCGGGTTCGCCGGACCGTGGATCGAGGTCGAGCATGGCCGCCGCGCGATGGCGCTGATGGCCCGCACTTTCTACGCCGAAGCCGCCGCGGCAGTCAACATTATCGGCGTCACCGGCACCAACGGTAAGACCACCACGACCTTTCTGATCGATCATCTGCTCCGTCACTGCGGCCACACCACGGCGCTCATCGGGACGATTTCTTATCACGTTGCCGGCGCCACGCGCGATGCGGTGAACACCACGCCCGAATCGGTGGACATCTACCGCGCAATTACGAGTCTTCACGACGCCGGCGGCGAGCATCTCATCATGGAGATCTCCTCACACGCACTCGCGCTGGGCCGCGTCCACGGCTTCCGGTTCCATACCGCCGTCTTCACCAACTTCACGCGCGACCACCTCGATTTCCACGGCACGATGGAAACTTACTTCGATGCCAAGGCGGAACTGTTTCGCGGTCAGGCGGCGGAGCCGCCCTGCGCGGCGGTGTTGAACGCGGACGACCAGGCGACCGGCAAGCTGCCCATCGCGTCCGCAACAAGGACCATCCGCTACGGCCTGTCTGCCGCCGCGCCGCTCCGCGCCGTGAATCTGAAAACCTCCTTCACGGGACTCCGCTTCGACCTGCGTTGGGAAAGCAGGTCCTGGCCCGTCGAGTCGCCGCTCGTCGGGCGGATGAACGTCTATAACCTGCTCGCCGCCATCGGTGCCGGGCTGACTTGCGGGCTCGACCCGGCTAAGCTGGTGGAGGGTATCCGTGAGTTTAGCGCCGTGCCCGGCCGATTCGAACGGGTGGACGAAGGTCAGCCTTTCCTCGCTATTGTCGACTACGCTCACACCGAAGACGCGCTCCGCAACGCCATCTCCGCCGCCCGCGAGTTGACCTCCCACCGTGTTCTGACCGTCTTCGGCTGTGGCGGTGACCGCGACCGCACTAAACGCCCGCTCATGGGGCAAGCCGCCGGCGAGTTGAGCGACTACGTCGTGCTTACCTCGGACAACCCGCGCAGCGAGGACCCGATCGCGATCATGACCGACGCGCTGGTCGGCCTGCGGCGAACGGATACACCGCACGTCGCGGAGCCGGACCGCACTCGCGCCATCCGGAGGGCGTTGACCGAGGCCGGCCCGGACGATGTCGTGCTGATTGCCGGAAAGGGGCATGAGACGTACCAGGTGTTGAAGGACCGCACCATCCCGTTCGACGACCGCGAGGTCGCCCGCCAAGTGCTGCGCGAGTTCGGCTTCGGGAGGCACCATGAAACTCGCCGTTAAGAGTTGTGGTGCAGGCCTCCGGCCTGCGGCGGCCTCCCAGGCCGCCTGGCTCGGGCGGGCCGAGGGCCTACCACAGGGCACGGCCCTTCCCCACTTTGGTCCCCTGCGAACGCTGCTCCGGAGGGCGGCATGAGACTCGCCCTCGCGGAAATCGCTCGCGTCCTCGATGTTCCCTTCGACGGAGCCCCCGATGCCGTCTGTGAAGGCGCGGCCATCGATACGCGTGCGCTCCAGCCGGGGGACCTATTCTTTGCGCTGCGCGGAACCCACACCGACGGACACCAGTTCGTCGCCTCGGCGTTCGAAAGAGGCGCTGCGGCGGCAGTGGTCGAGCAGGAAGTGGCGGCGCCCGGCCCCCTCCTGCGCGTCTCGTCAACGCTTGAAGCGCTCACCAAACTGGCAACCTGGACGCGATGCCGCTGGGGCGGACAGGTCGTCGGCGTGACCGGAAGCTGCGGCAAGACCACCGCCAAGGAGGCGATCGCTGCCTGCCTAGCCACATCCCTCCCGATTGGGAAGAACGCGGGGAACCTGAACAACCACCTCGGCGTTCCGTTGTCGATTCTCAACCTCCCCGATGAGGCTCGCGTCGCCGTCCTCGAGATGGGTATGAACCACGCTGGGGAGATCCGGGCGTTGTGTGAAATCGCCGCCCCGCGAACGGGCGTGGTCACGAACGTGGGCTACGCCCATGTCGAAGCGTTCGAATCGATCGAAGGCATCGCCGAAGCCAAGCGGGAACTGATCGACTCGCTGCCGCCCGACGGAACCGCGGTGCTGAACGCCGACGATCCGCGCGTCGATGCGTTTGCGTCTGGCCACCCCGGCCGCGTAGTCCGCTACGGCCTCTCACCCGGCGCGGACGTCCGCGCCGAAGGTATGCGCCTGACGCCGGAAGGCTCCTGCTTCAGCGTCGGCGGCGTTGCGTTTCAAACCAAGCTGCCTGGCCACCACAACGTGCAGAACATCCTGGCGGGGATCGCCGTGGCTCGCCTGTTCGACATTCCGCTCGAACGCCTGCCCGCCGCCGTTGCCGCGCTCGACCCCGGCCCCATGCGCGGCGAGCGGTTCACCCACAACGGCATTATCATTTGGAACGATTCCTATAACTCCAACCCGGACGCCGCACGCGCCGTGCTCGACCTGGTGCGGTCGATACCGGCCGAGCGCCGCATCGCCGTCCTGGGGGAGATGCTCGAACTTGGCCGCTGGGCTGAGACCCTTCACAGCGACGTAGGTTGTTACGCCGCTGCAAGTGGGTTTGATGTGCTCATTGGGATTAGCGGCGCGGCCCGCTTTATGGTCGGTTCCGCCCGTCAGGCTGGACTGCCGGACAGCGCCGCTTGTTTTTTCCCCACGCCGGAGGAAGCCGGCGAGCACTTGCGCCGCATTGCGCGGCCCGGCGATTTGATCCTGTTTAAGGGCTCGCGCGGCACCCGTGTCGAGCGCGCCCTGGAAAGGTTCTTGGAGGGCTGACCGGTCCATGTTGTACTGGCTTCTTTACGAGCACCTGTTTCACCTGTTCAGCCCTCTGCGCGTGGTGCAGTACGTCACGTTCCGCACCGCCTTCGCGAGCCTCACCGCCATGGCTCTCAGCCTGATCATCGGTCCGTGGCTCATCCGCCGATTGAAGGAGTTTCAGATCGGGCAATACATCCGCGAGGAAGGGCCCGATACCCATAAGAAGAAGGAAGGTACGCCAACGATGGGCGGCCTTCTCATCATCCTGTCGGTTATCGTGCCCACGCTGCTGTGGACCAACCTTCGCAATCCCTACGTGTGGGTGGCGATGCTCGGCATGGTTGGGTTCGGCGCCATCGGGTTCTGGGACGACTTCGCGAAGGTCGCCCGCCGCCGGAATCTCGGCCTCACCGCGCGCGCCAAACTCGCGCTCCAGATCCTGATGACGCTGGTTATTACGGGCGTTCTTCTCTACATGCATGCGCGCGGCATGTACTCGACCGTGATGAACGTCCCGTTCTTCAAGACGCTGCGGCCGGACATGCTGATCGACGCGTGGCTCGACTCGCCTTACCTCTACCCGTTCGCCTTCATCTTCTTTTTCGTCTTTCTCATCTTCGTGTTGGTGGGGTCGGCGAACGCCGTGAATCTGACAGATGGCCTCGACGGCCTGGCGATCGGCCTGATGATCATTGCGGCCGGCGCAATGACGGTCTTGACTTATGTGAGCGGCCACCGCGAACTGGCGACCTACCTGGACTTAGAGCGGCTCCCCGACAGCGCCGAACTCACCATCTTTTGCGGCGCGCTCACCGGCGCGTCAATTGGGTTCCTCTGGTATAACGCACACCCGGCCGAGATCTTCATGGGCGACGTCGGCTCGCTCGCGCTAGGCGGCGCGATGGGAACCGTGGCGGTCCTCATTAAGCAGGAAATCCTGCTGCTGTTCATCGGCGGCGTTTACGTGATCGAACTGCTTTCGGTGGTCGTCCAGGTGGTCAGTTTCAAGACGCGCGGGAAGCGCGTGTTCCTGATGGCGCCGCTGCACCACCATTTCGAGAAACTCGGCTGGGCCGAACCGAAGATCATCACCCGCTTCTGGATTGCGGGCCTGGTGATGGCGTTGTTCGCGCTCACAACGCTGAAGCTGAGGTGACATGGCACAGGTAGCTGGCATCGAACTCGCAAACACGCCGGTCACTGTGATCGGAATGGCGAAGTCCGGCATCGCCGCCGTGGAACTGCTGCTGCGCGAGGGTGCGCGTCCGGTGGCCGTGGACCAGAAACCGCTCGAAGGTCTGGGCAGCGCGGCGGAATCTCTGCGCGAGCGCGGCGTGGCGTATCGGGCGCAGTCGGACGATTGCTGGTGCGGATGCAGCCTTGTTGTCGTGTCGCCGGGCGTACCCTACGATTCGGCTCCGCTGGTGGCCGCGCGCGCGGCGAATTTGCCGGTAATCGGCGAACTTGAGTTGGCCAGCTACTTCCTGAAGGGCCGCATCATCGCGATCACGGGGTCGAACGGGAAAACCACCACCACGGCGCTGGCGCACCACATCCTCGTTGAGTGCGGCGTGGCCGCGCAGGTGGGCGGCAACATCGGCACGCCGGTGTGTGCGATGGTCGCTTCGTCGCGTCCCGGCCAGTGGAATGTGCTGGAGGTGTCGAGCTTCCAGTTGGAAACTATCGCCGGTTTCCACGCAGACATTGCCGTCGCCCTGAATTTGACACCCGACCATCTCGACCGCCACGGCACCCTGGAAGCCTACGAAGCCGCTAAGGGCCGGCTCTTTGAAACGCAACAGCCGCATCACTTCGCCGTGCTGAATGCGGATGACGGAGCCTGTGTACGCTTCGCCAGCATGACTCGTGGGCGGCCGCTGTGGTTCAGCCTGACCCGGCCGGTGACGCCGGGGCTCTCGCTGCGCGACGGCGCGATTCACTTCGACGAGCAGCCTCTGATCGAGGCCGCAGCTGTCCCGCTCCGTGGGCGCCACAACCTGGAGAACGTAATGGCGGCCGCGGCGGCGGCCCGTCTGGCGGGCGCCGCACCCGAGCGCATTGCCGCCGCGATCCGGACGTTCCCCGGTGTCGAGCATCGCCTCGAATTCGTGCGCCGCGCAAACGGCGTCGACTGGTACAACGATTCGAAGGCCACCAATGTGGATGCCGCGCTCAAGGCGATCGACGCGTTCCCCGGCGGCCTGTGGATCATCCTCGGCGGCAAGGATAAGGGTAGCGATTACCGCCCGCTCGGTCCGGCGCTCGCGGCTAAGGCGGGCGGCGCCTTACTGATCGGCGCGGCAGCCGGGAAGATCGCCGGTGAGCTTGCGGAGGTTGCGCCGGATCTGCCCCTGCACTCGCTCGGGACGCTGGATTCCGCCGTCGGCTTTGCGGCGGCCGAGGCACGGCCGGGTGACACCGTGCTGCTCGCCCCGGCGTGCGCCAGCTTCGACCAATTTGAAAACTTCGAGCATCGCGGACACGTGTTCAAAGAACTGGTGAGCGCACTGCCCGACCGGGAAAGGAGATCCGCATGACGCCACCCCGCGTACGCGCCGACAAACTGCTGTTCTTCGCGATAGTCGCCATGGTGATGTTCGGGCTCGTCATGGTGTTCAGCGCCTCTTCGTTTCGTGCCGAATTGCACTATAAGCGGGAAGTTTGGTACTTTCTGCTGCGCCAGAGCATCGCTGCTGGAATTGGGCTGTTCCTATTACTGTTCCTGAGCCAGGTCGACTACAAGCGATTTCAAAACAGCGCATGGGCCTTCACCGGCCTTGGCCTAATGCTGTTGAGCCTGATCGGCGTCTGGTTCGCCGATCCCACCGCCCATCGCTGGTTCCGGTTCGGGCCGCTGCAGGTGCAACCCGCCGAGTTCGCCAAACCCGCGATCATTGTCTTCCTGGCCTGGTTCGTGACGCTCCGCGGTCCCTCAATTAACCACCGTTCCACGTTCTGGCCGGCCTTTTTCACCGTCGGTGCGATCATCGGCGCAGTGGCCCTCGCCGATCTCGGCACCGCCGTCGTACTGGCCGCTACGGCTGCCGCCATCTTCGCCGTGAAGGGCATCAATTTTCGCAACACCATCATCGCCATCATCCCGGCCGTCCTGCTGGCAGGCGTCGCCATCGGCTCCAAACCATACCGGTTGAATCGCGTGCTGCACTTTTTCGATGCCGTTCCGGCCGTCCTCGAAAAGTTCGACGCGGGCCAGCGGCTGCTCAGCCATGCGCGCAGTTCCAACGCCCCGCGCGATACCTCCTATCAAGCCACACAGGCGAGGATCGCGGTCGGCTCGGGCGGGCTGATCGGGGCCGGCCTGATGGCCAGCCGCCAGAAGTTGCTCTATCTTCCGGAGCCGCACAACGACTTCATCTACGCCATCGTCAGCGAGGAACTTGGCTTCGTCGGCGCGGTCGGATTGCTGGGCTGCTTCCTGTTCGTGCTCTGGCGCGGCTATCGTCTGTTCCTGATCGCGCCGGACGACTTCGGCCGCTACCTCGCACTCGGCATTACCACCTGTGTCGTCTTTCAAGCATTCCTGAACATGACCGTAGTGCTGGACATGGCGCCGACCAAGGGCCTGCCGCTTCCCTTCATCAGCTACGGCGGCAGTTCCCTGATCAGCAATCTGATCGGCATCGGCATCTTACTGAGCGTCAGCGAGCGCGCCGGGATCGGAGAAATGGCGGAAGGGTGAACAGAGCGAACTCTCTCCTCTTCGTGATGGCGGGAGGAGGAACGGGCGGCCATGTGTTTCCGCTGCTGGCGGTGGCCGCCGAACTGAAGAAACGAGGACACGAGCTTTTGTTTGTGGGCACGAAGAGGGGACTGGAAGCCAGGCTGGTGCCCGCGGCCGGCTACCCGATTCTCTACACCGAGGTTGGAGCGCTGAAACGCGTTGGCCCGGCGACCACCGCACGCACACTGTTCCAGTTGCCGCCGGCCATCTGGCGCATGCTCCGCATGTTGCGCGAGCGCCAGGCCGCCGCCATCTTCAGTCTCGGCGGATACGCCGCCGGACCCGTGACCGCCGCCGCTCGGTTGGCGGGCGTACCACTGGTACTGATGGAGCCGAACGCCATGCCGGGCTTCACGAACCGGCTGGCCGGCCGATGGGCCACCCGGGCGTTACTGAGCTGGGAAAAAAGCGAACGCTACTTCCCGCGGGGCCGGAGCGAGTTGACCGGTCTGCCAGTGCGGGAGGATTTCTTCCGTATTCCGGAGACGACGCCCAGCGAGACGATCCGGATCCTCGTGACCGGTGGCTCCCAAGGGTCGCGGACGTTGAACCGAGGGCTCGCGGAATGCTGGGCGCTGCTGCGCGAGAACCGGGTTCCGGTGCGCATCGTTCATCAGGCGGGCCGCGACGCTTATGAGCCGCTGGCGCGCAAGTTCGCCGAAGCCGGCCTGGAAGGAGAGGTGGTCGCGTTTATCGACGACATGGCTTATGCGTTCGCGGCGGCCGATCTGATTGTCAGCCGAGCGGGTGCGGGTGCGGTGAGCGAGATCGCGGCGGCCGGCCGGCCATCGATCCTTGTCCCATTTCCCCACGCCGCCGACGATCATCAGACCCGCAATGCCGAGGTTTTCGCCGAGGCCGGCGCGGCCGTCCTAATCCCGGACCGCGAGTTCACGGGGCGGCGGCTGTATGACGAGATTCGCGCGCTGACGCGCGATTCGGGGACGTTGCCGGCCATGGCGCGGGCCGCTCGCGGATTGGCTCGGCCGGGCGCGGCGGCCCGCGCGGCCGCAATTTGTGAAGAAGTTGCCGGCGGCATATTGACATGAAGCCGCAAAGCCGGAACAATAAAACAGACTCGGAGCGGAATGTTTTTTAAGCCCCAACCTGTACACTTCACGGGGATCGGAGGGATTGGCATGAGCGGCATCGCGGAGGTGCTGCTCAACCTGGGCTACCCGATTTCGGGCTCCGACGTGCGCCGTTCGGCCATCACGGACCGGCTGGCCGCCCTCGGCGCCGTCATCCACGAGGGGCACCGGGCGGAGAACGTCGCCGGCGTGAAGGCGCTGGTGATCAGTTCGGCGGTGGGCGACGACAACCCCGAAGTGCGCGAAGCGCGCCGCTTGCAGATCCCCGTCATTCCGCGTGGCGAGTTGCTGGCCGAGTTGATGCGGCTGAAATTCGGCATCGCGGTGGGCGGCTCGCACGGCAAGACCACCACAACTTCGATGGCCGCCGCCGTGCTCTCTCACTCCGGCTTCGACCCTACCGTTGTGGTCGGCGGGCGCGTCAGCACGATGGGCGGCAGCAACGCCCGCGTCGGGAAGAGCGACTTCCTGTTGGTTGAGTCCGACGAGAGCGACGGCTCGTTTCTGAAGCTGGCGCCGATCCTCGCCGTGGTGACCAACATCGACCGCGAGCACCTGGACCACTACGGCAGCTTCGAGGCCGTGATCGGCGCCTTCGCCGAGTTTGTGAACAAGGTGCCGTTTTACGGCGCTTCCATCCTCTGCCTGGACGACGAGAACGTGCAGCGGCTGCTGCCGATGGTGAATCGCCGTACCGTTACGTATGGGTCGAGTGCACAAGCGGACGTGCAGATAGCGTCGATCGACACCTCGGCGGCCGGGAGTTTATTCCGCCTGGTCCATCACGGGCGCGATCTCGGCGAGTTCCAACTCAACGTGCCCGGTACGCACAACGTGTTGAACGCGACCGCTGCCGTCGCGATCGCGCTCGAAGTGGACGCTGCCCTCGAAAGCGTACGCGAAGGATTGCGCACTTATCGCGGGGTGGAACGCCGGTTCCAGTTGCGCGGTTCCGAGTCCGGCGTCACCGTGATTGACGACTACGGCCATCATCCCACCGAGATCAAGGCGACGCTCGCGGCGGCGCGGCTCGGCGACTGGAAGCGGATTCACGTGCTGTTCCAGCCGCACCGCTATACGCGGACCGCACTGCTGATGGACGAATTCGCGCGCGCCTTCAACCAGGCGGATCACGTACACGTCACCGATATCTACGCGGCGTCCGAGCCGCCGCTCGAAGGGGTTTCGGCCGAAGCGCTGGTCGCCCGCATGCACCGCTTCGGGCACCGCTCGGCCCGCTTCGCCGGAACGATCCAGCGCGGCGTAGCCGACATTTTGGGTGAAGCGGCCGCGGGCGACTTGATCCTGACGCTCGGTGCCGGCAGCATCACGCAGGCCGCGGAATCGGTTCTTCAAGGGTTGCGGGAGCGGCAGGCAGTGGGAGGCGTGAAATGAGCCGGCGCGACGCCGCACCGCAGAAAAAGCGGGGCCTCCTGGCACTGCTCTGGGCCGTGCGGCGGCTTGTGCTGCCGATCGGTGGCGCGGCCGTGGTGGCCGCGCTGGCCATCTGGGGGTTCCTGCGACTTGAGTCCTATCTGCTGCACAGCCCCAGCTTCGCCATCCACACACGGCCCGAACTGCCCGGCGACGCGGTGGATGTGCGCGTCCTGGGAGCCAGCGGCGAACAGGCCCGGCAGATCAAAGCGCTGTTCCACGCGGACCACGGCCGCAGCCTATATTCGCTGCCGCTGGCTCAACGCCGCGCCGAACTGCTCCAGTTGAGTTGGGTCAGAAACGCGTCGGTGTCCCGCTATTGGCCGCGGTCGGTCGAGGTCCGCGTCGCCGAGCGCCAGCCGCTCGCGTTCGCCCACCTGCCACCGGCGCAAGTGTGGGTCTACCGTCTGGAACGGCGCCGCG
>CAYPUQ010000128.1:0-13896 GCA_964413655.1 uncultured Solibacteraceae bacterium | reverse complement strand
CGCGAAGCTGCCCTCATGCCCAGAGAAGCGCAAAAATCCAAAAGAGCCGCACCCATCAGGAGATCTCCGCAAATGCAGAGTTAGAACGTCTGACTCTGAAATTCTTCAGAAAGTCAATCCAGACGGCTCGTTAGGAGAGCCTCAAAAGATTGAGAGAATTACAGAAACTGGATGTTTTTTAGACCTGGACGAACAAAATATCCTGGTGGCATTTGGCTGCAACCAATGCGTTGTGAAGTATTCGGGCGGCCCGCTGACTCTCAAAAATGTCCGATTCAATCGTTGCGTATTCTTATTCTATGTAAGCTCTCGACCGTCTTATGCTGGACGAATACTGGCCGAATCTTTGCTGAAGAAAAGCATCGACGATGTGGAGATTCTTTAGAGACAGTATTGAACGCCCGGCAGCAGATGTCGTACTGATTCCGTCGTAATTGTGACGGCCTAAGAAGTGATACGGTCCGTCCGATGAATCGGATGAATCGGATCACAGCTCCGGACGGAACACGCTCTTCACCTCAAGGCACCCAGCAGACCCTGTATGGGGATGGGGTCTCGTTTGTAAGGCGGCGGATCTCCGAGGCCGAGGAACGTCGAAGGCACCCTCGCGCTCCGCGAGATCGCCGAGGCCAGAGACAACCGAACCATCACCAAGCCGTGCACTTCCCTTCAGGTCCTGTGCGCAGCGGCGAACGCCTCCGCTTGACGGACCATGCATCACAAAAGCCGTATACTCCCGTCCAGGCCCTGCTTCGCCTGCGGCCCGCCGGCGCCGAACACCCGCAGGTCTTCGTTAACGCGGAGTATTCTGCCTGACCAGCCGCAGCCGCACCAGGACACTATCGCGCAGGCCGCCGCCGTACTCCGGCTGCGGCCCCTCATTTGCCCGCGGAAAGTCCCGCGAGAGCGTATTGCCGGCGAGCATAAGCGTACCGTCCTCCAACAGCGCCAGGGAGGGCAGCGACTCGTCGAACGAACCGCCCAATAACGTCGAGGCGAGAATGCGCTCGCCGGCGCCGTCCAGCCACATCAGGAACAGGTCCGACATGCCGCGGCGGTGCGCTTGCACCGCTGCGACGGCCGGGAATTCGCGCGACCAGGTTACACCGGCCACGAACGCTTCGCCGGCTTCGTTCACGACGATTGACCTGGCGTCGTCCAAGTCCAGACCGCTTACGTAAGTGGCGTAAACCAGTTCGCCGCGCGCGGCGTCAATGCGTGCCGCGAAGCCGCCGGCTTCGCCGATCAGCGCGGGCAGCGCAGCGGTCGCGGTCACCGGAAAATCCTTCGACTCCGTCAAGCCGGTGAGGTAGGCCGAGCCGTCCGGCCCGGTCGCTAATCCTCGACCCACTTCATCGCCCGCTCCACCGAGTAGCGTCGCGTAAAGGAGCCGTCCGTCACCGCCGCTGAGCTTCGCGTAGAACAGATCCGTCCGCCGGAGATCGCCGCCGCGCTGTTGCGCTTGCACCGCACCCTCCGTGATCGGGAAGTCCGCCGATGTCCCCTCGCCGGCCACGTGTACGTCGCCATCACCGTCGAGCGCGATCGCATGCGCCGCGTCCGCCCCGCTGCCGCCGAGAAACGTCGACCACCGGATTGCGTGCAGACCGCGGTCCAGCCGCACAACGAAGCTATTCAGACCGCCGCGCAACTCGGGCTGCCAAGCCCTACCTGTCACCGGAAAATCTGGCGAATCGGTGGAGCCGGTCAGGTACACGTCCCCATCGGCGCCGACGGCGATGCCGCCCGCGATCTCGTCCATCTCACCGCCGAGAAAAGTCGATTGAGCAATCTCGCCCGCTGCCGTCGCCTTCACCACGAACAGGTCGAAGCCCGCATAGCCGCCGCGATGCCCGGCTTGCAGGGCGTCCTTCACCGGCATATCGTGCGACGAGGTCATGCCGAGTACGAACGCCGCCCCCTCCGCGTCGACTGCCACGCCGCCGATCAGATCGTTGCCCGACCCGCCCAGCGAGATCGCCCACAGCAGTTCGTCGTTCTTGTCGAACCGCGCGAGAAAAGCTGTGCTGCGTTTCTTGCGCTCCATCCCGCCGGTAAACGGAAAATCCAGCGAATTAGTAGTGCCGACCATGTACAAACCGCCGGCGCCGTCGGACGCGATGCTGACGGCCGAGTCGGAACCCGCGCCGCCGAACCAGCGTGACGAGACCAGGTCGCTGCCACTATCCTGCGCTACCACCGCCGAGGCCAGCAGTGCCACGAAAGCTGCTCTCATCCGATCACCAGCCTGCTCTCTCCGGCTTTCAACTCCCGCCGCACTCCGCGCCATTCGAGCGTCCCCGATACCGTTCCCGGCAGCACGACCTCAACCTCTAACCGCTGCCCATCGCGCTTCAGCCGAACGCGCAATTCTCCCTGCGGGTGTGGAATCGCGCCCGATACTGCGTCGAGCCGGCCAGGGTGCGGAGCGATACGAACCCGCCGGAATCCCGGAGCCGCCGTGTCGATGCCCAGCACCGTCCGGAACACCTCGATATTCGGCGACGATCCCCAGGCGTGACAGTCGGACCGCACGCGGAACCCGTCGCGCTCGGCCCAGGTCGTCAGCCCCTGCGCGAGCATCGCCTGCCACGGTCCGAGCATGTCGAGGTAACGGTCGCCCAGGCCGGCCGTCCTCATCGCCATGTTCAGGTAGTAGCGGAAATAGATCGAGACTGGCGCAAGCGACGCATCGGCCACCACCTTTTCCATCACGGCCTGCGCCGCATCGCCCGTCAACAGTCCCGCCAGCACGCCCAGGCAGTTCGCGTGCTGCGAATATGCATTCTTCTGGCCGGTATCGGCGAACAGCCCGCGCCCAGCGTCCCAATAATGCCGCCGGACCGATTCGGCCAAAGTCCGCCGCCGCGCCCGCAGCCGTTCGCCGAACAAACGATCGCCGAGGCCGTCCTCGAGTTCGGCCGCATAGTCGAGCGCCAGCAGCAACTGCATGTGGACCGGCGCGGACATGCCGTCCGGCTCGCTCTCCGGCGTCCCGCGCGGCCACCTCTGTACCCAGTCGATGTAGTTCCACCACGGCATTGGCCGCAACAGCCCGTCGGGCTTCTGAAACCGCTCGTAGAAATGCAGAACCGCCCGTACGCCCGGCAGCATCTCGCGCGCGAACTCCGGATCGTCCGCGTACATCCAGTAGTCATGGACCATGCCGATCCACCACAGCGAAAACGGCGGAATGTACTGCTGAAGATTCGACGGCGCGCGGCTGTAGGTAGCGCCTTCCGCCGTCCGGGACGAATCCAACTGCTCAATCGCGTTGCGCATCAGCCGCGTGTCGCCGCACATGTACACCGACACCAGGCACTGGATACGCGTATCGCCGGCGTACTGCAACTGCTCGTAGTAGGGGCAGTCCATGTAGGACTCGTGCGCGCATAGCCGCGCCGTCCGCCAGCCCACTTCGAGCATCCGGTCGAGTTCCTCGCCGCCGCCTTCGAACTTCGCGTTCCAGCGGAACGGATAACCCGTGTAGCCGTTCGACAGGTCGAGGATCGTCACCGGATCGGCGGCCGTCTTCACGCGCAGTTCGACGTAGCGGAACGTGCGCCAGAACAGCGGACGCCATGTCCGCTCCGGCCCATCCGGCAGGAACACGTCGGACGGGCCAAGCATCTCCTTGCCCTCGATCTCGTCGCGGTTGCCCTTATCGCGCTGGTACGGCTTGCCCGGCAGCCACAGTGCTTCCGCGTACTTCAGCGCGATCCGCGATCCTGCGCCGCCGCGTACCCGCAAAACCGGAAAGGCCGTGGTCAGGGTGTCGTTGTCAAGCAGCAGCACCGCTTCGGTATTCGCGGGAACAGTCAAGGGCTGGAACTCTTCCGGAAAGCCTGAAGGCGGCGCGATGCCCTCGGCCCGCCGCACCCGCTTCAACCGCTGCGGCGTCTCCTCCATCGGCGGAATCGTTCGGGGGACCAGCATCCAGTGGTTCGGGCCGTCCACCGTATCGCGCGGCGAACCGTTGCGGCCCATCGCCGCCGGCTTCCACGTCGAATCGTCGAACTCGGCGCGATTCCATCCCCAAGGATGCTTCGCTGCGTCCATCTCTTCGGTGGGCCCCACCGCCCAATAGCCTGTGTTCTGATCCTGCGTGAGCGGCAGCGCGCGATACGCTTCGCTCTCCTTGCAGCGCCACTTTGCGTCGGTGTTGACGAACTCGTGCTCTTCCGACCGCAGTAGGAAACCGGTGCGATTCGAAATCTGCGCGATCGGCTTGAGATCGCCCTCGTTCCACACCACCGCCGCCATCGCGTTGTCGCCCGCCCGAAGCCGCCGCGCGATATCCACCGTCTCGTACCGCCAGTGAAACAGGTCGCCGCGTGCCGGTCCCCAGCAGACCTGTTCGCCGTTCACGTAGAGGATGTAGCGGTTGTCCGCGGTCACGTCTACGGCGAATCGCGATGGCGCCTCGTCCAGCCGGAACGTCCGCCGGAAAAGGTAGACGCCGAAGTCGTGCGCCGGCGCGCCGGCCGGCCAGATCCATCGTGCTTTCCACTGTGCCGCCAACTCGCCCCTCAGCGGCATCGCCGCGGCGGCCGCCGCCAGCGACAAGAACGACCGTCTACGCATACGAACCTCCTCCCGAAGCGTTTTTCTCCCGCCTCTCGCTTTCGATCCGCTGCTGGTAACCGCTCTCGCGGTAGGCCCGCAGCGGCGCCGACGGCACGCCGCGCGCCTGCCGCCAATCTTCGATCGCCGAACGGACATCCGTCGCGAAGGCGTCTTTCAAAATTTCCTCGGCGTCCACCAATTCCGATCGCTGCTGCCGCGCGCACAGCGCGGCGTGATCCACCAGTACCGCTTTGGCGTACAGTTCCTGCGCAGTCGTCACCGTCTGGATCATTTCCTCGATCTTCGGCTTCAAATTGTGGCTCTGGTCCACCATGTACGCCACGTCCGGCTGACCGCCGCGCTCCCACGCGTAGTGGTGAATCTCGTGAAAGATGCGGAACACCTGGTAGGGGTCGATGGAGCCGAGCGTCAGATCGTCGTCGGCGTACCGGCGGTCGTTGAAGTGAAACCCGCCGAGCATCTCCTCATCGAGCAGCCACGCGACGATCTGCTCGATGTTCTGAGCCTGGTAATGGTGGCCGGTATCGACCAGCACCTTCGCTTGCGGCCCGCTCCCGCGTGCCAGCGCCAGCGCCATGCCCCAGTCGGCGATGTCGGTGTGATAGAAAGCCGGCTCGAATGGCTTGTACTCGATGAGTAGCCGCTGCTTCGGACTCAGCGCTTGATGGACCGCGCGGAAACTTTCCGTTAGCCAGCGCTTGCGATGCCGGATGTTCGCCGTGCCAGGGTGGTTCGAGCCGTCCGCCAGCCAGGGAGTGATGTCGCGGCTTCCGGTTCGATTGGCGATCTCCACGCAGTCCAGCACGTGCCGCAACGCTCGCGCGCGAATCCCCTCGTCCGGGTTGGCCAGCGAGCCGTGCTTGTATTCCTGGTCCTGAAAGACGTTCGGGCTCACGGAACCGATCGACAGTCCGTGTCTGGCCGCTTCGGCCGCCACGGCCGGAACGTCGTCCATACCGCCGGGAAAGTCCCACAACACGTGCGTCGCCACTGTAGGGCAACAGCCGGTGCAGCCATGGACCTGACCTGCGTCGCTCAACTTCTCAGCCATCGTCGTCGCGGCGCCGGGTTGAAGGAATTTCCCGAACCGCGTTCCCGTGTTGGCGTACGCCCACGAGGGCGTCTCGATCGCGAACCCGTCGAGGGCTTCGAGGATCTTTTCCTGTCTGGCCGTGTCTATCCGCATTCGAGGTCCATTCTATTCCGATATCATGGCCTCCATGCGATCCTTTGCGGCTCTCCTGATGCCCGCGCTGCTCGGCGCGCAGTCGCCCGGCCCGGAGGCATTCGAACGATCCCTCCGGGAACGCGAGGCCGTCACCGCCTATCTCGTCCAGGCGGCACGCGCGATCACTGATGCCGCCACGGCCGAAATCCGGACTCCGGCCGAGTGGGAAAAGGTGCGGGACCGCCGCCGCGAAGAACTGCGCGACTCGCTCGGCCTGTTGCCTTGGCCCCAGCGTACACCCATGAGCCTGAAGATCACGGGCACCGCAGATCAGCCGTCGTACCGCATCGAGAACATCGCCTTCGAGAGCATGCCCGGTTTTTACGTCACCGCCAATCTTTATGTGCCAAAGCGCGAGGGACGCATGCCCGCCATCGTCTATGTCTGCGGACACGCGGGAACGGACGCGGGCAGTAAGGTTTCCTATCAGCGGCATGGCATCTCGTTCGCCAAGAACGGCTATGTCGCCATGGTGATCGACGCCGTTCAGCACTCGGAGGTTTATGGTCTGCATCGGGGCGTCTTCCTGTTCTCCCGCTACGACTGGTACGCGCGCGGCTACACGCCGGCCGGCATCGAGGTCTGGAACGCCATCCGCGCCATCGATTACCTGGAGACGCGCCGTGAAGTCGACAAGGCGCGGATCGGGATGACCGGCCGCTCCGGCGGCGCGGCGATGAGTTGGTTCACCGCCGCCGTCGATCCCCGCGTGCAGGTGACCGCCCCAATCATGGGCATCAGCACCTACGCCGCCAACGTCCGGCTCAACACCCAGAAGGGCCACTGCGACTGCATGTTCCCGGTGAACTTCTGCCGCCACGACATGATCCACCAGGGCGCGCTGATCGCCCCGCGGCCGCTTCTGATGGCGCACGGCATCGAGGATGCGCTGTTCCCCGTCCCCGGCTACAAGGAGTTTGAAGAGAAGGTAGGTGAACTGTACCGGTCCTACGGCCGCGCGGGCGAGTTCCGCAACATCGAAGTCGAAGGCGGCCACCGCGACTCCGACTTCCTCCGCGAAGAAGCCATCCGCTGGTTCGACCGCTACCTGCTCAAGCAGCCGGACCGCAAACTCGACATGGCCTACGAGAACCTTGGCGATGCGCAGCTTGCCGTCTTCGGTGGCGCTCCTCCGGCCGGTGCGAGGAACCACCTGGTGCAGGACTTCTTCAATGGCGGTCCCCCGGACTCGCTGCCCTCAACCCTGCCGGCTTGGAACGATCGCCGCGGCACGCTGCTGCCCTTGCTTCGCGAAAAGGTCTTCGGCGCATTCCCGAAGCAGCCCGTCGCGCTCGACGTTCAGCGCGGCGAAGCGTTGACTTTCACCTCCGAGCCGGGAATCACCATCCGCGCTCGCGTTTGGAGGCCCTCCAAACCAGTCGGCGGCGCGCTGCCGGCGCTGCTCTACATCGCCTCGGAGGGCGAGACGATTCAGGATACAGACCGGCTGCTGCGCGGCGTCCGCGCGCGAAATGACGCGGCGACGATGGTCGTCTACCCGCGCGGCGTCTCCGAGATTCCCTGGGACGAGCAGTTCCGCAAGGACACCATGCGGAACGCCATGCACATCGGCCATACGGTCGATTCGATGCGCCTGTACGACGTACTGCGCGCCTTCGAAGTGCTGTCCGCCGAACCGGGCATCGACGCCGCACGGATCATGACGATGGGCCGCGCCGCCGCGGCGGGACTGGCGTTGTATGCCGCGGTACTGGAGCCGCGCGTCCATCAAGTGATGCTCGTGGACCCACCCGAGTCGCACGCCGCGGGTCCCACTTTCCTCAACGTCCTCCGCTATACCGATCTACCCGAAGCCGCCGCCCTGGTGGCCCCGCGCCGCGTGAACTTCTTCGGCCACATTCCACCGGCATACGAGGCGGCGCGCAAAATTTTCGCGCTGCACGGCAAACCGGATCACCTGTTCGTGACCTTGTCAATCGAGCACCCGCTGGTAGGCCGCTACGGCCACGGCTTTACGTCGAAGCTGTAGTGGGAGAAGGCCTATTGCTTCTTCCGGCGATTTTCGCTGAGGGTCCGTCGCAAAACGGGAAGCACTGCGAGATCCTTTTCTGAAGCCAGTTCTGCCTTGATCGAGATGATAGTCTCCAGGTCGAGTACGCGGACGCGGACTCCCGAAGCGATATCCATTTGCGATGAACGCGGCAGCAACTCGCCGTAACCGAGATCTTGCCCGACGCTGCCGAGCAGATCGAGCGGGCCTAAACTGGTCAACAGATTCAGATGGCCGCCCGCGGCCAGATGACTCGGATTCGGCCGCAGTCGCCGCTCCGGCTGAATTCGAAAGACCGCCTCCAAGGAATCGAGGACTTCCATCAGCCGATTGACGTTCGCTGGCTCACGCGAATACACGATGTCGACATCGAACGTTTGAATCGGGGCGCCATTCAGGACCGCGGCCAGCCCTCCAACCACGATGTACTCTACCTGCCCCTCCCGCAGCCGCCGGAGCATTGTTGTGAGCTTACCTTCCGGCATTCAACTCACGAATCGCCCGAACCTCTTCGATTCGCTCCTCCAAGAACTGCAAGCGCTCGGCGGGCGTCAGCGAAAGCATCCAGCGGATCAAAGTCAGATCCACACCGTCGTCGCTGTACTCCGGTTTGGGAGCCGTTTCGCTCGCCTTGGTCTCTGGCTCCGCCACAGCGTCAGCATAGCGCTGTTCATCCGCCCCATGTACGATATCTGCATGATCGCCACCCCCCACCTCACCCGGCGCTGGTTCCTCGGCACAGCCGCCGCGCTTACCCTGCCGTCCCGGCTGCTGCCCGCCACACCGAAGCCCCTGCGCGGCATCTTCCCGATCATGCAGACGCCGTTCACCGGCGCCAACCAGGTCGACAACGCCGTGCTCGCCAAACAAGTTGATTTCCTCGAGAAGTGCGGCGTACACGGCATGGTCTGGCCGCAGCTTGCCAGCGAATACTTCCATCTCACCGAGGACGAGCGCCTTGCCGGAGCCGAAGCCATCCTGGCCGCCGCCGCGAACCGACAACCGGCGATCGTTATCGGCGTTCAGGCTGACGACGCCCCTACGGCGGCGAAGTACGCGCGCCATGCCGCCAAACACAAAGCCGACGCCCTTATCGCGCTGCCGCCGCGCGGCGAGCAGGACCAGGGCCGCATCGAACGCTACTACCAGCGGATCGGTGAGACCACGCCATTGCCCCTGTTCATTCAGGCCATCGGAGACATGAGCGTGGAGTCGATCATCGGCATGTCACGGCGCATCCCCACCCTGCGCTACATCAAGGACGAAGCCGGACCACCATTGCCACGTATCACCGAGTTCCGCAAGAAAGCGCCCGAACTCTATCCGTTTACCGGCAACCACGGCCGCACGCTGTATGACGAAATGCTGCGCGGCGTCGCCGGCACCATGCCGGCATCGGGCTTCATCGATCTCTACGTTTCCGCCTGGGAGCATTTCCACTCGGGCCGCCGCCGCGAAGCCGCCGAGTTTTGCGCGCGTTCCACGCTCCTCATCCCGATGGCTGAAACCTACGGCCTCGCGGCGATGAAGTACCTGCTGCACCTGCGTGGAGTATTTCCCACGTGGCGCGTCCGCCAATCAAAACCTGGCGATCCGCTGCCGTCACCCTCAACCGCGCGGCGTCAGGCGCCGCTCGACGAACAAGGCAAACAGGCGCTGCGCGAACTCCTCGCGCACCTCAAGCCATACCTACGCGTCTGAGCCGCCGAGCATTCGCAGATACTCCATTACCGCCGTGATGCCGCGGTAGAAGTTCGGCAGGTGAAACTTCTCGTTCGGCGCGTGGAGGTTGTCGTCGGGTAGGCCGAAACCCATCAGGACGCTCGGAATCCCGAGGTGCCGGTCGAACAGCCCAACGACTGGAATGGAGCCCCCGGACCGGACGAAGACCGTCTTCCGATCGAACACGCGCTCCAGTGCGCTCGCCGCTGTCCGCAGAAACGGATTCTCGGGGTCCACCAGCGACGGCGCAGCGCCGTGAATCACCCGATACTCGGCGCGCACCCCGCGCGGGCACGCCGCCCGCACCGCCTTCTGCAACTGCCGCGCCGCTTCGTCCGGTTGCTGCTCGGCCACCAGGCGCATGCTCAGCTTTGCCAGCGCGCGCGCAGGGATCACCGTCTTCGCGCCTTCGCCGACAAACCCGCCGCGAATGCCGTGTACTTCGAGCGTCGGCCGCGCCCAGGTGCGTTCGAAAACCGTGAATCCCGCCTCGCCCACCAATGCCGGCGCGCCAATCTCGCGATCCAGGTACTCGCCCTCGTCGAACGGCAAGCTCGCCCAGGCTTCCTTCTCCGCCTCGGCGGGTGGCCGCACGCGATCATAGAAACCCGGAATCAGGATGTGCCCGTCGCGGTCCTTGAGCGCTGTCACAATCTCGGCGATCGCTTGTAGCGGATTCGGCGCGGCGCCGCCGTACACGCCGGAATGCAGGTCCGTCCGCGCGCCTTCAACGAGCAACTCGCCATACACAATGCCGCGCAAGCCGACGCACAGCGTCGGGAGCCCCGGCGCGAACATTTCGGTGTCGCAAACCAGCGCGGCGTCTGCTCGCAGCCGGTCAAGATGCCCCGCGACGTATTCTTCAATGTGCTCGCCGCCCACCTCTTCCTCACCCTCGATCAGCACCCGGACGTTCACCGGCAGCCCGCCGTGCTCCTGCATCAGCGACTCGATGGCTTTCAGCAGAATCAACGTCTGCCCCTTGTCGTCGCAGGCGCCGCGTGCATAGATGTTCCCGTCGCGAATCTCGGGCTCGAACGGCGGTGACTTCCACTCGTCCAACGGTTCGGCCGGTTGCACGTCGTAATGGCCGTAGAACAGCAGCGTGGGCTTGCCGGGCGCGTTCAGCCACTCGGCGTAAACCAGCGGATGGCGGGCCGGGTCCTCGGCGTCGATAATCGAGACGTTCTGCATTCCGGAACGTTTGAGATCGTCCGCCACAAACTGCGCCGCGCGGCGGACGTCGCCGCGGTGCTCGGGTTGCGTACTCACGCTCGGGATGCGCAGAAACTCTTTCAATTCCTCCAGAAATCGGGCCTCTGTTGCTGTTGCGCTGGTGCTCATTTCCTGGTGCTCCGGAATCTATACGATACACTGAAGTTTCCTCCCCGATGTACACCAACCGGCTGATCGACGAAAAGAGTCCGTATCTGCTCCAACACGCGCATAATCCGGTGGACTGGCATCCCTGGGGCGAAGCCGCGTTCGAAAAAGCGCGCCAGGAGGAAAAACCGATCTTCCTCTCCATCGGCTATTCCACCTGCCACTGGTGCCACGTGATGGAACGAGAGTCATTCGAGAGTGAAGAGATCGCCTCGGTGTTGAACCGTTTCTTCGTGCCGATCAAGGTGGACCGCGAAGAGCGCCCCGACGTCGATCGCATCTACATGACCTTCGTCCAGGCCTCCACTGGCAGCGGCGGTTGGCCGATGTCGGTTTGGCTCACGCCCGAACTGAAGCCGTTCTTTGGCGGCACCTATTTTCCACCCGACAGCCGCTTCGGCCGGCCGGGCTTCAAGAGCGTGCTCGAGTACCTGGCGAACGCCTGGATCGGCGAACGGTCGCGAGTTCTTCAAGCCGGCGACGAAGTGATTCAGCAGCTTGAGAAGCAGGTGGAAGTTCCCGCGGCGGGTGCCAGTTGGCTGGATGAATCGGTCGAGGAATCGTGTTTCTACGGCTTCCGCCGCACCTTCGATTCGCGCCTGGGCGGTTTCGGTACCGCGCCGAAATTCCCGCGTCCGAGCGCGCTCAACTTCTTGTTGCGCCACGCCCGGGAGACGGGTAACGACGAGGCGCTCGAGATGGTGACGGTGACGCTACGCGAGATGGCGCGCGGCGGCATGAACGACCAGTTGGGCGGTGGATTTCATCGCTACTCGGTCGACGAGCGCTGGTTCGTCCCGCACTTCGAGAAGATGCTCTACGACCAGGCGCAGCTTGCCCTGTCGTACCTCGAAACCTCGTTGATGCAGCCTGGGCAGGGGTTCGAGCAAGTGGCGCGCGACATCTTCGAGTACGTGCTCCGCGACATGACCCATCCGGACGGCGCGTTCTATTCGGCCGAAGATGCCGACAGCGTCATCGATCCGGCCAAGCCGGGCGAGAAAGGCGAGGGCGCGTTTTACATCTGGACTGCCGCGGAGATCGAGTCGCTGCTCGACCCTCAAACCGCCGAGTGGTTCTGCTTCCGCTTCGGCGTCGAAAAGGATGGCAACGTCGCCAACGACCCGCACGGCGAGTTCACGAGCCGCAACATTCTCTTCCAGGCGCGCACGATAACCGAGACGGCGCGGCACTTCGGCGCGGCCGAGGCGGCGGTGGCGGAATCGCTCGACGCGGCCCGCGCCACTCTGCTCGATGCACGCGGCAAGCGCGTCCACCCGCATCTTGACGACAAGATCCTGACGTCGTGGAACGGTCTGATGATCTCGGCTTTTGCCTTCGGCGCGCAGGTGCTCGACGAGACCCGCTATGCCGCCGCCGCCCAGCGCGCCGCCGAGTTCGTCCTCGGCCGCCTTTACGACGAATCGACCGGTCTGCTGCTGCGCCGCTACCGCGAAGGCGAAGCCGCCATCGCGGGCTTCCTCGACGATTACGCCTGCTTCGGTAACGCCTTGATCGACCTCTACGAAGCGGTCTTCGATCCGCGTTACCTCGATTACGCGCTCCGCGTCGCGGAAAGGATGCGCGAGTTGTTCGAGGACGCCGCCGGTGGCGCTTTCTTCAGCACCGCGGCCGGCGACGAAAGCCTGGTCATGCGGCTGAAGGACGACTACGACGGCGCCGAGCCCTCGGGCAACTCGATGGCGGCGGCGCTGCTGCTCCGGCTAAATCATCTCACTGGCCGCGCAGAGTTCCGCGAATCCGTGGAGCGAACCCTGGCCGCCTTCGGAACCCGCCTGCGCCTCGCCCCGGTCGGTGTGCCGCAGATGGTCGTCGTCCACAAACTGGCCCGGCGTTCCGCCCGGCAGATCATGATCGCTGGGGGAAGGGAAGAGCCGCTCACGCGCGACCTCCTCCGCGAGGTGCGCCGCCACTTCCTCCCTGGGCGCCTCGTCCTGCTCGTCGGTGACGACCGGACCCGCGTCCGGCTCGCACAATGGTCGCCCGCGCTGGCTGGTATGGCGCCGGTTGACGGCAACCCGGCCGCGTTCGTGTGCGAAAATTTCACTTGCCAGTTGCCCGTATCGAACGTCGAGCAACTGGCTGAATTGCTAAAATAGCGCTTTCTCAACGGTTAGAAGGAGAACGAATATGGAAAGACCAGGAGCCACCACTCTCAAGGGCAACGCGCTCACGCTCGTCGGCCCCGAACTCAAAGCGGGCGACAAGGCGCCTGATTTCGAGACGGTCGATAACGGCCTCCAGCCGGTGACGCTTGCATCTACCGGCAACACCGTCCGCATCTTCAGCGTCGTCCCAAGCCTCGACACCCCGGTCTGCGACGCACAGACGAAGCGGTTCAACGAGGAGGCCGCCAGCCTGAACGGTGTCGATATCTACACCATCAGCATGGACCTGCCCTTCGCGCAGAAACGCTGGTGTGGCGCTTTCGGCATCGACAAGGTGAAAATGCTGTCCGACCACCGCACGGGCAGTTTCGGTCAACGCTACGGCACGCTCATCAAGGAATTGCGCATCGAAAGCCGCGCGATTTTTGTCGTGGACAAGGACAACACGATCCGCCACGCCGAGTATGTGAAGGAAGTCGCCGACCACCCCAACTACGACACCGCGTTGGCAGCAGCCAAGTCCGCGCTGGGATAAGTTCGTATCCTGAGGCTGTCGAAGGGAATGGTGAGCCGGGCGGGATTCGAACCCACGACCCTCTGATTAAAAGTCAGGCCGGATCGTTTGCTCAGGATTACTTAGAGATGCTCAACACCGATATTTTTGAGTGGCTTAAGCGGCCGGAGCTTGCTCAACGATGCGCACGATTACCTATCGTTTCCCGATAGAGTCCCCAAAGTAGTCCCCAAAGGCGCGGGGAGTTACAGTCATCATGCGCTGGCAACGCTGGGGCGTCGCGTGCTCAAGGGGTGGGAGCGGCGTCAGGCTGCAGCGGAAT
>CAYPUQ010000127.1:0-13902 GCA_964413655.1 uncultured Solibacteraceae bacterium | reverse complement strand
GCGGCGTTCAGGCGTGGTCCGGCGTGGAGCACGCGCTGTGGGATGCCATCGGACGTTCGTGCGGACTGCCCGTGGCGAAACTCCTCGGCGGATATCGCGACAAACTGCGGGTCTACCGAACGTGCGTGTTTCCGGGCAAGCAGGACCAGTCCGACGTCCCTTACGAGACACAGGCCGAATATGCGCTGCGGCTTAAGAAAGCCGGCTACACCGGGATGAAGATCCGCGCTTGGCGGCCGCGACCGATGGACGATGTCGAAGCCTGCCGCGTCATCCGGGATGCGGTCGGCCCGGACTTCGAGATCATGTTCGACCGGACGGCAGTGCGGCCGGGCTGGGTCTGGGACTATCCGACAGCACTTCAGGTTGCTCGCGGCCTGGAGAAACACGGCGCATATTGGCTGGAAGAACCGTTCGACGGGTACGACCTGGAAGGCCCGGCACGCCTAGCCGCCGAAGTGGACATCCCGATCACCGGCGGCGAACTCGGCAAGAGCGTCCACCAGTTTCTCGCGTTTCTGAAAAACAAAACCTACGACATCGTCCAGCCGGACACGCGCATTTGCGGCGGCATTTGGATGGCGCGAAAGATTTCCATTCTGGCCGAGAGCTTTGGGGCGCCGTGCATCCAGCACGGAACCTCCGGTCTCGCGCTGGCGGCCTACATTCAGGCCGGATGCACGATGCCGAACTGCGAGTGGCAGGAAATGATCGGCGGTCCGAACCTGCCCGAAGAGCATTGGGAACCGGCGTTGAAGCTGCTTCGGACGTCCCACGTTTTCAAGATCGAGAACGGCTACGTCCATCTGCCCGATCTGCCGGGACTAGGATTGGATCTCAACGAAGACGCGCTGAAGGAGTACCGGACCTAACATGGGTGAACATACGAGGCGGGATTTTCTGAAGTCATCGGCCGTGGCCTCCGCACTGGTCCTTGAACCAGTTCGTGCGCTCGCGGCGGCGGTAAAGCCGGTCCGCATCCGCGATGTCGATCTGTTTCCCATTGACATTCCGGTGTCGAAGGCCGAGTCGGAAGCGGGCATCAACCACCGGTATGTCGTAACCAAGATCGTTACCGACGCCGGCGTAAACGGCTACTCGTTCGCGGGACCTTCTCCGAAACTCTTGCCGGAAGTGCGGCAGGTCCTGGTGGGCAAGGACCTCTTCGCCATCGAACACCACCTCAAGAGCGGGTTGATGCGTTGGGGCGGCGTCGAACACGCGGTCTGGGACGCGATTGGCAAGATTGCCGGCCAGCCGGTCTATCGGCTGCTCGGTGGATCGGCTAACAGCGTCAAGGCCTACCTGACCTGCGTCTGGAGAGGAAATTCCGACCAGTCTCACGTGCCGTACCGCGACCAGGCGGAGATGGCCGCCAAGATCAAGCGTGCCGGCTTCAAGGGCATGAAGATCCGCGCATGGCGGCCGAACCCGACCGACGACGCGGACGCCTGCGGCGAAATCCGGGCGGCGGTAGGTCCGGATTTCGCCATCATGTTCGACCGGACTGCCCACGCGCCCCAGACGGCGGGCCAGAAAGTCTGGGACTACGAAACCGGGCTGAAGGTGGCGCGCGCGTTGGAGAAGCACGGCGCCTACTGGCTGGAAGAGCCCTATGCGCGGGACGATTACCAGTCGCCGGCGCGCCTTGCGGCGGACGTGGACATCCCCATTACCGGCGGCGAAGGCTATGTTGGCATCGAGCCATTCCACCAGTGCCTGCTTCATCGAACCTATGACATTCTCCAGCCGGAGGGACGTGGCTCCGGAGGAATCTTCATTTGCCGCAAGGTGGCTGTCATGGCGGAGGCCTATAACGTCCCCTGCATCTTGCACGGAACCATGGCGCTGATGCTGGCGGGTTGGCTGCAGGCGACTTTGGCGATCGGCTCCGAGTGGCAGGAGGTGGCGCTGATATGGCCGCCGATGCTGCCGGAAGAGCAGTGGGCGCCGGGATTGAAGGTGCTGAAGAGCAAACAAATGTACGTAATCCGCGACGGTGAAATTCTCGCGCCGGAGTATCCCGGCATCGGTCTCGACGTGGATGAAGTGGCGTTGGAGAAGTACCGGGCGGCGCCGCCAGGCTAGCGCGCGGAAGGTTGACGATGGCTGGCAAAAGGGGCTGGGAACCTCAGCCGGCCGGAAGATGTGGTTGGTCAGGCGCCACGAGCGCCGGGGTCTTGTTGAGAAGGGGGTTGTATGCGAATCAAACTGATTGCCTATCTTTTTGCACTGAGTTTGCCCGCTCTGTCGCTCGCGCAGTACGGCACGGGCACGTTGTTGGGAACTGTTACCGACTCCTCGGGCGCCGTGGTGCCAGGGGTGATCATCACGGCGCGAAACACGGCCACGTCGGAGGCACGCGAGTTCCGCACCGATGCCGACGGCAACTATCGCTTCAATGCGCTGCCGAGTGGCGTCTATCTGATCACCGCCTCGGCCCAGTCGTTCAAGACCACCACGGTGTCCAACATCACGCTGCGCGTAAACTCACAAACGCGCGTGGACGTGATGATGTCCCTCGGCGAGGTTGCCGAAAGCGTCCAGGTACAATCGACCATTCCGCAGTTGCAGACCAACACCGCCGCGATCGGGACGGTCATCGACAACCGCACCATCCTCGAGCTTCCGTTCAATTCGCGCAACTTCTTCGACCTCATCGCACTGACACCCGGTGTGACGAAGGTGCGCGGCGGCAGCAGCGTGATGGACGAGCGATCGGCTGAGATCGGTGGCGTCCGGAACACGTCGACCAACGCCATGCTGGATGGCGTGGATTTCTCGGTGGCCAACATCAACAACCCGGCCATCGCTGTCGCTCGACGCCATCGAGGAGTTCAAGGTACAGATGAACTTCATGGATGCGTCGTACGGACACGGCGCGGCCGGCATCGACATGGTTACCCGGCGCGGCTCGAACGCCTTCCATGGCGTTGCCTACGACTTCGTGCGCAATCGCGCCTTTCAAGCCGGGCAGTTCTTCCGCCCGCCGGCCGGCGCACCGCGTTTCAGCTTTAACCAGTTCGGCGCCAACGCCGGCGGCGCGATCCGCAAGGACACGACGTTTTTCTTCGGCAACTACGAGGGCCGCCGCCGCCGGACCGGAACGATCCTTCAAGGCCTGGTGCCAACCGACTTGATGAAAGAGGGCAACTTCAACGACTCCGGTCGCACTGTTCGCGACCCGTTCAATGACAACCAGCCATTCGCGGGCAACATCATCCCAAGGAGCCGTTTTGATCGCATCCCCAGCGAACTGCTGCAGTTCTTCCCATCGGCCAATTTCTTGGGGCAGCGCGCCGGAGTGAACTTCCTGACCACGCCCAGCAACACCGAACGCCGCGATCAGCTCACGGCGCGGGTCGATCACCGCTTCGGTAGCCAAGGCACTCTGTTCGGGCGATATACTTTCGCCGACAACGCGCTCGGTGACGCGGCCTATATTCCGGGAAAGGGGCTCATCCGCCCGGACCGCACGCAGAACGCGGCCATCGGCTATACGCACATCTTCTCGAGCACACTATTGTCGGAGACCCGCCTCGGCTTCACCAAAGCATTCCTGGCCCGCCAAAGCGATGGCGACCGCTTCAGTAAGAACTATGCCGCCGAACTCGGCCTGCAGAATTTGGCGGCGGGTCCGGGCGACTACACCTTACCCTCCGTCAATCTGACCGGCTACGCCCCGGGCTTCCCGGTCGGAACCTCCGGCTTTGTCGGCTACGGCCTGCGGATCGTGCAGAACAACATCTATTACCGCGCCGCCGAGACTATCACCTGGGTCCGCAACCGGCACAACCTCAAGTTCGGCGGCGACGTCAGCCGCCTGATGGTCGGCTACGACCAGGGCTCCAATCAGAACGGCATCTTCAATTTCAGCGGCAACTTCACGGGTGATGCCTTCGGCGATTACTTACTGGGCAACCCGCAATCGGCCAACGGCGGACTGGGTAGCATCGGCAATTTCGGCGGCGTGGCCAAGTACTCGATTGGGACGCAATTCCAGTGGTTCATTCAGGACGATTGGAAGATAACCGATCGATTGACGCTCAACATCGGCATCCGCCACGAAGTCTTCTTGCAATGGCGCGGCCGGCACGCGAACTTCGATCTGGCGACGGGCCGGCAGTTGCTTAGCGTGAGCCCGGATTACTATGTGCCCGGTGTCGGTCTGATCCCGGGAACCGGCGATCCGCTGCTGCCCAAGCGCCCTGTCAACACCGACTACAACGACTTCGGCCCCCGTTTCGGCATCGCCTACCGGCTCGGGTCGAACACGACGTTTCGCTCCGGCTTCGGCGTGTTCCATGCACTGAACGTAGGCGGCGCGTCGCTGGTTTCGATGACAAGCACGCTGCCGTATTTCGTCAACGCCACCGTCGTTTCGAGCAATGTTCGTCCCGAGTTGTTCATCGGCCAGCTTTTCCCACGGCCGGAGCAGGTGCCGGGCGCTGTCAATAGCAACCAGGACCTGAGTCGCCGCACCGGCTACTTATATCAGTACAACCTGAACATCCAGCACCAGCTTCGTCCGGGCCTGCTACTGGAGACCGGGTATATGGGTAACACCGGTCATAAGCAGATGGGCTCGGTTCTAGTGAACCAGCCGCGCCTGCCGGAAAATCCGCTCGCCCCCACGCCGTTCTCCACGCGGTCTCCCTACCCGAACCTGAATCCCGGCTTCTCGCAGAACACGAACTACCAGTGGTCCAACTACAACGCCGGTTTCGTCAAAGTCGAGCAGCGCGTTTCGAACGGGCTCTCCTATACCGCGGCTTACACCTACGCAAAGTCGATTGATAGCGGCGCTGCCGGCCAGAACATGTACGACCGGCGGCCGGAGCGGGGCCTTGCCGACAACGATATCCGGCACAACTTCATCGCCAGTTGGGTCTATGAAATGCCGTTCGGACGGGGTATGCACTGGAACATCCAGAACTCCGTCCTGAACGCCATTGCGGGTGGATGGCAGGTGAACGGCATCGCCAACTTCCAGTCTGGGCGATACTATTCAATCGGTGTCGCGCAAGACTTGGCCAATGTCGGCACCGGTGGGCAGCGGGCCAACGCCACCGGCGTGAAGCCGAAGAAACTGGATCCGCGCACCAACGGACTGCTGGGGCTCGACCGGGCTGCGTACGCGACCCCGGATCGGGGTGTCTTCGGTAATCTGGCACGCAATACGCAACCCGGTTTCGGCATCAACAACTGGGACTTCTCGGCCATCAAAAACTTCCAGGTGCCATGGCTGGGAGAAAGCTCCCGCCTTCAGTTGCGCTTCGAGTGGTTCAACTTCTTCAACCACACGCAATTTCTGAACCCGCCGGCGACGGTGAACGTGCCGGCTCAGTTCGGCATCGTCAACGGCACGCTCGACCCACGCATTCTCCAGATCGCGGGCAAGATTTACTGGTAGTGGGACGGACCGGGCTTCCCACGCGGAGCCCGATGTGAAAAACTAGGGGCGGTAATACCGCCATGAAACGTAGGCATTTTCTCGCGGCGGGTGCGGCTTCCGTTGGAGCCGCGATAACCGCGGAGACGCAGTCTCCTTTCTCTCCCCAATTCACCGGCGGGCTCCGCACCGAGGACGCCGGCACGCCGATCGAAGGCGCAACCTGGTATGTCGCCGACAAACCGGGCGCCGCCCTGACCTACCAATTCCCGGCCGGGACACTGGCCGAGGCGAAGTATCTCACCGCCGACTTCCTGCTCGACGGCAACCAGATGATCGTGTTCCGTGTCCTCCTTCAGGAGGGCGAAGACGGTCCGGTGTTCACCTTCCGTTTCCTGGGGCTCAACCAGTGCTCGTTCCGGATGCGCTTCCCGCTCGACCTCACCGATCAGGGCCGCTGGGCCATCGACCGCGAAGGCGCGTTTCTGAAGCCCCGCGTCGGGGGCGCGCGGGTCGATCCCGCGAAGGTCGACCGGATGCGGCTGGAGGTCCATGTCAAGGGGACCGAAACGGCGCGTTGGTGCATGACACCGTTGCGCTCCGCAAACGGCGAAGTGCCCCGAATCGACAAGCCCCTGCTTCCCAAGGGACCGCTGATCGACGAGATCGGCCAGAGCACGCTGCACGTCTGGCCGGCGAAGACGCGCGACGTGCGCGAGGTGACGAGCCGCCTGCGGAGCCAACTCGCGGGCGCGGACACGCGGCAGTGGCCGGAAGGGTTCTCGCGATGGGGCGGCTGGAAAGACAAACGCCTCGGCGAGGGCAGCGGATACTTCGCCGTGAAGAAAGATGGCGAACGCTGGTGGCTGGTGGATCCCGACGGCTATACGTTCTGGTCGACCGGCATGGATTGCGTCCGTGTCGACACCTTCGCCAGCTACGAGGGGTTGGAAACCGCGCTGAAGTGGATTCCGCCGCGCGAAGGCGAGTTCGCCGATGCTCACCTCGGCCGCGAGCGGCGGACCGACAAGCAGATCAATTATCTGGCGGCGAACTGCATCCGGGCCTTCGGCGCGGATGGCTGGCGTGACAAGTGGGCGCGAACGGCGCTGGCCGAACTGCGACGGCTCCGCTTCAACACTGTCGGTAACTGGTCCGAGTGGGAGTTTGCCCGCGCGGCGAAGTTCCCGTATGTGCGGCCGATGTCGTTCCGGGCTGCGCGTTGCGGAAACGTCTACCGCGATTTCCCCGACGTCTTTCATTCCGCGTTCGAGGCCGACGTCGCCGAATACGCGGCGCAGTTGAAGGACACCGCCGACGATCCGGCGTTCCTCGGCTACTTCCTGATGAACGAGCCGACGTGGGGATTCTCATCCGAACTGCCGGCGGCGGGCATGCTATATACTTCCGAGGCGCCGGCCACCCGCCTGGAACTCGCCCGGTTTTTGCGGGAGAAACACTCGTCGGACGAAGCGCTCGCGAAGGCCTGGCAGATGCCCGTCACGCTGGCCCAAGTGGAGCGCGGGCGCTGGCGGCAGCGGTTGACCCAAGCCGCCATGCCCGACCTGGAGGCCTTCAGCGTCCTCATGGTGGAGCTTTACTTCAACGCCCTCTCACGGGCCTGCAAGGCGGTGGACCCCAACCACTTGAATCTCGGTATGCGCTGGGCCGGCCTGCCGCCGCAGTGGGCCGTGAAGGGTATGCGCTCGTTCGACGTGTTCAGCATCAACTGCTACCGCCAACGGGTGCCACGCGACCAGACGGACGGGATTCACCGTATGCTCGGAATGCCGGTGATGGTGGGTGAGTGGCACTTTGGAGCGCTCGATGTGGGACTGCCGGCCTCCGGAATCGGGCATCTGCGCAACCAAGCCGACCGTGCGAAGGCCTACCGCGTGTACCTGGAGGATGCGGCCGCGAATCCGAACTGCGTCGGCGTCCACTGGTTCACCCTTTACGATCAGTCGGCGCTCGGCCGGTTCGATGGCGAGAACTACAACATCGGATTCCTCGATGTCTGCAACCGGCCCTACGACGAGTTGGGCGAGGCGGCAAAGTTGAGTCACGAGCGGATGTACACGGTCGCGGCGGGCCGCACCGCCGCCTACGACGAGAAGCTCGAATACCTGCCGAACCTGTTCTGAGACGGGCGGATTCGATTTTCTGCACCCACTCGCCACGACGGGAATCTTATTCTCCAGCACGGGGATGCCATCCCCGCACCACGACTACACAATTCGGAGAATAATGATGAAACAACTCGTTCTACACCTCGCCGGCGCCGTCATGCTGGCCTTTTCGGTGACGCCGGTGCTTAGCGCCGCCAATGCCACAGTCAACGTCATTCATGGAATCCCCGATCTGCCCGTGACGGTCTGCGTCAACGGCGCGGCCGCCATTCCACAGTTCAACTACACGGACATCGTTACCGTGCCCTTGCCGGCCGGAACCTACACCGTGGCGGTTCTTCCCGGTTTCAACGCCGATTGCGGCGGCGCGGCCGCCCTGGGTCCGGTGGATCTCACCTTCGATGCCCGGAAGAACTACACGGTCATCGCCCACTTGACGGCAAACGGCGAGCCCGCCGCCAGCGTTTTCCTGAACGACCTTTCCGCCGCGCGTCCTGGCAATGCCCGTGTCGTTGTGCATCACACCGCCGCGGCGCCGGCAGTGTACGCCAAGATTGGCCGCCCAACGCCGAGCGCTCTCGACATCGTGACGCCAGCTTTCGCAAACGTCACCGAAGAAGGTTCGGAGACCCCAATCAGCGCGCAGATCCGCCCAGGCGACTGGCAGGTTCTGTTGTTCCCCGAAGGCAGCGGCAGCCCCGTGTTCGGCCCCGTGCCGGTCAAGCTGGCGCCGAAGACGTCTTATCTCGTCTACGCCGTAGGCGCGCTCGATAATCAGTTCACGCTGCTGGTTCTGCCGGTGGCGCTGCCGGTGCGCTAACGCTACCGGTACTTGCCCTGCAACTGAAACCACCGAATGCGCAGCAGGTCGAGGAACATGTTCATGCTGTCGCGGAACATGCTCACCTTGGTTCCTTCGACGTGATTCCACCGAACGGGAACCTCGATGATTCGGTAGCCGCGCAAGCGCGTGATGAACAGAGCCTCCGCGTCGAATCCAAACCGCTCGATCTGCTGCCGCCGGAAGGTTGCCTGCGCGGCTTCTCCGCGAAACAGCTTAAAACCGCATTGCGTGTCCCAGAAGGGCAGGCCGGTGAAGAGCCGCATCAGGAGATTGAAGAAGCGTCCGGCATATTCCCGGAAGACCGACTGGTGAACCCCAATCAACGACCGATCCAGCGCGCGGGAGCCGATTGCAACGTCGGCGCCCGTGCGCCGCAGTTCCGCCACCAGTTTGTCGAGTTCCTCGATCGGCGCCGACAGGTCGGCATCGCTGAAGAGAACCCACTCGCCCTTCGCCTCCAACATGCCGTGCCGGACACTATAACCCTTACCGCGATTACCAGGGTTCTTCAGGAGGCGCACGAACGGATGCGTCGCCGCGTACTCTTCCGCCACCTGGGCGGTCCCGTCGGTCGAGCCGTCGTCCACCACAATGATCTCGATGAAACGGCGCGAACTTCGCGCCAGGTACGATGTCACGGCTTCCAGGGTGGCCGGCAATCGCTGTTCCTCGTTGTAGGCGGGGATGACGATGGAGATAGAGTCCAACTGTCAATTATAATTAGGTGTCTTGGGCGTCTCCCGCGCCCGTTCACTGGAGTTCCTCATTGTCATTGGAATCCGACCTGATTGCCCAGCGCCTGGAGCGCATTCACGAGATCGAAGCGCTCGGGTATAAAGCATACGGCCATCGCTTCGAGTTCACCCACACCATCCCGGATATCCTCGCCGCGAGCGGCTCCAAGACAGCCGAGGAACTGGGAGCCGAAAAACCGCGCGTGCGCATCTGCGGGCGCATTCGCACGCTCCGCCGAATGGGCAAAGCCGGCTTTGCCCACATTTCGCAGAACGGCGGACAGTTGCAGCTCTATGTCCGTAGCAACGACATCACCGAACGCGACTGGAAGCTTTATCAACTGCTCGACCTCGGCGACATCATCGGCGTCGACGGCTACCTGTTCCGCACCCGCACCGGCGAACTCAGCGTCCATGTCGAGCAGCTCGCCTTCCTCTCGAAGATCCTTCTCAACATGCCCGAGAAATGGCACGGGCTCGAAGACGTGGAGATTCGCTACCGCCAGCGTTACCTCGACCTGATCGCCAGCCCCGAAGGCCGTGAAATCTTTGTCCGGCGCGCCAGAATCGTCAACTCGTTCCGCCGCCAGTTGGAAGATCGCGGTTTCATCGAGGTCGAGACGCCGATGATGCAGCCGCTTTACGGCGGCGCGGCCGCGCGACCCTTCATCACTCACCACAACACCCTCGATATCGACCTTTATCTCCGCATCGCCCCCGAGCTCTATCTGAAGCGCCTCGTGGTCGGCGGCCTCGATCGCGTCTACGAGATCAACCGCAACTTCCGTAACGAAGGTGTCTCGGTCCGCCACAACCCCGAGTTCACGATGCTGGAGTTCTACCAGGCCTATACCGACTACCAGGGCCTGATGGACCTCTCGTGCGAACTCCTTCGCCAAGTCGCTATCGACGCTACCGGCGGCACGGCGGTCGAATACCAGGGCCGGCCGCTCGATTTCGGCCAGATCCGCCGGTTCACCATCCGCGAGGCGATCATTGAGTTCTGGGAAGACGGCGATCCGCCGTCGCCCGACAACCTCCGCGACCCGGACTGGCTCGGCCGCCACTCGCACAAGAACACTCCCGGCGAGGCGCTCCAGGAAGTCTTCGAGCGCGTCGCCGAAAAGAAACTCTGGGACCCCGTCATCATCCACGAGTACCCGGTCGAGACTTCGCCTCTCTCAAAAAACAACGAGGCCGACCCTGCCTTCGTCGACCGCTTCGAGATCTACGCGGCCGGCATGGAGATTGGTAACGCGTACACTGAGTTGAACGACCCGCGCGAACAGCGCCGGCGTTTCGAAATGCAGCTTGCCATGCGCGAGAAGGGCGACGAGGAGGCCCATCAGATGGACGAGGACTTCCTCCGCGCCATGTGCTACGGTTTGCCGCCCACCGCCGGCGAAGGCATCGGCATCGACCGGCTCACCATGATTCTCACCGATTCGGCTTCCATCCGCGACGTGATCCTGTTTCCGTTGTTGCGTCCCGAGGGCCCCATCGGCATCGCCGACCGGCTGCGCGAGTTGGACCGCTAACCACCCGTGCCCGCCCGCTTTGAACTGTTCGTCGCCCTGCGCTACCTAATGGCCCGGCGCAAGCAAGCAGTCATCTCCGTCATCACCGGGATCTCCGTGCTGGGCGTCGCCGCCGGCGTCATGGCCCTCGTCATCGCGCTCGCTATCAACAACGGCTTCCGTGGCACGTTGCAGCGCAACCTGCTCGGCGCCACCGCGCACATCAGCGTGCTTGAGAATCCACCGGGCGAGGGCATCGAGAACTACCGCGAACTGACGACCCAACTCGGCTCACTGGACGGCGTCACCGAAGCCGCGCCCAGCCTGTACGGTGAAGTGCTGCTGATCGGACCGTTCCGTTCGAGCGGTGCCGTTTTGAAAGGCATCCTGCCGCCTGGCGAGTCGCCGCCACCCGACGCCCTGCGGGTGCTCAAGGAGGGAAGGTTCGAGGATTGGGACGAAGCCGGCGGATATCCACCGGTCATCGTTGGCTCGCGACTCGCCCGCTCGCTCGGCATGCGCGCCGATAGCATTCTGCGCGTCCTTAGCCCGCAGGGGGAACTGACACCGATGGGTCCGCGCACCGCCGAGTTCCGGTTCCGCGTCACCGGCATCTTCGAATCGGGCTTTTACGATCTCGACAATGTCTGGGCGTTCACATCGATTGAGGCGGTACAGCGCGTCCTGAACACTGGCGACGTCGCGAATGCCATTGAACTGCGTCTGTCCAGTCTGGATCGTGCCTCGGAGATAGCGCGCCAGGTCGAAGCACTCGCCGGTCCGGATCTCTCCGCCACAACCTGGATGGACCAGCATGGGCAGCTTCTCGGCGCGCTCCGCATGGAGCGCGTCGTCACGGCCATCACCATCGGCCTCATCCAAATGGTCGCCGCACTCAACATTCTCATCTCGCTCATCATGATGGTGATGGAAAAGCATCGCGACATCGCACTGCTGCTCTCGATGGGCGCCCGAGAGCAGCAGATCCGCCGCATCTTTCAGTTGCAAGGTGTGTTGATCGGCGTCACCGGCATCGTTTTCGGACTCACCGCCGGGTACACGCTCTGCCACTTCGCCAACAAGTACCGTTGGATCGAGTTAGACGCGGCCGTCTACTCGGTCGGATTCGTCCCGTTCGAGCCACGGTGGCTGGACGGCCTGTGGATCGCTGGCGCGGCCCTGCTAGTCAGTTTTCTTGCGACCATTTATCCGGCCCGCGCCGCCACGCGGATCGCGCCAGCCGAAGCCCTCCGCTACGAATGACCGCGATCAACGAGCGGCGCGACGAACTGCTGGTCGTGCTGGTGGCCGCGCTGATCTTTGCCGGCTGCATGTTCAGCCCACCCTCGCTGATGGACGATGTCGATGCCGTCCAGGCTTCCATCGCGCGCACGATGATCGAGTCGGGCGATTGGGTGACGGCCCGTTTGAACGGCGTCGATTATCTGGAGAAGCCGCCGCTCAAATATTGGATGATAGCCGTTTCCTTCGCGGTATTCGGCGTGTCGGACTGGGCGGCGCGGTTACCGATCGTTCTCTCGATCATTGCGCTGTGCTGGCTGACAGCGCGCATTGGGACGTGGGCGTTCTCCCCGCGGGCCGGGCTGTTCGCCGGATTGGTGCTCGCCACCTCCACTGGCCTGTTCCTCTTCACCCGAATCCTGATCTCGGATGTGATCCTCACTCTCACCATCACGCTTGCGCTCTGGGCGTTCCTCCGCGTCGTCGAGGAGGACTCGCCGCGCTGGGCCTGGACCTTCTGGTCCGCCATGGGCGCCGGCTTCCTGCTGAAGGGGCTCATCGCGATGGTGTTCCCCCTCGCGGCCGTCTTCGTCTACTTCGCCGTCACGCGCCAGTTGTTCCGCTGGGAGGCGTGGCGAAGGCTGAGGCCCTTCAGCGGCGCGATGCTGATGCTGGCAATCGGCACGCCGTGGGTGGTGCTCGCGACGCTGCGCAACCCGCCCTATTTCGACTTCACCATGCGCAGCGCACCGGGCGAGTACCATGGTTTCTTCTGGTTCTTCTTCCTGAACGAGCACCTCTTCCGGTTCCTGAACATGCGCTACCCGCGCGACTACGACACGGTGCCGCGACTCTGGTTCTGGCTGTGCCACTTGTTATGGCTGTTTCCCTGGAGCGTCTACTTCCCTGCCCTGGTTCATGAGACATTTCGGCCCACGGATCGTGCCGGGCGGACGCGACTGCTGTCCCTGTGCTTTGCCGCGTTCCTTTTGTTGTTTTTCACGCTCTCGACCTCGCAGGAGTACTACACGATGCCGTGCTACCCCGCGCTCGCTCTCCTGTTGGGTTCGGCGCTTGATCGCGGATCAGCCTGGCTGCCGCGCGGTTCCCGCATTCTCGCCCTGCTATGCGCGCTGGCGGCGGGTCTGCTGGGTGGGATCTGGTTCGCGGTCCGCGATCTCCCCACGCCCGGCGACATATCGCGAGCGCTGACGTTGAACCCCGATGCTTACACTCTTTCCCTCGGGCACATGAAGGATCTGACGCTGCCCGCTTTCGCCTATCTGCGCGAGCCGCTGCTGCTGGCCGCCGCGGCCTTCGCCGCCGGCGCCCTTGGCGCGTGGCGGTGGCACCGGTGGCGAACGGTCGCCGCCCTGTCCGTGATGATGGTGGTGTTCACGCACGCCGCGCGACTGGCCATGGTCAGCTTCGACCCGTACCTTTCCTCGCGCCCGCTCGCCGACGCTTTGCGCGCCGCGCCCCCCGGCGACATCGTCTTCGACAGTCAGTACTACACATTCTCCTCGGTTTTCTTTTACGCGAACGTCCAAGGCTGGCTCCTCAACGGCCGCGTCAACAACCTCGAATACGGCTCGCGCGCCCCCGGCGCGCCCGACGTCTTCCTCGACGACGCCACCTTCGTCGAACGCTGGCGCTCCGGCCGCCTTCACTACCTTCTGGTCGAAGGCCCCTCCGCACCTCGCATCGAGCGGCTTGTCGGAGCGGAGTCTCTCCACCTCGTCAAGGAGAGTGGTGGGAAGTTCCTGTTCCGCAACCGATGATTTTGTGGCTTGCCATCTTAATCCCAATAGGCGAACAGGCGTCTGCGCAGGGGCAGTGGAGAGGAGAGCTGTTCTCCTCGCTGAACAGGCCGCCGCAATGGACCCGTCCGCAAACGTCCAAGAGTGCTGACGACCTTATCGACGTGTGTCCCTTGGTACGGGGCTTGCGGGACCCGGCGGCCCCTTATCACTCCGCCTGCAGTGCACGCTGTGCCTATCGTAAATCCCGAACTGCATGAGAACATGGAATTTGCGTGTCCTCC
>CAYPUQ010000126.1:12209-13970 GCA_964413655.1 uncultured Solibacteraceae bacterium | reverse complement strand
GTGTCAGGCCTGCGCCGCCGCGTTGACCGAACTGTTGCAGTTTGAAGCGCTAGCCGCCGACCACGCGCCGCTCCTCGTCCGTGTGGTCACGAAGCGCACTAAGAATCGGCCTACAATAACCGTATGCACGCCACACCTTGTTTCACTCGCCGGGATTTCCTGTCGGCTGGCGCGTCGATGGCGCTCGCGGCGGTCATTGCCCGGAAAGCCGATGCCGCCCCGCCCGATGCGAAGGGCGAATGGCGCAACCGGCAGTCCGGCATGGCGTACCGCCAACTCGGCCGGACCGGCTTCATGATCTCGGAAGTCGTAATGGGCGGGAACACCATCTCGCCCGACAACTACGAGCATGTGCTGCTGGCCGCCGACATGGGGCTCAACTACCTGGACACCGCGCCTGCATACGGGCAAGGCAAAAGCGAACTCGGCTATGCCCGCGTTCTGGGTTCACGCCAACGCGACCAGTTCTTCCTCAATACTAAGATCAGCTTGTGGGACATCAACCGGAACAAGCTGTATCAGGACATCTTCAACAGCCTTTCCGAAAGCGAGCAGAAGAAGCTGAAGGCCAAGGCGATGGAAGAGATCGAGCGGCGGCGCGCGTTCGAGCCGGACTATATCGGCGACTATTTCGGACCGCAGCGCGGCGAGGTCGAATCGGCGGCGCTGGCCAACGTGATGGAAAAGGAGTATGGCCGCCGGCTCGACCGGAACAAGAACTACCGGCAACTGATCCTTGCTTCGCTCGACGAAAGTCTGGAGCGGCTGGGGACCGATCACGTGGATCTGTTGATGTGTCCGCACGGCGCTTCGACGCCGCAGGAAATCCTGAACTATCCCGAAACGTTCGAAGCCTTCGAGACGCTAAAGAAGCAGGGCAAAGTCCGTTATCTCGGCGTGTCCGCGCACAGCGATCCGGGGGGTATCCTCGACGCGGCGGTCCAGGCGAAAGTGTATTCGGCGGCGATGGTGGCCTACAGCATCGTGAACAACAGCTTCGTCGCGCCATCGCTCGAACGGGCGAAGAAGGCCGGACTCGGCGTGATCGCGATGAAGGTGGCGCGCCCCGTCCATCATGGACGCAACACAACTCAGCCGAACGATCCGCGGCGAGTCAAGATGATCGAGGACGCCGTTCCGGAAGCGCTGAAAGTTCCGCAGAAGGCCTACGCGTGGGCGCTGCGAAATCCGAACCTGTCGGCCGTGATCTCGGAGTTAGTGAACGCGGATTTAGTCCGCGACAATCTGCCACTGGCAAAAGCGAAGGGGTAAGTGGGAATGCTACTGGACGACAATCAACGCGACTTTGACAGTCTACTGCCGCCGACCGAGCAGAACCGGCGGCAGTTCGTAGTTACCAAACTGGCGGCCGGCTTCGCGCTGGCCGTTCAACCGATTTCGGCGCAGACCATCACCACCGATACGAACGGGTTGGTGGCCGGCGAGGTTAAGATTCCCGTGCCGGACGGCGAAATTCCGGGCTACCGGGCGATGCCGGACAAACCTGGACGCTTCGCCACCGTGCTGGTGGTGCAGGAGATCTTCGGCGTCCACGAACACATCAAAGACATCTGCCGGCGCTTGGCGAAGATCGGCTACTTCGCGGTTGCGCCTGAACTCTATGCCCGCCAGGGCGATGTCTCGAAGATGACCAATTTCCAGGAGATCATCGGGCAGGTGGTGTCGAAGGTGCCGGACAAGCAGGTGATAGCGGACCTGGATGCGGCGGCCGCGTTCGCGGCGAAATCGGGAAGAGCCGAC
>CAYPUQ010000126.1:0-12109 GCA_964413655.1 uncultured Solibacteraceae bacterium | reverse complement strand
CGACCCCTTACACCGAATCACACGCTCTGCTAGAATCAGGAGGCCTTTATGGCGAAAAAGATTGGTCCGCTCAACAAGAAAAACTATGGTGCGGTAACGGCCATGCTCACGGTGACCGATGTAAAGGGCGCCGTGACCTTCTACCGGAAAGCTTTCGGTTTTGCCAAGCGGGGCATTATGAACGGTCCGGACGGCAAGCCAATGCACGCCGAGCTCACGCTGCGTGGTACGACCTTGATGCTCGGTCCCGAGTTCCCCGAACAAGGTTACCGCGCCCCCAAAGCCATCGGCGGTTCGCCGGCCAGCTTATACCTACTCGTCGAAAAGGTGGACCAAGTGGTTGCCAAGGCGGTAAAGCTCGGGGCCACAGCGAAAGGGCCGGTGATGGACATGTTTTGGGGCGACCGCTGCGGCACCGTTGTCGATCCCGAGGGGTATTCGTGGATGGTGGCCACGCACATTGCCGAGCCCACACCGCAGGAGATGAAAAAGAAGATGAAAGAACAGATGGGCGGTCAAGGGTAAGGCGCTTCGGGCGGCACTCCCGAAAACCCACTTAGCGTTTCTTGGGCTCCGGCTTCTCCTGGCCCTCGAACGTGATGGTCGAGTCGGTGGTCATGACTTCGGATTCGGCAGTGAACTTTCGGTAGTTGCGGAATTCGATCTCGTTCCGCGAGCAAAAGAAGCTCCAGCGTTTGCAGGCGAGATTTTCGCCGCGCAACGGCATGAGAAATTGTTCGCCGGCAATGTCCACCATGCCGTAATCGACGGTCATCTCGACGGCTTTCATCGGGTACGTAAGCGGGATGTCGCGGCCGATCATTTCGACCCGCAATACACGGTTTGTCTCCTCGTCGATCCAGATCGAGCCCCCGTAAGCCGGATAGAGGATCTCGCCCTCGAAATCCACCCTCCAGTGTGAGTTCGGCTTCTCGACCGTGTAGCTGAACATTTTGGCCGGACGGCCGCCGACGTCCGAGACCTGCCGGAACTCGAATGCGGCCCTCGTCGCGGTAGACAGCACGTCGAGTTGAATCACGGCCCACTCGCCCATCGACCACGTGCCGGTCTCCTTCACCCGGCGTTCGGAAACCTTGCGGCCGTTGCGGCGGAACTCGCCGTAGCTCTCTTTGCCGTCGACCATCAGGACCTCCGCCGAGACGCGGTCGCGGCGCTTCCATTTCGCCGGCCGGCTGGTGGTGGTGTAGCGGGCAGTGTGCTGGTCTACGATGAAGTTCGGCAGGGTCTCCGCGTGATCGAGAGCCAGTTGGCGGGCAGTCGCGATGATGGGCTCCTGGATGCCTTCGCCCCGCATCTCGACGACGCGGCCGTCGGCGTCAGTGATGATCTCGCGGATCGGCGGGAGGGGGCGGGCCTCGGGACGCTGTTCGCCTCGCTCGCGATTCTCAAGGTCGGGCACGCCGCGCTTCAGCTTCGGTGGGCCGGGATCCTCTTCCTTGGGCGGCGGGTCCTTTTGCCAGTTGTGGAAACCAAGAAGTCCGGCCGGGCGGCCGGCCGCGGGCGAACGCGCCCGCCCCACTTTGGCGTTTTCGGGGGGCCAGGTTTCTTCGCGCCACGCCATGTCCCAGAACATGTACTCGTAGCGGGCGGAGATTTCGAAGAGCTTCTTCACCTCGGCGCGCGCGGCGCTATTCATCGCCGCTGCCTCGGCGTTCATCATGTCCAACACCTGGCGGACGCTCGCGCCGTACTCCTCGCCGGCATACTGGTCGATCCAGCGCTGGTAATCCGCGTCCGTCGAACCCTTCTTCTTAAGTTCCTTGCCAGCCTCCCAATAGATCCAATAGCACGGCAGCATCGCCGCCAGCCCCTCGCCGAAGGGACGCATGGAGACCGTTGCCAGCAGATGGTTCGTATACGCGCGGCTCGTCGGCGCCATCGGCGGCCGCTTGCTGGCTTTCTTCAGCAGACTCTCATGCAACTGCCGTTCGACTTCCAACGCCTCGACGGCGTGCCGGTTCAGCGTCAGGCTCCACTCCTCGCGCGGCGCCTTCGCGGCCAGCAGGCTGAGACCGCGGCTGAACGAATTCAGGTAATCGGCGTCCTGCGCAAGATAGAACTCAAACCGCTGGCGCGGCAGGGTGCCGTCGGTCAAGCCTTTGAGGAACGGATGGTCGAGCGTGCGCTGGTAGATGGGCTGGATGTGCTGCCATAGCTCGTCGGTGAAGGCCGCTGGAGGTCCAGCGAGAGTCAGGGCGAGTAGCAGCGCGTTCACGTGAATACCTTTTCGATTGCCTTTCCGCCGAAATCCGTCAGTTTCTCGTGCCGGCCGTTGTGGAGGAACCACAGTTTGTGCTGGTCGAGCCCGAGCAGGTGCAGGATGGTGGCGTGGAAATCCCGCATGTGATAGCCGTCGATGGCGTTCAGCCCGAAATCGTCGGTCGCGCCGAGGGCCTGGCCGCCCCTCACGCCGCCACCGGCGAACCACATGGTGAAGCCGTACGGATTATGGTCGCGGCCGTTGCCGCTTTCCGTGTTCGGGAGGCGGCCAAACTCGCTGCCCCAGACAATGAGCGTCGAATCGAGCAATCCGCGGCTCTTCAGGTCCTTCATCAGCCCGGCGATCGGCTTGTCGGTGATGCCGCACATCTTCTCGTGGTTATCGACCAAGTGGCTGTGCGCGTCCCACTGCATGCTGATGGGACCGCCGCCGGAGTAGATCTGCACGAAGCGCACGCCGCGCTCGACCATCCGGCGGGCGAGCAGCAGACGCGTGCCGAACTCGGCGGTGCGCTTGTCGTCCAGCCCGTACAGGCGTTTCGTTGCGGCGCTCTCCTTCGTGAGGTCCACCGCCTCGGGCGCGTGCGACTGCATCCGGAACGCCAGTTCATAAGAGCTGACGCGGGCGAGCATGTCGCTATCGTCCTCGGGCGTGTCGAGGTCGTTCATCTGCTGGACCAGGTCGAGCGTGGCCCGCTGCCGCTCCTCCGTCACTCCATCCGGGGGCCGGAGGTGGAGGATCGGGCTAGGACCGGGCCGCAGTTGCGCGCCTTGATAGACCGCGGGCAGGAAGCCGGCGCCCCAGCAGGGCGTGCCGCCTTCGGGCGTGCCCTCGGGCTGCGGCATGACGGCGTAAGCCGGCAGATTCTCCGATTCGCTGCCGAGCCCGTAGGTGACCCAGGCGCCCATGCTTGGGAAGCCCATCAGGATACGTCCTGAATGCACCTGGTACATCGCCGGAGCGTGGACGACGCTTTCGGTGAAGAAGTTGCGGACGAAGCAGATGTCGTCGACGCAGGTGGCCAGGTGGGGGTAGAGCGACGAGACGTCCATCCCGCTCTGGCCGTACTTCTTGAACTCCCACGGGCTGGCGAGGACCGGCGTGGAGCCGTCGGTGAACTGGCCCTTCGGACGGCCGACGCTTTCGGGTAGCGGCTGGCCCTCGAACTTCTTTAGCAGCGGCTTGGGATCGAAGGTATCGATGTGGCTCGGCCCGCCGACCATGAACAGGAAGATGACCGACTTCGCCTTCGCCGGGAAGTGTGGCTGTTTCGACGCCAGGGGGTTGACGCGCGGCTTGGCGTAGCCGTCGCGAACCAGCAGACTTTGCAGCGCCAGCGCTCCGAATCCATTGGCGGCGCGCAGCAGAACGTCGCGGCGCGTGAGCGCCTTCGGGATATAGCAGGCTCCACCGCGATTATGGGACATACACGAACTCGTTCCGATTCAGCATCGCCAGGCAGAAATCGTCCCAGCGGCCGCCGCTACTGAAGAAGTTCTGGGCCATGACCGCTTCCGATTCGCGCGGCGCGCGGGCGAGCGCCAGCCGGTAGGCGCGTTCCACCCGGCAGGACGCGTCGCTCCCGCAATCGGTTTCCAGGCGTTTCGCGAAGACCGCCGCCTGATCCCGCATGAAGCTGCTGTTCATCAACGATAGCGCCTGAAGAGCATGGGTGCTCGCGGGCCGTTGCGGGCACGAGGTCATGGCGTCTGGCTGGTCGAAGTTGGCCAGCATGGGCAGGCGCACCGTGCGCTTGTTCAGCAGATAGAGGCCGCGGCGGGCGTGCTCGCGCTGGTCGCGGTTCGTTGGCCAGAGATTGTCCGGCTCGTCCTCGGTGAAGATCAGGTCGTAGATCTCTTTCTCGATGGGCACGAGCACGGGCGGGCCACCCATCTTCGTGTTCAACGCTCCGGAAGCGGCTAGCACGCTGTCGCGGATGAATTCGCCTTCCAGACGGCGGCTGTTCATGCGCCAGTAATACTTGTTGTCCGGATCGATCTTCGCGTTGGCCTCGTGATGGTCCGTCGATTGGCGGTACGCGCTGGACAGCAGAATCAGCCGGTCGATGGCCTTCACGCTCCAGCCGCGAGCGATGAACTCCGTGGCCAGCCAGTCGAGCAGGGCCGGATTCGAGGGCCGGGCGCCGAGGAGTCCGAAGTCGTTCGCCGTGGCCACCAGCCCCGTGCCCATCCGCGTCTGCCAAATGCGGTTCACCATGACGCGGGCGGTGAGCGGGTGATCCGGGGAAGCCAGCCAGCGAGCCAGCGCCGAGCGGCGCGAACAGGGGTCGTCCACGAGGTCGCTGTTGCCGCTCTCGATGACACGCAGGACGCCCGGTCCGACGGGGTCCAGTTTGTGCCGGTGGTCGCCCACTTTCAAGACGTGCGTCGGTGGTGGATCGCCGATGTTGGCGACGGCGTACGCAGTGGGCGGGGGAAGCGGACGCTCGTAGTCGAGGTCGTGCATTTGGCGGCGCAGGGCGGCGCGCTTCTCGCGGTCCTCCGGCGACAGTGCGTTCACCACTTCATCCCACAAAAGCTTGAGCTGTCCCTCGGCTTCCTTGGCGAGTTGCTTCTGTTCTTCGGTCCGCTGTTCTTTCGGGATGTCGAGGACCCGAAGGTGACGCTCCTCCAGCTTCTTCTTCTTCTCCTGCCGAAGCTGCTCGCGGTATGGCCTCTCGATTTCGTTGATCGCGCCGGTGATTGGCTTGCGCCGCGCTTCGAATTCTTTGAGAGCCCGCTCGTATGCCGCCTTCTCTTCCCCGGTGGCGATCGGGAGGTCCTTGCCCTCGGTGGCGGCGAAGACGGCCTGAAGCCGGTAATAATCGGACTGCGGAATCGGGTCGAATTTATGGTTGTGGCAGCGGGCGCAGCCGACGGTCAGGCCCAGGAAAGCGGAGGAGACGCCCGCCACCATCTCGGTGAGCACTTCCTGCCGGTTCATCTCCTCGTCCTGGTTGCCGCCGACGAGATGAATGGGGCCGGCGCGGTGGAAGCCGGTGGCGATGAGCGCCTCGTGGTTGCCGGGATAGAGTTCATCGCCCGCGATCTGCTCCTTCAGGAACCGGTCGTATGGCTTGTCCTGGTTGAACGACTGAATCACGTAGTCGCGGTAACGCCAGGCGTGCGGGCGGTATGCATCCAATTCGTAGCCGTTGGTGTCGGCATAGCGGACGACGTCGAGCCACTTTTGGCCCCAGCGTTCGCCGTAATGCGGCGAGTTCATCAACCGGTCGATCAGTCTCTCGTACGCTTCAGGCCAGGGGTCGTTCAGGAACTGGTCCACCTGCTCGGGCGTGGGTGGCAGGCCGGTGAGATCCAGGTAGAGGCGGCGGACAAGCTTATCCTTAGCGAGCGGCGCGGCGGGCGCGAGCCCCTTTTCCTTGAGAGTGGCGAGAACGAACGCATCCACCGGCGTGCGAACCCAGGCGTCATGGACCGGCGGGACCTCCGGCCGGACCGGGTTCTTGAAGGCCCAGTAGTTCCGCCGCGAGGCGACCCAAGCTTCTTCCTTCGCCGCGTCGATGGCGGCTACGGCCGCGGCGCAAACAGCCAATGCGAGCGCCGACACGGCTACTCCGGCGCGAAATGTCATGGTTGATCCTCATTATACGGCAGTGCGATTAAATGGCAGCGTGGCGGAGGCCGCCGCAGGCCGAGGACCTGCCTCACGAGGAAGCTTCGCTATCATGCGGGCAGGACTGCCGATTACTATGCCTCATGAGCCCGCACCAACGCCGACCAGTTGGAAACGAATCCCGTATAACGACGAACCCGACTTTACGCGGCCGCTGCTAGACATCCCCGACCAGCCGCGGCAGCGTATGTACGACCGGTTGAGGTTTCTGTACGGTGACCAGATCGCCCACGACGCGATGCCGGAATTGGCACGCCTGATCCGGGTGCATCATGCCCACAAAACGGACGAATTGATCGCAGCCGAGGAAGCTTTCCGCGCCCAGGAGCGCTTCTCCGAGCAGGACATGATTCTCATTACTTACGGCGACATGATCTCCGCCAATGGGCAGTCGCCGCTGGTGGCGTTGGCGCGCGTGTTGAACGCGATGCGCCGCCGCGCCCCGATCTTCAATACCCTGCATATCCTTCCTTTCTTTCCGTACACATCAGACCGCGGCTTTTCGATCACCGACTTCCGAATCGTCGATCCCCACCTCGGCACCTGGGACGACATCGAAAAGCTCGGCGAGACGCACCGGCTGATGTTCGACGGCGTGTTCAACCACGCCTCGTCGCGCAGTCCGGCCTTTCGCGAGATGCTATGCGGCAACCCCGATTACCGGGATTACGCGATCACGTTTCAGACTCACGACGAACTCACGCCGGAGCAGCGGCTGCTGCTGCGCCGGCCGCGGACGTCGGACATCCTCACCCAGTTTCATTCGATCAATGGCCCGCTCTGGACCTGGACTACGTTCTCGCCCGACCAGATCGACCTAAATTACCGGAACCCGCGCGTGCTGTTGAGCGTGGTGGACACGCTGCTGTTGTACGTGCGCCGCTCGGCGGACCTGATCCGCCTGGACGCCGTCACGTACCTGTGGTACGAACCGGGCAGCTCCGGCGCCAACCTCGAGCAGACGCACCAGATCATCAAACTGCTCCGCGAGGTGTTCGATGTGGCGGCGCCGCACGTCACATTGGTGACCGAGACGAACGTGCCGCACGAGGAGAACGTCTCCTACTTCGGCGATGGCTTCGACGAAGCGCAGATGGTTTACAACTTCGCGCTGCCGCCGCTGGTGCTGCATGCCTTCTATCGCGGCGACGCGACCGCGCTTTCCTGCTGGGCGCGCGATCTGACCTATCCGTCGCCCACCACGACGTACCTGAACATTCTCGACACTCACGACGGCATCGGGTTGCCGGGCGTGGCTAATCTCCTCCCGGCCGAGGAGATCCAGTTCCTCATCGAACAGGCCCGCCATCATGGCGCTTTCATCTCTTATCGCACGGTGGAAGGCGGCGGCGAAGCGCCCTATGAGATCAACACCACCTGGTACAGCGCCCTGAATATGGACAACAGCGGCGAAGAACGGACGTACCAGGTGAAGCGGTTCGCGGCCTCCCGGAGCATTGCCTTGGCGCTCAAAGGAATTCCCGGCGTCTATGTGCACGGGTTGCTCGGCACGCGGAACGACATTCAACTCGCGCTGCGAACACGAGGAAAGCGCGACGTCAACCGCGCCACAGTGGACGAAGCGTACTTCCAACGGATGCTGGCCGAGCCGGGCTCGAAGATGAATCTGATCCAGGACCAGTTGGGCCGGCTGCTGGAGATGCGCGTGCGCCACCGGGCCTTTCACCCGAACGGGGGCCAAAAGGTGCTGCTGCTCTCGCCGATCGTCTTCGCCGTGTTGCGTACTTCGCCGGAGGGGCATGAGCACATCCTGGCCATTACCAACGTATCGGAGCGGTCCTGCCGGCTGGAGATTCCGTTGGAGCAACTCGGAATTCCGGACGAGAACTGGTACGACCTGGTAAGCTGCCGCGGCTGGGCCGTGAAGTCCGGGAAACTGCCGGTGGAACTCGGAGCCTACGACGTGCGCTGGCTGATGCCCTTCGGGGAGTTGGAGCGGAGTATTGAATCGGGGCCTTTGCCTTCGATTTGAGTGCGGGTTCCGCGATGCTATGCAGCTCGCGGTCTTTACCGGTAGAAGGGCTTCCAGGTGATCCAGCGGGGACCGTAGTGTGGTTCCTCCTGATTCAGTTCGAGGGCGCCGAGGTCGGGGGCTTTTCCCGTGAAGCCGTCGTTGATGGTGGGCAGGGCTACTCCGGCGTCAACGGCTTTGGAGTCCGCCTTGAGCCGGAAGTTGAGATCCATCGCATGGTAGACGTGGTAGCGGCGGGCGGGGGCGGGGTCCGGCGGGGCCAAGTTCTCGAAGATGTCGTAATCGACCTCGATGCCGTGGGTCTCCTGACCGGTTGCTTTCCGTAGCTCAGCGAGTGTGGCGAAACTCCGCCACTCGGAATCGGCCGGCTCATACGCCGTCTTGCCGGGGGCGGGAGCCAGCCAGTTGTACTGGCGTTGGACGCCGCGGTTGGGGCGGAAGCCGTTGAAGTCGCTGCTGTAACCGCTCATGGCATTGGCCCAGGTCATAACGCCGCGGTTCGGCGCATCGCGGCCAATAAACAGGTTATTGCGAAAATGAGCGTTCGAGTAGGGAGATCGAGAGGTCTGCTCGCCGATAAATGTGTTGTGGTACACAAGAAGGCCGGTGGGTACGGAACTGAACTTCAAGGGGTTGCCGCCGGGTACGTGATAGAGCAGGTTGCGGTAGAAGTAAATCGGCCCCCCGAACGAGGGTTGGGCGCTGTAGCCGTTGTGGGCGGCGTTTACGCCGCGATTTTGAAAGACGCGGATGTTGTGTACGCCCCCGTCGGCTTCGATGAAGTCGTCGTTGGAAAGGTGAATGTCGTTGTTGTAGATATCGATGGACGAGGCGCGGCGCTCGGGATCGGCGTCCGGCGGCCCGTACGTGGAGACGCAGATACCATCGTGAAAGTAGGCGATGGCGTTGTGGGCGATGACGTGTCCGGGCCCGTAGACCTTGACGGCGAAAAAGCTGCGCAGTTGATGGGACGGGTAGATGCCGGCGGCGCGCGAACCGGCCTGATTCCAACCGATCATGCGCATCTGGTCCTCGCGGCCCAGGAAGAGGTTGTCGGAGATCAAGAAGTCGCGTGAATCGGCGCTCTCCGTCCACACGCCCACACCCACATCCTCAAAACGGCAGTTGCGGACTGTAAGGGCTACCGCGCCCATCACTTCCTTCTCGCCCGCGAACAACGCGATATCGGTGTTGCGAAAGGTTAGTCCTTCAAAGATGTGGTGGTGGGTGGCCATGACATCGAATAGCTTGTGGTTGCCCGCACCGTCAAAGATCACTTCGCCATCGCCGGCCGCTTTGATGGTGATGGGCTTCTCGGCCGTGCCCTTCAGGGAAAGCGACAAGGAACCGGTAAATGGCCCGCTCAGCGGGTCGACGTAGTTCAGGCGATCCGGACGGTACAGGCCGGCATGGACGAGTATGGTGTCGCCGGGCTGTACTTTGTTCATGCGGACTGCGGTCCAGTCGCCGCGGCCGGGGCCGTAATAGGCGTGCTTCAGGCCAACAAAACTCGGCTCCTCGCGAGGGCCTTCATGGTCGGGGGGGTACACGTGGAGGATGCGTCCTCCCTCGTAGGATTTCGGTTCGGCCCTCGTCGAGACCGTGATGCGCTGCTGCGCCTGGCCGGTGACGCCGTCCGGGTCGTGGAGGGTGAACTCGCATTCGTAGCTGGTGGCGGGCTCAAGATTCAGGATGCTCCCCGCGAAGCCTTGAGGCACCGTGTAGGTCATGTTGTATTGGTCGCGGTACACTCGTTCCCCACCGATACGCAGCAGCGGGAGCGCTGGGCGCCAGGCCGTTGTGCCCACTTTGCGGAAGCGGACCTCGACGGTGGCATTCCGATTGGCGTCCCCCTCAATGGCCCATTCGAATCCGAGATTGAGCAGCGTGGGGCGTTCGACATGGAAACGGCCCGGCCGGGTGGAGTTCTGGGCCTGAAGGATGCAGGCGGCGAAAAGAATCAGGGTAGCAACGCGCATGTTGAAGTTTCTCGATGATATTACAGCAGCCGGCTCCATGCCCGGGTTGTGCGGCCTTCCGATCAGCGCGATCTCGCCGCGGGCAAGACGATCCGCGCATCCCTCAACAACGCGGTTTGAATCCGTGTGCGCGCTGCGCGAGAGGAATCTGTAGGCACGTTCGAGACACTTGGCTATCGCAAGGAATTCTGCGGTGCCGGCTGTATAGCCGTTCACACTAGACAAAAGGACCCAGGGCCGAAACGCCCGGTTGGACGGAGATCGGTTCACGGCGAAAGCTCAGAAAACTACGCTTTCCGATGACCGGCAACAACGGAGGGAGGGACGGCAAAGTAACGGTAGATGGCACCGTTGCGGAACGTCAATTCCAGCGTGCGATCGCTGGAATATCCGATCGAGGATAGGACTGCGGATTGCACGGGAGTGTGCAGGAAATCGGCATGGTTCATGGGGATATCTCCATCGCCGAAAGGCCACGCTGGAAGGCAGTCAGAAGGCGGTCCAGTTGGCGGAGGGCAGAGCGGGCGAAACGAGTCAACGACAGGGCGAGGATGCCAATGGACAACGCGCTGAGACGCTGCCTGGTGCCATGTCGGGGACGGGAGCGGAGGACCTCGCAGTGGGCCCGAACTGGAGCCGCTAACGGACCCGAACCGAGCAAGACGGCCAGGATATAAGCGGTGGAGAGCGCCAACAGCAAGCGTCCGAGACGGAGTGCGGCATCGACTTGCAGGGACAGACCCCGCACGCCGAGGTGAGTTTTCCAGTCGCGGAAGGTGAGTTCGATATGCATGCGCTGGCGGTAGAGTTCGACCACTTCGAGAGTCGGCAGTTGGGCTTCCGAACCGGGAGGAACCAGAAGGAACCACGGCTCCTGGAAGTGGGGATCATGGAAGACGATGATATCGACGGGCTGTTGGGAGGTGTCTTGATAGGACGCATTCCGATACCGGCGGGGTTGGCCGCGGCGATGACGCAGGCGGGCTAAGCTGACACGCTTTCCGTCGGCGCGCACAATGGTGTTGCCGCGGCCCCGAATGAGGAACGGGATACTCAACGAGCTCAGATGTTGGAGTAAGGAGGCGCGGGCGTAGCCGCGGTCCATGACGAAGACGGGTTTACAGGCCGGGGGCAGACAAGCGGCAATCAGCAGGAGCAGTGAATTCTCGATGGCATTCTGGCTCTGGCGGATCTTGTCGTATTCCAAGCAAGCGAAGGCGACTGGGAGAACGCGATGAGCGACGCGGATGCCGGCCAGGATGACCTGCGTTCCTTGCACGTCGGTTTGATCGACGACGATGGGAATCCAGCCGCGGGGATTGGCGCCGAGGGCGAGCCGGACCAGGAAGGGAGACATCTGGGTGCCGTCGAGCGTGGGGTTGCGCAGCAACCGGTACAGACGTTTCGAGCGTGCCTTCTCGTTCTCGTCGAGAGGAAGGGTGCGGGAGAGCGCGCAGAGAGTGAGGCGGCCGTTGCCGCTGCGGGCACCGCGCCAGAGTTGGAGCATGGCGATGGTGAGCAGGGCCAAACCGAGCGAGAGCCAGCGGCCGACACCGGGTGCAGCGGTTGCCAGCAGGCCGAGGATGCGCTCGATGGTCGGCGCCTGATCGGCAGCGAAGGCTCTCCCGGCGCGGCGCTTGCGCTCGTTCGGGGCGAGGTGAGGTTTGGGGTGATCGTGGCGAAGGCGTGTGGAGTTGCGGGGAGTGGTGCGGCGGCCCGTCATCGTATCATCTGTACAGATGATACGATTGGCAACCGAGAAAACATCCTGTTCCGCCGCAGCATGTTGGTTTGGCTTATGTCTCCGCAGTGCCTTCCTTGCGGCGGATGAGTTCGAGATTGATGCTGGAGATCTCTTCCAGCACGGTCATGGCCTGATGGTAGTTCCGTACCCATTCCGCCGCCAGTGGCTGGAGTTTTTTGGGGACGTAAACTTGCTTGGTGCGGCCTTTGGCGTAGCTCACCGTGAGGTAGTAGGCGGGGCCGTGCTTGTGTCCCCGCATGCACTTGCAGCCGGATTTGCCACATTGGGTAAACCGCTCAAGCAAGGAAGCGCGGAGGACTGGGCCGAGGGAGCAAAGTTGCTGGAGGAGTTTCCGCCGACGAAGCGCAAGCTGGTGCGCTGTGGGTCCCGCCATTTCTTAACATTCGCACGAGGGATACGAAAACGCAAGAAGAAAATCACATCACGCTTTGCCTGGACTGTCTGCCGGAGGGTATCGGATCGGTGGCCTTAGAGAAAAACTGGGGGGCGGCAAG
>CAYPUQ010000125.1:10765-14148 GCA_964413655.1 uncultured Solibacteraceae bacterium | reverse complement strand
CCGCCTCACCGACGTTTACGGGCGTGTTGTGCGGGAGATTCTGGCATAGCGGTGCAGGGCGTGTTATCGCCTGGCATGCTATCGCCATTGACACGGGCGATCCACGGCACTATCCTCAAGCAAACGCGCTCAAGGAGGAGCCATGAAAGTTTTACCGTTGGGATTGATATCGGCGGGCCTGCTGTTTGCTCAAACGGAGGAGCGTGCGATCATTCCGCAAATCGCCGATGGTGGGGGATGGAAGACGCGGGTCGTAATCGTCAATCGCTCGCTGAGCCTGGCGGCGCGGCCGATACTCAATTTCTTCGGCCAGAACGGCGCGCCGCTCGCGTTCTCTATCCTCGGCGCCGGGATGGTTTCCAACCTGGAGCGTACGATCCCACCGGGCGGGTCGTTGATCGTCGAAACGGCGGGACTGCAACCGGAAGTGCAGGCGGGTTGGGTCCAGCTCCGCAGTGGGAGCCCAGCCGTACCGGGCGATTACATGACGCCTGGCCTTCCGGCCACGTCGCCCGTTCTGGCCTTCGTCTCGTTCCGCCACCGGGTGCCGGAGCGGCCGGACTTCGAGGCGTCGGTGATGAGTTTCCCAGCCGAGACGCAATCCGCGGCGTTCGCGCTCGACAACATGGAGAACTACGTGACGTCGGTGGCGGTGGCCAACACGCTGCCCAGTGAAACGGATGTCGCGGTGACTTTCCGCGACGCGTCGGGCAACGTGTTCCATCGCGATCTAGTCACGCTCGCCGGACGCGGGCACGCATTCTTTGAAACCATCAACCGCTTCCAGGCCGCGCGGAACCGCCGGGGCACCGTCGAGTTTTCGACCCAGAACGGCAGGCTCGCCGCGCTGTGCCTGTGGTTCAACCCCACCGGCGCCTTCACCTCCGTGCCGAGCCTCTCGCTCCAGCAGTAAACTGCCGCGGCGGTGGGTTCCCGCCCCAGGCAAAATTCTGTCGAATTTCTCCGCGTCATTCTTGGGATTCTCGTGTTCCCTTTAACAGGGAGACTTCGGCCTCCCGGCAAAGCACTGCGACTATCGGAGTGGGCCAAGCCAGACGCGCCTGGCCCAGTCGCAGCAAAAACGACAAAACGGAGAAGCACCAAGATGCAAGTAGGACACGTGTGTTTTCACTCTCATCTGCGCCGCGGAACATTGGGCCGAGCTGTGGTCGCGCTCGTCTGCGGTGTAATGATCATCTCCGCTCAGGAGATGCCTGTTGACTTCCAGATCCGGACCCTCGCGGGTACCGGACAGCCCGGATACACTGGCGATGGCGGCCCGGCCGCCGATGCGCAGCTTCAATCGCCGTTGGGTGTGGCAAGAGACAAAACCGGCAGTCTCTATGTAGCCGACACGGACAATCACGTCGTCCGCCGCATTTCGACGGCCGGCGAGATATCGACAATTGCCGGAACCGGCACTGCCGGATTCAGCGGCGACGGCGGTGCGGCAACGGCGGCGCAACTCAATGCGCCATCCGCCGTAGCCGTGAGCCCGGCCGGAGACATTTACATCGCCGACCAAGGCAATCACCGGATTCGCCGCATCGGTCCGGCGGGTGTTATCTCAACGTTCGCGGGAACCGGGACGGCCGGCTTCACCGGAGACCTTGGCCCCGCCGCATCGGCGGGACTCTCGTCGCCAGCCGGAGTGGCCGTCGACCATTGGCGAAACGTGATCGTCGCCGACACGGGCAACCATCGCATCCGCCGCGTCACCAGCGACGGCCGCATCGCGACGATTGCCGGCGCCGGCATCGCGGGATTCGTTGGCGACGGCGGTTCGGCAGCCCAGGCACGACTGAATGCGCCGCGGTCGCTCGCGGTGGATTCCGAAGGCAACATCTACGTGGCCGACACGGGCAACCGGCGAGTTCGCCGGATCACGGCCACCGGAAGTATTGCAACAGTGGTAGGCGTGGGAGCGCCTTGTCCGGCGCTCGCAGATCCGTTGACTCCCACGTTTCGACTGGCAGCCGATGCGGAGGGAAGAGTGCTTCTGTCCGAGGCAGGTGGCCACGTGGTACACGAAATCGACTTGGCGGCGTGCCAGGCGCGTGCCATCGCCGGCACCGGCACGGCGGGATTCGGCGGTGACAGCGGTCCGGCCACGGCGGCGCAACTGAACGGGCCGGCGGGTCTGGCCGCGACGGCAACGGGCGAGATCGCGGTGGCGGACGCGGAGAACCACCGGCTCCGCATGTTGACGCCGGAAGCGGTGGAGCCATGCGGCGAAGTAGCCGCCCTCGCGCTGGAACCATCGGAAGCGGTGACCGGCCAGACGGTGACCGGTTCCGTGCGCCTGAACTGCGCTGTACCGAGCGCAACCACCGTGTCGCTGGTGAGCGACAGCACGGCGATCACACTGCCGGCGACGGTGAGCGTACCGGCCGGCCGGACCACGGCCTCCTTTGAGATTGGAACCGGCACCGTGACGGCGGCGGGTGAAGTGGAGGTGATGGCCAATACCGCCGGCGCCTCGCTGGCCGCCTCCCTGGCAGTGATGCCGGCTTCCGCGGGCAACGATCCGGCAGTGGGTGCGACCCTGACGCTTCTCCCCGAGTCGGTACCGGGTGGCAGCCCGGCGCTCGGCCGCGTTCGCCTCGGCGCGCTGGCTCCGGCGGGCGGCGTAACGGTGATGCTGGTGGCCGGCAACGATGCCGTATCGGCGCCGGAGTCCGTAACAGTGCCGCCAGGCGAGCTCACGGCCGATTTTCTCGTCGCCACCGAGCCAGTGGACGAAGCGATGGAAGTGGAGATCAGTGCGTCGATTGCCGCGACGACGCTTACGGCCGCGCTGGAATTACTCGCGGGCGAGGACGAGCCTGAGCCCGGTTCCTTGGTGCGGGTCAGTGTCTCGCCAAGCCGGCTTCGGACCGGCGAGGAGGCCACCGGTACGGTCGCGCTCACACAGGCGGCGGGCGCGGGCGGGGTCACGGTGAGGCTCTCCAGCAACAGCGGCGCAGTGATGCTGCCCGAGTCGGTAACGATTCTTCAGGGCGAGACGTCGGCAACCTTCGTGGTCGCCGTGGGTGAAGTGGAGGAGTTGGAGACGGTGACGATTACGGCCGAGTCCACGAACACGGTGACGGCGCGGGTGCTGCTGCTGCCGGAAGGCATCGGCGAGACGGCGGTTATCGGCGGAGTGCTGGTGATGCCGAACCCGCTGACGGGCGGCGAACAGGCGGTCGCGAGAGTCACGATCTCCGGCGCCAGCGATCAGGATATCGTCGTTCTGATTTCCAGTGATAGCGAAACCGTGTCGGTGCCGGAATCGGTGACCGTTTCCGCGGGCGAGACCTCGGCTACGTTCGAAATAACGACGTCGCCGGTCGAGTCCGAAGAACTGGTACTGATCACTGCGACGTCGCGGAATTCGTTCC
>CAYPUQ010000125.1:9574-10665 GCA_964413655.1 uncultured Solibacteraceae bacterium | reverse complement strand
GCTCGTTCAGCTCGCTTCGAAACTGGTCCGCGCGAGGCGCCGCATGGGCCGCCTCCCGCGGGCCGGGCGTTATCGCGCGGCCATGTCGGGCGGCACCGGCTGAGTCACCGCACCCGTTGCGGCCCATTCGGCGCCGCGCGTGAAAGTCGCCCGGAAACCCAGATTTCCCAGCGCCTCGACATCGTGACCAAGGGCGGTCACGAACACGCGGCCGCGGCCGTGCTGCGTGGTCCACAGCATCGGTTGGTCCATGCCGGGTCCGGGAGTGGGCTGCCGTGCTTTGCCTGCGTATCTGGCGTGGTCATCCCACGCCGTGGCCAACACCTGGTACGACCCGGCCGGCTGCCAGCGCAGGTTCGCGTACAATTCGTCGTTGAGGATCATGAAGGATTTCTTGAGGCCGCGCGTGATCGGATGATCGCGGTCCTTGATGTCGACGGTGAAGTCGTGCTTCGGAGAGTGGTGACCCTGGTTCGGGCGCCAGTTGCCGCCGCAGATCTTTTCGTACTCCTCCCACCCGTCGAACGCCGCGACCGAGAAGTGGTAGATCACGACGCCTTTCCCGGACCGCACATAGTCGAGGAACGCTTGTTCGGCCCGCTGGCCCCACCGCAACCCCGGCTGCCGCCGGTCGAAGTAGTTCACGACTACCAAATCGTAAGGCGCGAGCATCTCCAGACCCGCGCCGCGGAACTCCTCGATCACCCGCACTTCAAACCGGCCGGTGTCTTCGAGCATTCGCCGCAGTTCCGGCGTGGCGGCCCGCCAGTCGTGGCCGTTCTGGCCGGTGATGATCAGAGTCTGAATCTTCGCCGGAGATGCCTGGCTGCCCGCCGGCGCGCTCTGTGCGGCGAGGAAGCCAGCGCCGCACAGTGTAAGGAGGATCGCATGGATTAGGGACATAACTATCGTCATTCGGTCGTGGGTTAATTTTTGTCTTTCAGCTCGCCGGCAAGACACGACCCGAAACTTGTCAGCCACAGTCCGATTCTATCAACTAGACTATGGTGCTTTAGAGGCTATCCGTCCATAGGACCGCTCGGCGCGCTGCTTTTCTGGTATTCCGGCTGCACGAACGACCGGCCCAACTC
>CAYPUQ010000125.1:0-9474 GCA_964413655.1 uncultured Solibacteraceae bacterium | reverse complement strand
CGCTCGGCGCGCTGCTTTTCTGGTATTCCGGCTGCACGAACGACCGGCCCAACTCAATGGCGGGCGGAAGGGACTCCAGGAAGCCGCAGTGCAGATGGAACAGTGTGTGAACATATAGCCCGCGCGGTCCGTGGCGGACGAGCAGTTCGTCGCTGCGCCCCAACCGATAGGCGCCCGGCCACCGCACTGGCCGCGGTGTCCCAAAGAAAGAGGTGGTAATAGCTATCTGTCGAAGCGATCGAGATCGCGCAGCTGGCCCGTTCCTTCACCGGCCTCGCGAAATGAAAGCTCCCGCAGCGCAGGTGGCCGGGCGGCAATGCGGCGATCTCGCGATTAAGCGCATCGGCCGGTTCGGACGGGGCCGGTGGCTCAGCCACCGTTTTCCGGCGAAGCCGTGGCGGCAGGTGATGAATGATCTGCTCGACAAGCGTGGGATGCATCACCTACCGAATAAGCCCCAACTCGTTTACCGCCGATGAAGCGCCGATGCAAGTTTGGTGACAACACGTGAACCGGCGATAAGATGTGGACATGCTTGTCATCTTTCTTCTTGCACTTCTGTTACTCGCGCTCACCGGTTGTTCATCGTCTCCGCGCGCGGACCTGATTCTCCACGGTGGCAAGGTTGTCACCGTCGACCCGGAATTCCGGATCGCCGAGGCGGTGGCCGTGCAAGGCGGCCGCATCGCTGCGGTCGGCAGTAACGCCGAGGTCATGCGGCTGGTCGGCCCGGCAACCGAACAGATCGACCTCGGCGGCAAGACGGTCCTGCCGGGCCTGATCGACACCCACGTCCACTCCACCGGCGCGGCGGTCTACGAGTTCGATCACCCGATCGGCGACCTGGAAACCATCGAAGACGTGCTGACCTACATCGCCGGACGCGCCAAGGCAGTTCCCGAGGGCGAATGGATCGCCGTGCGGCAGGTCTTCATTACACGCCTGAAGGAGCAGCGCTACCCGACGCGGCAGGAACTCGACCGCGCCGCGCCTGGGCACCCCGTCGTCTTCGCCACCGGACCCGACGCCTCGTTGAACTCGCTCGCGCTGAAGCTGAGCGGCATTGACCGCAACTTCGAGATCACCGACGGCAAGCCGGGGCGAATCGAGAAGGATCCGCGAACCGGCGAGCCGACCGGCATCCTGCGCAATTGCGCGCGGTTCATCAAAGACCGGCCAAGCACGCGAACGCCCGCGCGCGAGGACCGGGTAGCGAAGTTGCGCGAGCTGATGGCCGACTATAACAAGGTAGGCCTGACGAGCGTCGCCGACAAGAACGCGAGCGACCAGGCGGTGGAGCTATACCGCGAGCTGCGCGATCGCGGCGAGGCGACATGCCGCGTGTTTCTCAGCTATGCCGTGAATGCGCAGGAGCCGGTGGAAGAGGCCGAAGCGCGCATCCGCGAGGCCGCGAAACACCCCCTGCACCGCTACGACAACATGGTCTGGTTGCGCGGCATCAAGGTGTTTCTCGACGGCGGCATGCTCACCGGCAGCGCCTATATGCGCGAGCCCTGGGGCGTGAGCAAGGTGTACTCGATCGACGATCCCAACTACCAGGGCATGCGCTACATCGAGCACGACAAGCTGGTCCGGCTGGCGCGGGTGGCGCTGGAGAACGAACTCCAGTTCACGGCCCACTCGGTGGGCGACGGCGCGGTCCACGGCCTCATCGACGCCTACGCCGAAATCAACCGGACGACGCCGGTACGGGACATGCGCCCGTCGATATCGCACTGCAACTTCATGAGCCGCGCAGCGGTGGAACGGATGAAGGAGATCGGCATCGTCGCCGATTTGCAGCCAGCTTGGCTGTGGCTCGACGGCGTTACGCTGACCAAGCAGTTCGGCACGGAGCGTCTGGCGTACTTCCAGCCCTACAAGAGCCTGTTCGAGGAAGGCGTGATGGTGGGCGGCGGCTCGGACCACATGCAGAAGATCGGCGGCAAGCGGTCGATCAATCCGTACAATCCTTTCCTCGGGATGTGGATTGCGCTGAGCCGCGTCCCGAAGGGCGGCACGGAGCCGCTCCGCGAGGAACAGCGAATCTCGCGCGAAGAAGCTATCCGGCTGTACACGATCAACAATGCGTGGCTGACGTACGAGGAAAAGGAGAAGGGCTCGATCGAAACCGGCAAACTGGCCGACCTGGTCGTGCTGAAGCAGGACATCCTCACATGCCCGCTCGACGAGGTGCAGAACATCGAGGTGGAGCGGACGTATCTGGGCGGGAAGCTGGTGTATCGGGAGGAGTAGCTGGCACGCTTCCCCCCGCCGCGCAAAGGGAGTATTCTGCAAGCGAGGAGGGAACAACGATGCGTTTGCCGTTGCTGTCACGGTTTGCCGTGCCGCTCCTTCTGACCGTTCCGCTCTGGGCCGCCGAAAGCCTCAGCGGAACGTGGGTGTTGGACGTGGAAAAATCGCGCTGGAATCAGGCGCGGAAGCCGATCAGCCTGGTGCTGACGGTGGAGCACAACGAACCCGAACTCAAGTACAGCGGCCGGATCCTGTATGCCGACGAAGAAAGCCGGCCGTTCTCGTTTCAGGGCGCCGTGGATGGAAAGGAATACCGGATGAACCGGTCGTTCGGGCCTGGCAACGTCGTCCTTGAGCGGGAGAATGCCCGGACGTTCCGCTCGACCTACCGGTCCGATTGCGGCCGTTACACGGAGTCGGCACGGACCTCGCTTTCATCCGACGGAAAGTGGCTGACCCGCGAGATCCGGCTGGAGACGCCCGCCGGGCGGTACAACTGGACCGAAGTCTACGAGCGGAAATAGGCGCCGGGAGCGGCTACACTTCGACGCCGCGAGCCCGGAGTTCGCCGATGATCTGCTCGCAATTCTCGAATTGCACTGCATCGATGCCTTCGCGGCGCGCGCCCTCCACATATTCGGCGATGTCGTCCGTGAAGAAACATTCGCCGGGTTCGCCCTCGGCGTGGGCTAGCGCTTCCCGGTAGATCTTCGGGTCCGGCTTCATCGCGCCCACTTTATACGACAGAACGAAATGATCGAAGTGGCGCAGGATGGGGTAGTTCGCTTCGATCATCTCGAAATGGATGGCGTTGGTGTTGGAGAGGAGCAACAACCTGTAGCGGTCCTTAAGCGACGCCACCACGCGGTCGGGAATCAGCGTTTCGGGCAGGAAGATGCTACTCCACAAGTCACCGAACTCGCTGTAGCTCATCCGGACGCCGATCGCGCCCGTCAGGCGTTCGACGAAATCGCGCGGATCGAGTTGGCCGGATTCGAACGGGCGCACCAGATTGGCTGCGCGGATGCGCTCGACGATCTCATCGCGGGTGAGGCCGGTCATCGCCTCCATACGCTCGTAGGCACGGTTGAAGTCGAAAGGAACCAGCACCCGCCCCAGGTCGAAAATGATTGTACGCAGCAAGTTTCAGGATAGCCGAGCCCAATCTGATAGAGTCTTTTTGTGCGCAACTGGATTGCTCTGTGGCTCGCCACCGGCGCGATTGCCACCGCCGCGGACCGGCCGCCATTATTCTTCCGTGAGGACTGGAAGGAAACGCCCGCCGCGCTCCCCATCACCGCCGAACACGTTGCGAATCCCGACCTCGTGCTGTCGCTGCACGGACCCGGAAAGGATGGCATCAAGAAGAGCCATCACGACAAGCCCGCCGACGATCCCTGGTACGTTTGGTCGGGCGATTGCCCGGCGAACTGGGCCCTTACGCTAGGCTATCGCGACGCACACGTCGATCTGCGCGGGCAAGCGAAGATTCGCTGGCGATCCAAACAGGCCGGCTTCCGCTACCTTCGCATGGTTCTGCGATTGGCTGACGGGACGTGGCTGGTGAGCGACGCCGCCGACGGGCCCAGCAACGACTGGCGCGAGCGAGAGTTCAATGTCGCCGACATCCGCTGGCGACGGCTCAACATCGAATCGGTGGTGGAAGGCGCATGGGTCGACAAGCCGGACCTGTCGCGCATCCGTGAGATTGGCTTTACCGACCTCATGCGCGGCGGCGGCAGCAGCGCTTGCTCGCGGCTCGACTGGATCGAAGTCTGGGGACGGCCGGTGAAACCGTCTTCGCGCTAAACGGATTCCGCGCGTCGCGCCGCATTGGATCGAGCGCCAGGAACGGCGTTCCGGCCACCCCACGATCGGAAGTGCGGTTGTCGGCATCCCAACAGAAGACGATTCCGCCTGAACCTTAATCGGCAGTGAGGAGACGGAAAGGCTGAGGCGCTGAATAGTCCCAACAACTCTCGAAATCGATCAAAATCAAGCATCATCGGGTAAACATCCCCTTTTTCTCAAACGCTGCTAACGAGAACAGCAACTCCTGTGCGTCGCGCGCCTTGGTGTCAGGCGCGCTCTCGGCCCACCATCTCTGCAATCGAGCCAAGCACTGCGGGTTGAGGATGGTCCCGGCTTCCCGGAACAGTCGAGCGAGGGTCCGATCCGGGAAGTAAAGTGCTTTGAGGCGTCCCGTCAGGCAGCGGGCCTCGTCAGACCGAATCAGCCCGGATGACACAGCCGTTCGGAGCGCGATCCGGATGTTGACCAGCGGTTCCGAGAGCGGCCGCAATGTTTCCGGGCAGAACGTCATCGCCACCTCGTCATCGGGATTCACAAACGTCCGACGATACATTGCGAAGATTTTTCCGACGCCAATCATGCCATACGGGGCCAGTTCCACGGCACGCAGCGCACCCATGCTCGACGAGCCCAGAACGGGGATTCCGAGGTCGAGTAGCGGCAGAATCTCTTTCGGCGAGACGGCAAGGCTCTGGTAGAATTCACCGTCAACGATTCCCACGGCCGCCGGCGGCTCGATGCGGAACCGGGTCAAGTCTCCCCTCTTGATGGGTGGCAGGAACCGCGCACGAGGCAGCAGCGCGCGTGCCTGTTCTCGATGCAGGCTCGGTCCGAGGAAAACGACGGGAGGGCTATACATTCAACTTCGTCAGTCGGCGCCAGAGACCGGCTGCTCGCTCTCCCACCCGGCCGTGATCCGCGATCCACATTTCGAGGCCTGGAATCAGAACCCGAACTACAAAAACCCCGGAGTCCACCGGCGAGAAGTCGACCACAACCACCTGGCGAATCCCCGCGCCGGCGAGCCGGTCGAGCAAGAGTCGAATGTCGTCCGCGATATCGTGGTTGCGCGTATCCTGGATATCGCGCCACGGGCGGACATCGGACGATCGGCGGTGCAGCCAACGGCGCCGGTCGATGAACCGGACGCGCCGTGTATGGATGGCTACGCCGGTTAGTCGGCCACTGCCATCGGCGTCGCTGAGATCTTCTCTTACGCCCTGAATGTCGGCGGCCCGCGACTGTGCCGCCTCCGAGAGGGCGCGGCTCGCGGCCACCCGAAGATCCGGATGCGCGCCCACGCCCATGTGCGCCTGGGGAAAGCCGGGAACTTCGTCTTCAGCCACCGCGGCGAGCACCACGGGAATACCAAGGTCGCTCGTGATGTTGCGCACCATCGGATCGAGCCCCGCACGTCGAAAACGGCGCAACAAGCCCTCGACGGGCTCGCCAATACCGGTCAGGTCGATACAGGGGCAGCGATCGCCGGAGTCGACAAAATCCGTGACCGGGTCTCGGCCCGTTGCAAATTCAAGCATGGCGCGCGGGTGCCAGTAACAGGCCAGTTCCGCCAGGGTCCACGCGTCTCGTTCCACCCATTCGCACAGAGCTTGACAGACGGCCTCCTCGATGCTGTTGCCTGCGGCCAGGCCATGCGTGGTTCCGTGCATGTGGGGCGCGCCGTGATCGAGGAACCACCAGCAATACCCCGCAAGTGCGGCCGGCGTGAGCACTTCGCGCCCGCCGATCAAATCGTACCCTTGGATCCACTCATAGGTTTGCGTTTCGGTGAAAGCTGGCGAAAGGTTCGAAACAATGGCGGCCGGCTCTAGAAATGGCACGCGCCCGCGCAAGTCCTTGACGGACGCCTTGATGCGGTGGGGGCGCGCGCGGATGACGGCCTGACGCTCGATGGCCTCCATCAGGGCGCCGGCCACCGCCTCCGCCCGCCGCGTCCCCTTACCGTTGTAAACCGAGATGATGTCGGCGGAGCGCGGAACGATCGCGCTCACTGTGGGGATGCCGACTCGGTCCAACCCGGTGATCTCAGCCAGTCGCGCAACGCCGAACAGGCTGGCCAATCCGCGAACCGTGCGGACAGTCTCTTCGGGGGCGACGATTCGAGTGAGGCTGGCAGCCTTGATTCCACTGGCGAGGCCCCGCACCGGGAACTGCGTCCTTATTCCGGCTCGTTCGATTCGGTGGTAACGAAACCCACCATTGGTACGCATAGGGCGCCGGCGAGATCAGGGGGGTCTCCGCGGGCGCTGATGAATCGATCAAGATCCGCGACTGTACAGTTCGGGCTGATCGCGGCAGCCGCCTGTTCCCACGATGGCAGAGACAGCTTCACAAGCTGATGCTGTCCCGTGTTCAGGCTCTGCAAATAGGCCTGGTGTTTTCTTATGAGGTCCGCTGTCTCTTCCTCGGAGAGACCGATGGCGGCAAGAATCTCCTCGTCGCTACAACCATATTGGCTCTGTTCAGTCATCAGTGTCCTCCCGGCCGAAATAAATATCACATTTCGCTAGCGTAGTCCAGCCTTCGAAAGGAGATCCTCGACGCGGCTGTGATTACGGATGCCGTCAAAACGAGGATCTACGTTCAAAAAACGAAATGACACGTCACGCACCTCGTAACACTCGTCGATCAACTCGATGGCGCGCGCAGTGCGACCGAGCGCGATGTGGATGGTCGCGCGCGAGCAAGGTGAAACGTAGTCGTGTGCGGCTTGATTCTCCAGTTCTGCCGCTATGTTCTCAGCCATCTCGGTTTGCCCATTGAGGGCGTAGATATAGCCGAGCGCTGAACGAAGAAACAGCGTACTTTGGTCGGAGCCGGAAACGGGCGCGGAGGACTGTAGGACGGACAGCGCTTCAGTGAACCTGCCAAGGGCGGCAAGGCACAGGCCTTCCATGGCTCTCCGTGCGGGGACCAGGTAGGCGCCATCGACGCCACGAGCCTGCGTCAAGGCTTCTTCAAAGCGGCGCGCCATGTACAGAGTGGTCACAAAGCTGAGCCTGCGAATCGGCTCGTTGGGCTCCAGTTCCATGGAGCGCTGCATCTCGATCATCGCCTCTTCGGAGCGCCGCAGCGGTGTGAGGAGGATCACCGAGTACCAGGCGTGTGCGTCGGCGCTGTCGGGTTCGATATCGAGTGCGCGACGAAAGGAGCGTTCCGCTGTCGGCCAGTCGAAGTCGCCGACGGCGACCGCGAACGCATACGAAGCGTGTGCTTCAGCGATGTTGGGGTCAAGTTCCAGGGCCCTCCTTGCCGCGGCCTTGGCCTGGGGCAGAATCGTACGGGGCGGCTGGTGACCGAAATTCGCCATCAGGCTGTACGCATCCGCAACGCGGGCATGGGCTAGCGCGAAACCCGGCTCTTTGGCCAGTGCCTGTTGGAACAGGACAACAGCCTGCTTGAGGTCGCCGGCGCTTCGTCGGTTCAGATGATACCGGCCCTTCAGGTACAGTTCGTAGGCTTCGGGGCTGGTGGCGCGAACATTAACGGGTCGGGGCCCGGCATCGAGCCGGCGTTTGAATTGGGAAATAACGTCGAGAAGTATTTCATCCTCGAGATTCAAGAGCTGATTCCGGGGGCGTGTATATCTCTCTATCCAGATCTGTGCGCCGTCGTTGCCATCGATCAGTTCGAGGTTAACTACGATCTCGGCACCGCGAGCCGAAACGCTCCCAAGTAACACGGCGGCAACCTCCAGATCGCGCGCGGCCTTCATTGCATTCGGGCCATCGTATTGCTCTACCAGGCTGCGGGCCCGAACCTTTAAACCTGGTACACGCGAGAGGCTGCGCTGGATGGATTCCGATAAGCCTTCTGCGATGTACTCCAACTCGGGTTCGGCACAGTCGAAAGGCAGCACGGCGATGGAGGGCAGTGGGGAGCGCACACGGGAGACAAGTATGACCGCGAGGATGGCGCCCAGCAAAAGGATTGCACCGGCGAGCAACCAGGGGCGTATGCTCTTCTTCGCGGGCAGGGAGGCCGTGCTAGAAACAACGGCACTGCCAGTGCCGCTGTTCAGGTCCCGTTCCACTCCGCGCAGATCGATGGCGAGTTCTTGAGCGGATTGATAGCGCCAGTCTGGGTCTTTTTCCAGACATTTCAGAATAATGCGTTCGATGGCGGGCGCAATGGAGGTGTCGGCCACGACCAGAGGTTGTGGACTGGATGACAGTATATGTTGCGCGATATCCATCGAGTTCGGACCGGCAAATGGACGCCGGCCCGCCAACACCTCGTACAGCACTACGCCAGAGGAAAAGATATCGGAACGGGCATCCACGTCCTGCCCTCGCAACTGCTCCGGGCTCATGTATGCGACCGTGCCGATGATCTGCCCCGGAAGGGTGATCTCGGTTCGGGTAATGTCTTCCTGTCCGGCCGCGGCGCCGAGCCGCAGTGAGCCATGCCGAGCGATCCCGAAGTCTAGGACTTTGATATGCCCGGACGCCATCAACATGATGTTGCTCGGTTTGATGTCTCGGTGGACGATGCCGGCCGAGTGTGCGGCCTCCAGTCCCTCCGCAAGTTGGCGTCCGATCCTCACCGCGGTTCGTAAGTCAACTGCCCCTCGGGCTACCACCTCGCGCAAAGTGGTACCCTCGATGTATTCCATGGCAAGGAACCGGATTCCGTCGTGTTCCCCGACTTCGTAGACCGACACAACGCGGGGATGCGAAATCCTGGCTGCAGCGCGGGCTTCACGAACAAAGCGCTCGAGGTTGGCGGCATCCTGGGCGAATTCTGGGAGGAGCACCTTCAGAGCCACGCGGCGGCCGAGCCGTATGTCCTCGCAAAGATACACTTCACCCATACCGCCTCGGCCGAGGGATTTCAGTACCCGGTAGTGGGAAAAATTCCCGCCAATCATCGCCGACTCGTCACGCCAGAGTTTACCGCGAAATAGTGTGCCGCGAGGAATAGAATCGGGCTGCGGTTGGCCTTCTGCCTGGACCCGGCGGAATCGACGACACCTCCCAATCGCGCCTACATCCGCTCATTTGATGTTTGCCGGTCCAGTGGAGCATCGATATACCCCGTTCGGAGTCGTTCTCTCGATCCACCTCAGGAGAAGACTCAGACGCCGTGAAAGTCAAGAAGCACGGTCTCCCTCGGACCACACCGTCTGGGCCTCGCTGTTCCCAGTCACCTCGGCTGCGGCGTCCGGCCTCACGGCTGTATTTCCTGCTGACAAGGGTTTGCTATGCGTTTCTTTCGACTTCGCCTCGCGGTTACGTCTTGTGTTTTGCAGCAGTTGCTGTCGTGGGTCCAGCGGAGTATTGGCGCGGCCGCCTTCGCCCGCGGCCGACGCCCTCGCCACACTGTCTCTGGCGCTAAACGGGATTCTTCCCCGTCGGCCGTGCCGCAAACCCGCCGACGCGGAGT
>CAYPUQ010000124.1:0-14188 GCA_964413655.1 uncultured Solibacteraceae bacterium | reverse complement strand
GTCGCGGCGCGAGTCAAGCGCCACCGGTATGGTCTGATGCGGCACGAAGATCTCGTCCCCCCACCACTTCTTCAGCAGGCCGAACACGGATACCCGAGAGGACCGCCCCCGTACCCACGCCGACCCCGGCCGCGGCGGCACCGACAACGACGGCCAGCAGCCCGACAGTAATGCCGTGGAGGGCGTTCGCGAGATCCGTCAGAAACTTCCCGAATCCGCCGAGGTCGATCTCGGCCAGCGCCACCACCGCCATGTAGACCTTGGGGAACTCGTCGTTGGCGCGCAGGTTGAAGGGCGGGAAGCGGAGCGGGTTGGGGAAGGATTTCACGTCGCCCTTCTTGAACTTGCCGATGAACTGGGAGGGAACCTCGGTCGCCGCGCCGGTGACGAGGTCGAGGAGGGCGCCGCCATTGGCGATCTCGTCCTTCCCGATTTCGCGTGTGTCCTTGACGCAGCGAATCGCGGTGACCTGTAATTGAAGGCCGCTGAACTCGGTCGTCGCGCCCCTGGGCTGACGGCCGCGCAGCAGCGGGTGGCCGTCTCCGGCGCGAAGGCGTTCAACGAACGCAGCCGGAGTCATCCGCGCCGAGGGTGGTAGCGCGATGGAACGTGCCTGAGCGGCGACCGGGGTCCCGGGTTTTGAGATCGAGGGCCGCAAGAGCGCCGAGCGCCCGTTTTCGCGCGGCGGGTGTCTGTTTGAGACGGGCCGCGATGGTCTCGGCGGCCTTGTTCTTGTTGGCCTGAGCCAGCGAGCGAACGTGAACCAGAAAGAGTTTCTCCGGCGCTCGCCGGTCGCGCGGCATGGGGTAAGCCGCGCCGTGGACGAAGTGCGCGGTGACCTTTTCGATGGCGAGTTCGATTTCGTGGGTCGCCCGGTCGACCAAGGTCTGAAGCCAGGGTTCAAGTTCCGGCATCCGTGTCTGTGTCCGCCGGGACGTGGTAGTAGTCTGCATCCTCATGTCTCTTCTACCGTGAACGTCTTCGTGGCATTGAAGGCCAGAAACCTCTCAAAGACTATCCAGTCCGAAATGGAACTGCAAAACGCCGGGGAGGGGCGAGGACGGCCGTAACTACGCGGCCGCTCCGCGAACCAGGTGGTTGCACTGCGCGCAATACTCCGCGCTCCGGATGTCGATCCGTTCCACGGAGTGCGCGGGGGACATGATGCAGCGCCAGTCGTCGCAGTGGCGGAGACCCCAGGTGTGGCCGAGTTCGTGGAGGGCTTCCTTGAGCAGGCGCTCGGCCTCTATGACGGGGTTGGGCGGCAGGCCGTAAAACTCTTCGCGCAGACGGTGTGTGGAGACGACGGCGGCCGGTCCGGCGACCTGCGCTTCGCCGAAGACGAAGGTCAGCACGGGAACGAACAGGTCCTGGCCGGTAACGGCGAGCATGGAAGTCCGTCCGTTGACACGTTCGGCGATGGCACGCAGGATGCTGGTGGAATGCGCCTGGCGGCGGACGGGATCCCACGCGAGCACTGACGGCAGGCTGTGCGGCTCCACCTGCACCGGTACGAGCAGGCCACGCTCCAGCTTGCCAGCCAGTTCATCGAGCGTCTCGATCGGAATCTCTTCGGTCCGCAACAAGCGAATAGGACCCATGCCGCCTCACTGCAACTGGTACTTGCGGATCTTGTTGTACAGTGTGGTGCGGTCGATGCCGAGGATGCGCGCCGAGCGCGAGATATTCCACTTCGTCTCGCGCAGGATGCGCTCGATGTGGCGCTTCTCAATGGCGTCGAGCGAGAGTTCGCCGGGGTCGCCGTTGACCGGGTGGAGTTGGAAGGGGAAATCCTGCGGCTGAATCTCGGGCTGGCGGCTGATGAGCAGCGCGCGCTCGATGGCATTCTCCAGTTCGCGGACATTGCCCGGCCAGTGATAGCTGAGCAGCAGGTCAGTGGCGGCAGCGCTCAGGCGCGGCGTGGCGCGGTTCATCGCCGTGGCGTAGCGGGTGAGGAAGTGCTGGGCGAGCAGCGGCACGTCCTCGCGGCGCTCGCGGAGGGCCGGCACGTCGATGGTGAAAACGTGGAGGCGGTAGTAGAGGTCGGGCCGGAAGGAGCCGTCTTCGATCAGCTTCTCCAGCCGGCGGTTGGTGGCAGAGATACAACGGAAGTCGACCTTGATCGGCTGCGTGCCGCCGACGCGGACCACCTCCTTCTCCTGGAGCACCCGCAGCAGGTCCGTCTGCGTCTTGAGGCTTATATCGCTGATCTCATCCAGAAAGACCGTGCCGCCGTCGGCCACTTCGAACTTGCCCTTCTTGCGGAACTGGGCGCCGGTAAAAGCGCCGCGTTCGTGGCCGAACAGTTCGGTTTCGAGCAGTGATTCGGTGAGGGCGGCGCAGTGGAGAGCGACCAGCGGCATGTGCCGGCGCGGGCTCGCCTCGTGGATGGCGCGGGCGACCAGTTCCTTGCCGGTGCCGCTCTCGCCGGTGATCAGCACGGTGGCATCGGCCGGCGCGACAGTGGCGATCTGCTCCTTCACCTTCCGCATCGCGGCACTCTCGCCGATCATGTTCTGGGCGGGCCGCAGTTCCTCAAGTTCCTGGCGGAGAGCGGTGGCCTCGGCCGAACGGCGGTGGTGTTCGATGGCGCGGCTGACAAGCCGTTCGAGGTCCTCGGGATCGAAGGGTTTCGTGATGTAGTCGTACGCGCCGTTCTTCATGGCGCGGACGGCGGTGTCGACGCTGGCGTAGCCGGTCATGATAACGACAGGTAGCGCGGGGTCGATGTCTTTCAACTTCTCCTGGAGTTCGATACCGTCCATGCCGGGCATCTTGATATCGACGAGAGCGACGTCCCACCGGCCAATATCGAGGCCGGTGAGCGCATCGCGCGCCGAACTGGCCGCGTTGGTGTGATAACCCTCGCTATCGAACCATTTCAGGAGCGAATCGCGGACGATGGGGTCATCGTCGACGATGAAGACTTTGCCTTTGGAGTTCACAGTTCACCTCCTTGCATTACCGGCGTAGGAGCGAGCGGCAGCCGCACGACAAACTCCGTGCCCCGCCCTACCGCGGTGTCCACGTCAATCTTTCCGCCATGGCGTTCCACAATCCCTTTCGCGATGGCGAGACCGAGACCAGTGCGATGACGGTCTTCCTTGGTGGTGAAGAACGGCTCGAAGATCTTGGCGAGCGCATCGGGCGGTATGCCGGGGCCGGTGTCGCGAATACGGAAGACGCACTGCTGGGCGGCCGGATCGGTTTCGGCGGACAGCGTCAACCGGCCGCCGTCCGGCATCACTTCGGCGGCATTCACCAGGAAGACGAGCAGAGCCTGCTGGATCTGGCCGGGGTCGCAGGCGAGGGCTTCGCTCGCGCTTGCGGGTGGAAACGCCACCTCGACCCGCTGGAGGTCCAGTTGGTGCTGAATGAGTTTGAGCGCCCGTCTCAAGACGGCGGCGGGCTCGACCGGTTCGATATTCAGTTGCGCGCCGCCGTTGCCCGATCCCTGCCGGGCAAACTGAAGGAGATTCCGCATGATCTCGCCGCAGCGTTTGCTTTCGTTGGCAATGATCTTCAGGTTCTCACGGATCTCATCCAGTTCCTCGGGCCGCGGCTCGCCGTTGGAGAGTTTTTTCAGGCTGAGCCGGGCATAGGTCAGCATGCCGAACAGCGGGTTGTTCACTTCGTGGGCGACGACGGCGGCGAGCCGTCCGAGCGAGGCCAGTTTCTCGCTGTGGACGAGGGTGGAGAACGTCTGTTCCAGTTCGGCGGTCTTTGCCTGGACCCGCCGTTCGAGTTCGCTGGCGTTCTCGCGCAGTTCGGCCTGAGCCGACTCAAGCGCGGCGGTCATCTCGTCGAAAGAGGTGGCGAGACGGCCGAGTTCGTCCTCGCCGGCCAGTTGAATGCGGCTGGAGAGATCGCCGCCGGCAACGCGCTCGGTGCCGTGCATGATGGCGCGTACGGGACGCTGGACATCGCGATAGAAGAAGATCGCGGCAAAGAGGGAGACCAGGACGGTGAGGCCGGCGGTAGCGCCGAAAAGATTTCGCTGGTGGATGGCGAGTTCCTGGTCGACGTTGGCGAGCGAAAGGTGCGCGTCGATCACGCCGAGGACGCGCCGCGAGGGGTCGTGCGCGTGGCAGGCGGCGTTCCAGCATTCGGGCTTGTTCTCGACGGGCCGGATGAGGCCGAGGACGCGTTCGCCGGAGTCGAGCCGGAAGACGCGGACGCGGTCGTCGCGGGGGAGTTTCGAGAGCGGCTCCTCCTGGGCGTGGCAGGCGAAACAGGCTTCGGCGCGCTTGTCGACCGAATGATCGATCTCGGCGGCGTCGGTGGAGTAGCGAATCCAGCCGTCCTCGTTGTAGATGCGGACGCGGCGCACGCCGGGCTCGCCGCCGATGTCGTTGATGAGGTGCAGCAGCGCCTCGCGGTCGTTGCGGAGCATGGAGTAGTTCGCGCTGCGGGCGATGATGTCGGTGATGCGGTCGGCGCTGGCGTGAATCAGCCGTTCGGAATGGCGGCGTTCCAGTACGAGGTTCAGGTAGCCGCCGGCAAAGGAGAGGATAGCCGTGGCCGCGGCCAGGCCGAGAATGAACTTCGCCGCCAGACTGCGCCGCAACAGTTTCCAAACGGCCATCCTCTCTCCTTTCGGCCCGGACCGCCAGAGCGGCACCGGACCGCGAAATTCACACCATCACCGGTTGGTTTTGTTTCGAGCCGGCCTCCTCGATTTCGGCCTCGTGCGGTTCCTCGAACACCGGGAAACGGCGGGCGACAAACGCGAAGATGGCGAAGCCGGCCGCGATGATGGCGAACGTCACAACCACCTCCGTCCACTTCGGGACGTAGGCGGCGCCCGTGGATGCCTGCATACCGGTCACGCTGACGTTCAGCCGGTTCGTGACGAATCCGAAGATGACCAGAACGGCCGAAATATAGAGCGCCAAGGGATTGCGCCGCGTGTGTGCACGGAACAACAGGAGCATCGGCACCACCATGAACGCGATCTCCAGCAGGAAGAACCAGGTTTCGGGACGGGATACGAGCGTTAAGCCGAGCACGCCGCGGTGCGACAGGTCGATGTATCGGAGCACCAGGTAGAACAGCAGGAGCACGGACAGGATACGCGCCAAGCCGGCCAGCAGGTCCTTCTCGAGCGGCCGCTTGAAGGCGCGGCTGCTATGCCAAGATTCGAAAATGGTCATTGCCAGTCCGACACAGATCGCCGAGATGAAGAAGAAGACCGGCAGCAGCGGGCTGTACCACAGCGGATAGAGTTTGTTCGGAACGATCAGGTAGAGGCTGCCGAGCGACGATTGATGCAGCGTGGAAAGGAGAACTCCAACGATCACCAGCGGGATCAACGCCGCGCGGACATAACGGAGCGGACGCTTCCAGCCCAGCTTCTCGAACACCGTGGGCGAGAACTCCAGCGCCAGCACCGTCGTGTACAGCGTCACGCACCAGGCTACTTCGAACATCACCGAGCGCGGATTCCACCAGACCAGCGGATGCCAGATGCGCCACGGAAGTCCGAGGTCGAACAACAGCGCGATCACCACCAGCACGTAGCCGAGGAAGGCAGTGAGAATCGCGGGACGGACGATCGGTTTGTATTTTTCGATATTGAAGATATGAACGGTGGCGGCGAGCGTGAACCCGCCGGCGGCGAGACCGACGCCGCACAGGACGTCGAAGCCGATCCACAGGCCCCACGGAAAAGTGTCGCTGAGGTTGGTCGCCGCGCCGAGACCATGGTAGAAGCGAATCCACGTCGCCCAGGCGCCGCCGATCATCAGGATGGCGAACACCGCCCGCCAGATGGTGAACTTCGGCAGTCGCAGGGCGGCCGTCATGACCGCACCTCCTTCTCATGGGCGCCACCGGGTTTCTTCAAGCGGCCCTCCGCCACCGCCACTTCGTCGCGGCGGTGGGTGATCCAGTAGACGCCGCCGAGCAGCACCGTACCGAGTCCGACAAGGTCGGGTATGTACTGGAGAACCTGCCAGGTCAGCCCTGGCATCGCCTGGCGACCCAGACCGCCGGGCATGCCGAATTCCTCCATCGGCTTGGGGCCGATCATCAGGACCGAAGTTCCGCCGGCTTCATTGAGGCCGTAAATATGGTCGTGGTAGCCGTCCGGGGTATCGGCGATGCGCTGGCGGGCGATCTCGATCAGATCGGCTCGCTCGCCGGTGATGGTGGCTTCGACCGGACAGGCCTCGCTGCACGACGTCGGCAAACCCTGCGACAGACGCTCCGCGCAGTGGTCGCACTTGCGAACCTTCGGCGCGCGCTCGTCCCACGTGTAGACCGGCACCTCGAACGGGCAGGCCAGCATGCAGTAGCGGCAGCCGATGCAGCGGTCTTCGTGGTACACCACCGGCCCGGCCTTCGTCTTCTCCAGCGCCGTAACCGGGCAAGCCGATTCACAGGCGGGTTCCAGACAGTGCATGCAGAGCTTCCGGCCGTAGTGATCGCCGAAGGTCCGTATCGTGGTTAGCTTGCCGGCGGACAGCTTTTCAGCGGCGGCTGTATCGTCGTCGTAGGGCAACCCCCACTTCTCGTTACAGCCCGCTTCGCAGGCCCGGCAGCCAATGCAGAGAACGCTGTCGAACAGGATCGCGGACGCCATGCAACCTCCTTGACTTCCATCATAACAGAGTTTCAGAGGTTTTTATCATCTTTTTGTAGATTTTTGCTTCACATCACGACCGGACTCCACGATTCCGCGGCAGTTCGGTGAGGAGGAACTCGGCAGCCAAGTCGCTCCACTTGTGACCGGTCAGGGCGGCGGCGAGGTCGTCCACCGGCAGTCCGCCATCGGCGGCCACCATGCCGGCCAGTTCCGGCTGCATGCCATAGAGCCGCTCGGCGGCGTCCTTCATCCAGGCCGGAACCAGCTTCGTGGGCAACAGGTTACGGCGGGTGTTCGCCTCGTCCGGGGAATAAACCGTGTACAGCCAGCCCGCGCCATAAGGATCGCGGCGGAGCAGAGACGGATCTTTCGCGATTTCCGGATTCACCTCAAGCACTTCGCCCTCGACCGGGGAGAGCAGTCGGGCCTCTTCACCGGCGCGGCGGACTTCCAGGGCTCCCTGGCCCTGACGGACCCACTGGCCGGCCTTCGGCAGTTCAAGACCGTCGATCTGGCCAAGCAACTTCGCGGCGAAGTCGGTGATGCCGACGCGCAGCACGTTCTTGCGCTCCCGCACAACCCAGCCGTGCGCCGGGTGGTAGGAGCGGTCGGCGGGCGCGGCGAATCCGGCGATCCGGTCCGGTTCGATCTCGAAAGCGCCGACGGCTTGGGTTTCGGCTGCCTGCTCTAAGGCTGCCTGTTTGGCTTCGTGGCGGTGGAGAATAAGGTCCAGCGCGATGAAAACCATGAAAGTTACGAGAAGAAGGATGATTGTCATTGGAGTTGCTTCCTTTCGCTTATAGATAAGGCAGGCGAGGGACCAAAGTTGGCATCACGGTACAAGTGATTGAATCTGAAAGAGAAATGGGAGCGAAGTGGTCTCGACGGCGGTTGTCGATATGTTGTCCTTTGCATCAATTCGTGTTGGGGATTTCATCGTTCTCCGTGCAACTTCCTTCGGATCAATGACTTGAGTGTAAAGTGCATTTTTCGACAGCGGGTGTTGTGGAATTCAGCAGCACCGGCGACGCGAAACGCGTCTCCGGCTTCAGATTGCAGTACCAGACGGTTGATTCTCGGCCCTGCAATGAGACAATCAACTATTAATGGTCATGACCCGATCCGAATGGGGGATCCTTGCCCTAGGGATTTGCTTGTTTTGGGCCGTGATTGCGCTGGCCCAGGAGAAAAAGGGGCCGGCGGAAACGCCAAAGGGCGGTACCCCACAGGACCAGAAGGCCGGTCCGGCAGCACCACCGTTTATCCCGTTACTCGAACCCCCGCCGACGTTCACGCCCGAAGAACTGGGCCAGTCGATCTTTCCGGCCCAGCCGCGAACGGCACGTCGCGGCGAGTCGGCCGAAGACGCGTTGCTGGGGCGCCAGGGCGCTCCGACAATAACCCCGTCCGCGGCGACCATAGTCAAGGCCGTACTCGGATTCGTCGCCTTGCTAGTGCTTGCCTACCTTTTTGGTACGCCGCAGGTCCTGGAACTCGAGAAGCGCCTCCAGATCGCCCACCTGGTGATTGCCGGACTGCCGTTTGTGTTCTTGGGCGTCATAGCCCGCCACCCAGCGATCGGCATTTTCCCCGATTCGGTGATATACGAACTGCGTCCGATCATTCCGCTCGGGCTGGGCTTCATCGGCTTCACCATCGGGTTCCGCTTCGATCGCGAGTTTATCGAGTCCGTCAAGCCCGGCATGGGCAACGTCGCGTTTCTGTCGGCTTTGATGCCGTTTGTCACGGTGCTCGCAAGCACATTCTTCGTGTTGGTCGTGCTGACGGATTTCATTCCGGACCGGATCTACTTGCGGGACGCCATCATGTTGGGGGCGGCCTGCGCGATGACGGCACGGAGTGCGCCTTACCTCCTCGAAGCCCGCGGGGCGAGCAAGGAGTCGATGGAGAAGATCCTCCGCATCGTGCACTTGGAGCAGCTTGCGGGCATTCTCGGGTTGATGATCGTAACCGCCTACTTCCGCCCGTCGGGCGCCGAGGTGGCGTGGCAACTTCCGGGCACGGCGTGGCTGTTCATCACGATTGGCATTGGCGCCACAATGGCGGGCATCATTTACGCGCTGCTGATGCGCACCAGCCCAGGGCCGCAGTTTGCCGTTGTCACGCTCGGCTCGGTTTGTTTCGCCGCCGGCATGGCGAGTTTTCTGCGCCTGTCGGCGGTCGCGGTGTGCTTTATCGCCGGAATGATCCTTGTGAACTTCCCTGGAACCTGGAAGCGGCAGGTTCGGTTCGCGCTGGAACGGATGGAGCGTCCGATTTACTTGCTGCTGCTGACCTCGGCGGGCTTGGTTTGGAACATTGCCGAGTGGCAGGGGTGGGCGTTAATGGCGATTTTCGTTTGCGCACGGTTTGCCGGGAAATGGTTGGCGGTCTGGCTGGTGCGGAAGCGGAACGTGATTGCGCTGAATCCGGATGAAGAGAAGAGCCTCATGATCGGGCCAATCGGGTCGTTATCGATCGCCATCATTATGTCGGCGACCGACCTATACGTGGGACGCGACATCCCGTGGCTCTTTACCGCGATCATCGGCGGGGCGATCGTCACGGAAATCATTCTGCAGCGGTCGTCCCGCGGCTACGACCGGCGCGAGGAGTTGCCGAGAACGCGCAGCGTGGAAGTGGGCTGACCGGGAAAACCGCATGATACTGCAAATTTCCCTGCTGATCATTTTCTGTGGCCTGATGGAGGCGGCGCGCTCGTTTTCGCCGATGCCGGGACTGGGCGCGGCGGCGGGCGGCGCCATTTTGGCGACTGGTTTCTTGCTGCTCGCCGCTAACCTGTCGGGGAGCATCTTCAAGGGGATCGGCCTGCCGCGGTTGACGGGTTATCTGATGCTGGGAATCGTCGCCGGACCGAAAGTGCTCGACCTGGTTTCCGACGACATGGTGGTGAGCCTGCGTATCTTCAACGGCGTCGCCATCTCGCTGATCGCGCTGACGGCGGGCAGCGAACTGGAGTTTCGAAAGCTCCGGCCGCTGCTGAAAACGATCGGCTGGATCTCGGGCGTCGCCATCATTGGCACGATGATTGTGCTGAGCGGCGCTGTCTTCGCGGCCCAGCCGTATTTGCCCTTCTTGCGGGATCTGGATACGATCCAGGCGGCCGCCCTGGCGCTGGTGCTCGGCGTCACGATGACGGCCCAATCGCCGGCGGTGGTGGTGGCGCTCCGCAAGGAGACCAATGCGGACGGGCCGCTGGCGCGGACGGTGCTGGGCGTGGTGGTGCTGGCCGACCTGGTGGTGATCCTCTGTTTCGCGATTGCCTCCTCGATCGCGACCGCTTTGTTGGGCGGCCAAGCCAAGCCGCTCGAAACGCTTGGTCTGCTCACCTGGGAGATTTTGGGCTCGCTGGTTACCGGGGTGCTGATCGGAGTGGTGATGGTGGCGTTCATGCGCCGTGCGAGGACCGGCGGCGGGATTTTCATCATCCTGGTGGGGTTTGTGATCGCCGAGGTAGGCCAACGGATTCATTTCGATCCGCTATTGGTGGCGCTAGCGGCCGGAATTTTCGTCCGTAATCTCACCCATTTCGGCGATCGGCTGCACGACGACATCGAGGCGTCGTCGCTGCCGGTCTACGTCGCCTTCTTTGCGGTGGCGGGCGCGACGATTCACGTGGACGAACTGCTGGTGGTGGGTGTGCCGGCGTTGGTGTTCGTGTTGATCCGGGCGGGCGGCTTCATGGCCGGAAACCGGCTGGCCTGCCGTATCGCCGGGGCGCCGGAGGTGGTGAAGAAGTATGCCGGGTTCGGATTGTTGCCCCAGGCGGGGTTGGCCCTGGCGCTGGCGCTGCTGTTCACCCGGACCTTCCCCGACTTTGGCGACGAAGCGGCCGCGCTCATCTTCAGCGTGGTGGCGATCAACGAGTTGGTGGCGCCGATCGGCTACCGCTGGGCGCTGATTCGCAGCGGCGAGGCGGGCCAGGAGAAGCACTCGCCCGAAGCCGAGGCGTGGCGGGTCGAGGAGCCCGTGGCGGTCGAAGAGTCTCCCGCTTCGGGCTGATCAGGTACCGAGGCAGTGCTCGTTGCCGCCGACCTTACCTTGCCGGCGACGGGAGTGGGTTCCGGATTCCGCCGGGGCTCGGGGCACTTCGGTCCGCAACTGACGGCCTTGATCGCTTACCTGACGGTGGTCTGCCGCAGGCCACGCCGGGGTGGTGGAAGCCCTGCTCGGGCAGGTTCTGGGCATCGACATCAGCGGCTCCTGGTACGTTACGTTCTCTGATCCGCGCAGCAGGGATGACGGTGTCACAATTCGCGGATCTGCTTTGAGATACCTACTGGACGACCGCCGGTACCCAATGCAAGGGCCATAGAAACCACGCCTTCGGCAGGATTGGCGACCCGGCACGTTAAGAACGCGCGCCACGTGTTTCGGGCGGCCTACGAGGCCGCAAGAGGTTCAAGCGCCGCAGCACTTCTTGTACTTCTTGCCGGAGCCGCAGGGGCAGGGTTCGTTGCGGCCGACCTTGCCGGACGACACGACGGGAGCGGATTCCGGCTCGGCCGGGGCGAAGACGGGGCGCTCGCCGCGGAGGGCGAGGCGGAGGTCGATCGCACTTTTCACAATCGACTCTTCGTGCTCGTCGTCGAAACCGTCCGCCGCGTGTTCAATGGTGCGGTAGAAGTCCCGCGCGGCGGCCCGTTTGCCGCTGAACGGGGCGCACAGGGCATACGCTCGCAGGCTGACGGGGCGAAAGTCGCCATCGAAGAACAGTTCGCGGAGCCGGGGCGCCAACTCGGCGACGCCCAGGAAGCCGGCCAGAGTGATCGCCTCGTCGCGAATGTCCCCGTCTTCGTCTTCGATGTGGCGTACGGCGTAGTCCCGGTAGCGCCGGTCGAACGTGCGCCACATCGCCTCTAACGCCGCCGCGCGGGTCGACGGGCCTTCGTACAGACGTTCGATTGCTTCGTGCAGGCCCGGCTCGTTCGCCCTGATTGCCTTGGCCAGCACGATCGCGATGCCCGCCAGTTCACCGGCCGGCGTATCCGGGGCGGTCAGCCGCGCCCGGAGATGCGTAATGGCCGCTTCATCGAGGGCTTCCGTGTTGAGGGCGTACCACGCGGCGCCGCGCACATCCGGTTCCGGATCGGAGCGGGCGATCGACTCGATCCGCGATTGCTGTTCCTCGTCGAGTTCATCGCCGGAGTACGCTCGCAAAGCTGCCAACCGGTGCTCCGCGACCGGGCTCTCCAGAAACTCGTTCAGTTCCGAGGCGCTGAGCACCGAGAGGTCCGGCTCCGCGGTTTCGGGATACAACGCCCAGATATCGAGCGGCTCATCGTCGGCCTCGGCGGTCCGTTCGCCCGTCCGCCGGAGGATCAGCTCGAATTGGGCACGGTCGTCGGGGCCGAGTTCACCGGCTTTGCTGTCGATGATTCTTTGTATGGCGGCGCACGCCTCGTCGCCACCGTAGAACCCGATTGCCTCGGCGGCTTCGAGCGGCTCAGCGGCGGCGAACTCCTCCAAGGCCGGAAGAATTCGCTCGTCGGGGATGCCGAACGCGCCGAGCACGAAAGCGGCTTCGCCGGCGGCCGGACCGTTCTTGCGAACGACATCGATCAACGGCTCCACGGCAGCCCGCCCCTGACGGGCAAAGGCGTGCAGCAGCGCCTCGTCGGCTTCGCCAACTGTCTCCAGACACTCGACGAGGAACGGGATCGCAACAGGGTCCGGATGAACCCGAAAGATTTCCACCAGGTCCCATCGCACATCGGCCGGGTCTTCGCCATGGCGTTCGTCCGCGACGGCGAACCGGACGATATCGGGGAGAGTTCGTTCGGGGTCGTCGAGCAGGGCGTGGAGCAGCCGGTGATCCCAGGCGACATAGCCGCGCGCGGCGGCCGCGAGGAGATCGGAAGCCGGGATGGAGCCATAGTCGGCCGGAGCGATCGGTTTCACGTCAATAGGTGGCACGTCCGCCGGAGGCGTCGTAACACTGGCCCGTCACGAAACTGCAGTCCGGGCTGGCCAGGAAATGAACGATAGCCGCCACTTCTTCCACCGTGCCGGTGCGGCGCATGGGAATCCGCTGGGTCATGTAGTCGATCTGCTCGGCGGTGAGTTGGTCGAGAATCGCCGTGCGAATGACGGCCGGCGACACGGCGTTGACGCAGATACCGTCGGTGGCGACCTCTTTCGCCAGCGATTTCGTGAAGCCGATGACGGCGGCCTTGGTGGCCGAGTAGCCGGTCATGTTCGGGTTCCCCTCCTTGCCGGCGATGGAGGCGAGGTTGACGATACGGCCGTACTTCTGCGAGCGCATCAACTGGATGACAGCCTTCGAGCAATTGAAGACGCCATTCATGTTGACGCTGATGACCTGGCGCCAGTCCTCCTCGGTCTGCTCCCACAGCGGAGCGGCCTTGCCCGCGATGCCCGCATTGTTGACAAGAATCTCAAGCCGGCTGGAGCGTTGCAGGATCGCGGCGACAGCTTGACGAACGGATTCGGAGTTAGTGATATCGATGAAGACGGGAAAGGCACGGTCCGGCCCACACTCCACCGCGAGGGCGGCGGCGGCTTTCTCCGCGCCGGCTTCGTCCAAATCGCCAACCGCCACGGTGGCGCCGGCGCGGCACAGGCGGCGGGCGATGGCTTCGCCGATGCCGGTGGCCGCGCCGGTAACCAGAGCGGTCTGGCCGGAAAGATCGAAGTAGCCCATTGCCGGTGAGCTACTCTTCCTCTTCCTGCTTCACTACGTTGACGGCGATCTCGACCGTCACCTCCCGGTGCAGCCGGACCGGCACTTTGAATTCGCCGAGGGTTTTGATGGGCTCGGCCAGCAGGATCTTCTTCCGGTCGATGGAGTAGTTCTGCTTTTCGAGCTTGTCGGCGATATCCATCGCCGTGACGGAGCCGAAGAGTTGGTCCTGCTCGCCTGCCTTGGCGGCGATGGTGAGGACCACGCTCTCCATCATCTTGCCGAGTTCGGCGGCGTCGGCGGCCACCTTGGCTTCCTTGCGGAGCCAAGCATGCCGTTCCTGTTCGATGATCTTCTTGTTGGCGCTGGTGGCGGCCACGGCGAGCCGTTTGGGCAGCAGGAAGTTGCGCGCGTAGCCCGCGGCTACTTTCACAACCTGCCCCCGGTTGCCCAGTTTATCGATATCTTCTCGCAGAATTACTTCCATGCTTCACCGCCTCCGCCTAGTGTCCCATCTCCGCCGAACCGCCAGCGGCGAACGGCAGCAACGCGATATTACGTGCCTGCTTGATGGCTTCGCTGAGCCGGCGCTGGCACGGTGTACAGACGCCGGAAATGCGCCGCGGGACGATTTTGCCGCGCTCGGAGATGAACTGGTTCAGCAGCCGCACGTCCTTGTAATCGATGTTGTCGATCTTGTCGACGCAGAACTTGCACACCTTCCGCCGCCGGAAGAACTGGCGTTTGTTGGAAACGATCGCCTTGTCGCCGCCAGTGGGGCGCTGCGAACCGCTGATTGGCCTTCCGCCTCTACCTTCTGCCATAGTGTTTCTCCTGTTCTTGCCTATTCATTGCTGGCTACGGGTTCGCCGGGCACCGGCGGCGGCGCCTCGGCCGGCGGACCGGCGGGCACGGGCGAGGGCGCGGCGGCCTGCGGT
>CAYPUQ010000123.1:0-14239 GCA_964413655.1 uncultured Solibacteraceae bacterium | reverse complement strand
TTGTCGCCGTCGCGGTTGGTGAAGTAGAGGCTTGATTCCGAGGGTCCAAACGCGTCGCCGTCGGCCCAGATGGCGTAGAAGTCCGGGTGGGCGTTCAGCGGACGGCGGGGGTAAGTGTGGTTGTAGCGGCTGTTGCGCGTTAATTCGCGCGACTTAGTCCAGGACCCGCCGCGATCGGTGCTAATCCACATCTCTATCTCGCCGCCGGTGCCCCAGGGTTGCGGCCCCTTGCCGGTGGCGGCGATGAATCGCCAACGGTCCGGCTGTTCCAGGTAGATGACGCCGTGGTCGTAATTGTGGTCGGTCCCGGCGATGCGGTGGAAGCTCCACTCGGTGCCCGTCCACCGGGCCAGCATGAACCATCGCGGTCCATTCTTCGGACCCGACTCGTAACCTTTGCTGGTGAGGTACACCAGCACCGGATGTCCGTCTTCGTCGTACTGCACGTCCTTGATGTAGACGAGCAGTTTCTCCTGGTAGTAGTCGCGGACCAGCGCGGGATGACGTTCCGCTTCGATCGGCGTTTCAATCTTCTTGCCGTCCACAGTCTGCCACGTCCGGCCAAGATCGCGCGTCTCGACGTAGTACAGATTGGTCCGCTCGTTCAGCCCCAGCGGTGGCGGGTGGACGTTGAAGATGGTCCCGACGCGGTCCTTGCCCGGCCAACTCACCTGGTAGTGGCCGCGCAACGCGAATGCGAGCTTTTGAGGCTCGTTCCAGGAACGGCCGTCCTTGCTGGTCATCCAGTGCAGCGCCCGGCCACTGCCAATTCCCTGCCCCAGCGACTGGTAGCGCGTATGGAGGAACAGAAATCCCTTGCCCGGCAGGTGCCACGGTTGCGGGTAGGAAAAGTTGGTGGTCGCGATGCGCTCGAATTCGTCCACCGAGTGCGGTTTGCGGCTCTTGTGGATGTAGGCCGGCCGCGAGGTCCCATGGGCGGACGAGAAGATCCAGATGTGGCCGTCATCGTCGATCGACATCACCGGATTGTCGTGGGCGTCCGATGTTTCCTTGTTCAGCAACAGCGTCGGCCGGGGCACCCTGCCCGTGGCATGGTCGTAGTAGGCGACCATGTGAACCAGTTCGTCGTGTTTGCCCTTGGTGGTGCCGCCGTAGCAGAAGAAGGTCTTGTTCGCCTTTTCCGAGTAGATGGCGATGGGTGCGTGCTGTTGCGGGTAAGTGGCGAAGCCGCCCGAGTATTTGTATTTATACTCGTCACCGGACGGTTGGTTGAAGTACCAGATGCCTCGGTATCCATCGTCCTTACTGCCGGGAGCAACGGCGGCAGCCATCACCAGAATGAACAGGAGGGAGCCCAGGGCTCCGATTGATTTACTCATTGCCTTAGAAGAAGAACCTTAGCGCAAAACGAAATTGCCGCTCATCGGCCAGGGCGCTGGTGACCTCGGTGTAGCCACCGAGGGCGCGGATCGATCCGTCCGGATTGAGCTGCATGTTCGAAACGTTGGTGCCCGGGTTATTGAAGTGCGGAGTGTTCGTGGAGTTAAACGCCTCAGCGCGGAATTGCAGCGTGAACCGCTCAGAAAGAGCAAAGTTCCGGAACAGGCCGAGGTCGAGGTTCACGAGTCCCGGCCCACGCAGAATATTCAGGCCGGCGGTACCGAAGCGCGCGTCGATAATTGAACCGAAGGCAAGGGGGTCGAAGAAGCTCGCACCGCGACCGACATTGCCCAACTTCTCCACCGTGGGCTTCACCAGATCGGCCACCTGGCTGTTGCCGGGCGCATTCAGCGACGTGCCCGCCGCCACGACGCTGAACGGCCGTCCGCTGTAGGAACTAAAGAGCGCGTTCAACTGCCAGCCGCCGGCAAGCGCCGAGCCGAGCCCGGAACGCGCCCAGCGTTTGCCGCGCCCGAACGGAAGTTCCGCTACCCCAGTGACCTGCAGGTTGTGCGTCCGGTCGAACCCCGCCAAGGAACGATTACGCGCCACAACTTCGGGCGTGTGGAAGAAGAGGCCGGAATCGCTGTTTTCCCCAAACGCCAGGGCTTTCCCGAAGGTGTACGTGACGCCAGTCGACCAGCCCGCCGAGAACCGCTTCTCCAGGCGGGTCTGCAACGAGTTGTAGTCCGACGTGAAGGCTGGTGCGTGCAGGGTGGTGGCCACGCGGCGTCCGAAGGGCGCGAAGAACGGCCTGCCGGCAACCCCCAGGCCCGGCCGGCCGGCGTTGAGGTCGATCCGGTTGGTCAGACGGATGCTCCGCGTGCCGACATAACCGGCCTGCGCCGTGAATCCGCCCGCCAATTCGCGCTGAATCGTGAAGTTATACGACTGCACGTAGCCGCGGCGGAAGTTATCTTCCAGCGTGAGCGTAGTCACGGAGTCGGGCATCGGGATGACGCCGTTACCCAGATCCAAGGGCGGTGGGAGTGGAATTCCCTGCGCCAGCGTCGTGGCCGGCTGGAACGTGTTGTTGCCGACTACGGTCTGCGCAATCACGGTTGGATAAGGACTCCGCATTGGGATGGCGAGCGGGAACGGATCGATGCTGATTCCGTAGCCGGTGCGGACGACGGTCTTCTCCTTCAGGCGATACGCGATGCCAATGCGGGGCGCGAAGAGCCGCTTGCTGACGCGGACCCCCGTGTCCTCCGGCACGATACCCACACCGCCGACCAACACGTTGTTCGAATAGGGGTCGAAGCGCTCGACGCCGCGCGTATCGCGGGTCACCATCGGATAGTATTCCCAGCGCATGCCGAGATTGAGCGTCAGGTTGCGCGTCGCCTGCCAGCGGTCGCGGAAGTACAGGCCGGTGTTCCAAAGGCGTGTCCGCATTTCCTCGCTGGTGGGGATGCTCTTGCCAACCGTGCCCGGCAGGCCGAGCAGAAACGAGCCGAGCGAGTTGAACTGGGTCGGCGCCGCCCCGCCGTTCAGGGCGGTAATGCCTCCAACGAAACTGAAGCCACCGCGGGGCCCGAATGTGCCGGCGGGTTGATAGTGATTCATCTCCTGGCTGGTAAGTTCCGTGCCCCAACGCAGGTTGTGTGCGCCACGGGTGTAGCTGGCGTTCACCGCATACTGATACTGATGATCGGTGCGGAAGCGCGGGCTGGACGGCGTCGAGCCACCCATGTTCTCGTATCCGCTCACCTGGAAACCGGGGAAGCCACTTTCGCGAATCGTTGGGCCGTTCGTGCCAGGGATTCCGAAATCCTCCAGTCCCATGTTGCGGCCGTAGAACAGATCCTGCCCGTTCTGGCCCTGCCGATTAAAGCCGAAGTGCCCGTCGATCAACAGCGCCGGCGTGAAGACGTAGTTACCGCCGATGGTCAGGCTGTGCACCCGGCCCGCATCGTTACCCGGAAAGATGCCGGCGACGCCCGTCCCGCCAGCCTCGCCCAGCACGTGCGGATCGTAGACCGAGTAGTTGAAGACGCTGTAACGGCCGAAGATCATCGACTTCTGCGTCGGGTTCCAGTTGATCTTGTTGTCGAAATTGTCGCGATTAAATTCAAGCGGCGCGCCGATAAAGTAGTTGTTCGCGAAGCCGCCCAGGTTCGGCTGCGGTACCAGGTCGAGAATCCGCCGGGCCGTCGGGTCGATCCGGCTTGTGGGAATCACGCCGCCGGGAAACAGGGTGCGCCCCGCGCCGTTCGGATTTCCCGTTAGCGGATCGTAGAGCTGCGCGCCGGAGTCGGCGAAATTGCCCAGGCGGTGTTCGGCGGTGGCGACGGTAGCGAACCGGCTGAAGCTCTGCCGCTGCCGCATGCCTTCGAAGTTGAAGAAGAAGAACAGACTGTTCTTGACGATCGGCCCGCCCAAAGTGCCGCCGAACTGGTTGAGGATGTTCTTCGGTAGCCTGCCTTCGGCCGGAAAGAAGAAGTTGCGGGCGCGAAGCCGGGAGTTGGTGTGGTATTCGAACGCGGAGCCGTGGAACTCGTTCGTGCCGGATTTCGTTTCCACGCTCACGACAGCACCGCCGGCGAACCCCTGCTCCGCGTCGTAACTGTTGGTTACGACGTTGACCGTGCCGATGGATTCCAGCGGCGGGACATAGGTGGTGATGTGCGGCAACCACAGATAGGTGCTGCTGGCGCCGTCGATCCGCGTGTTGTTATTGCTGTGGCTGGTGCCGTTGACGTTGGTGGTCAACGCGCCGGCTGGGTTGCCCGCGATCGAGTGGGCCTCGGCCGGCGGCGTAATGCCCGGCACCACCTTGAGGAGCGATTGGTAGTTCCTGAATCCCCCCACGGGCAAGTTGTTCAACTCCTGGGCAGGCAGATCCATATTCACGTCGGAGCGGTCCGTTTGCAGCAGCGGCGCCTCGGACGTCACCGTCACGGCCTCCGCCGTCTCGCCCAATTCCAACGAAACGTTCACGCGAACCACGGCGTTGGCGGCAACAGGTACGTTGCGGCGCTGGAACTGGCGAAAACCGGTCGCCGTGGCCGACACTTCGTAGGTTCCAGACTGGATATTGGCGAAGAGATAGCCGCCCGAAGCGTCGGTGGTAGCGCTGCGCGCCTGTCCAGTCAGCACGTTGACGACGCGGATTTCAGCGCCGGGAACTGCGGCTCCGCTGGGGTCTTCTACCGTACCGACCAGCGAACCGTAAAGAACCTGAGCGGAAACGTTGGGGACAATGGCGACGCCAAACACGATCAACAGCGCCAAAATCGTACGGGTCATTCCGGGACCTCCTGCAAGCAAGAACGTGGCTCCGCACACCGGGCGCGGATTAGTCCCATTTAGCCCTTATCCGCTCCGTAAAGGAAGTTACAAGGGGTTGTTAACGCAACTGTAGCGTAGAAATTTCAGTGGTTTACAACGACAGGCCGGAAGCTGCCGGGCCTCACTCGCAAAGGTACTTGGCCCTCAGTTTCAGCCAGCACCACCATCTCGAAGTAGTCCGGACTACCGTTCTTTTCCCACTCGGCGTCCAGCGCTTCCAGGCCGCCGGGCGAGGTAAGGAAGGATGCCAGCGAGAGCGAGTGGCCACCAAGCAGGAGTATCCGCGTACCCGGCGCCTTGCCCGGATACAGAGCGAGGAGCGTGGGCCGGACCTGGCGGCTGTCGGAGTGGTGCTGCGACTGATACACGGCGGGTTCGCCCGCTCGCGGGGCCCGGTTGGTGACGCTGGTACCGGATGACACGAGTTCGAAGTTAGCCTGTTCGAGGAACTGCTTCAGATACTGGCTGGTGTTCGGAATTCCCAGGAAGACGACGTGATGATCCGCGAAGGTGTCGAGCGAGAGCCGGCTGTCGGAGACCACCGCCAGCCTTGCGCCAAGGGGCGCGAGGAACCGGGAGAGATTCGCCGCCGCAAGAGCATCGGCCATGACGCTGTAGCTCTGAGACAGCGTGGGCGGTCCGAGTCTTTCGAGCAGAGGACGCAGTTCTTCGGACTCGTGAATCCGGCTGTACTCGTTGATGCCGTAGTCGCGGGCTCGCAGACGCCCGCCCGGCCATTGCAGAAACATCGGTGTGGGCAGCACGATGCGCGCCGGCTTGCCATCCGCGAAAAGCGCCGACCAGAATCGCGGCAGCTTACCAGGTGTGGGAGCCGTTGCGAGTTCGCCGCGCAGCCGCAGATTGTCGAGCACTAATCCGAGCATTGCGACCGTTACGAGGAATGCGACGATCCACTTCGCACGCCGCGGCCAACTGGATCCCGTCGAGCCGGCCGCCGGCTGGGCTGCCACCCAGTCCAATTCCAAACAGTGGGAGCCATGCGGCAGCGAAAGCCGCACCACGGCGGCGGCGCCTTCTCCCTCGTAATACTCCTTGAGTTTCTGCCGCAGACGCAAAGTATGAACACGAACCGCCGAATCGGTTTTCGGGTCGAAATCGGCCTTGCGTCCAAGCGCCTCGGTGGCTATCGCATGCTCACCGGGATCGTGGGCGCGGTTCTCCCACAGGTACTGAAGAAGTTTGCGCAGCGTCGGCGCTTTTTGAAAGGCCGCGCTGTTCAGGATGGCATCCACGGCGGCGGCAGCTTGGCGCACCCGCACCGCCTCCGGCGCGCCGGACCCCTCGCGCTCCTCTTGCAACAGCATTTGCTCGATTCTATCGCAGCGGCGCCGCGCTGCTCCGGCAGCCGACTATCGCAGGCAGTCGGGCAGCAGTCCGCACCGGGGGAGATCGCGCGGGGTCCCCGGCGCCTCGCCCGTGATACGCACGCGGTCACCAAGCAGCGCGGCAACGTACGGAATGTCGGTGTATCGCAGGATGCCTAGATAATGCGGGCCGTGCCGGTGCGAAGACGGGGGCGAGGTCAGAACCACCCGCTCGGCTCCGCCGCCGAGCAATGCCGCGTACATCCCGTTCACCCCCATCTCGCCCTGCCCGGCGATCATGATCCGGCCGGAATCGACGTTGGGCAAGGACCGCAGCAGTTCAAGTGACCGCAGCACCTCGTACACTTGCATCGATTCGAGCGTGGTGCCCATCACCATCGCCTGGCGCTTCATGTGATGCAGCGGGTCGTTATCGCTAAAGCTGCGCAGATTGCGTTCGAGCGCACGACTGCCACGATCCAGTGTCTCGACGATCAGGACCGCCCTATCGCCCCACTGATTCCGCTCCAGCGGCTGTTCGTTCCCCCAGACGGGGATTCCTCTTCGATGGTCGATCAGGAGGACGGCCGGCAGTCGCGCCGCGGAGGGCAAGCCGGCTGGGAGGGAGTAGATGCCCTTGACCCGGAGTCCGTCGAACGAGGTGAAGTTGACGGTTCGCGCCGTTCGCCCTTGTTGCGTAAAGGCATCGCCCCACTCCGGGTTGAGCGGCGCCGGCTTCTCGGGAAAGTACCGGAAAACCTCGCGGCGCAGCACGTCCGTCAGTTCGGGGATCGTTCGCCGGAGAGCGCCGTCGGACAGCGGAATCATCTCTTCGTCGATTCGCGTGAGGCGTTCGTCCAGGGGAAGCCCGCGGCGGTGACAGACCAGCTCCTCGACGGCCGGTTCGTCCACCGGGCCTTCGCTTGCCACGGGCGCGTCCGCTCCGAGAAACTCCTTGAGGAAGAACGAATACACCGGCAAGCGGATGGCTTCCGTGTCCTCGTGGCCACCGGGGGCAACCGCCGTTCGCAACGCGGTGTCCGCCCCGTAAAGGCGGTACACTTCCCGCATCTTTCGCTCCATCTCGGTAAGGGCGTCCATTGGGAAGCCGCGATCTGCATCGGCGTTACAAAGCAACTGCGCCCGCGGCGCAATCAGAGCGCCCACCTCCGAATAGAGCAGGCCCTGGCTATTCACCGGATACTGGCAGTCGCAGTGCGCGAAGCTCAACCGCTGCTTCACCCACCCCGCGGTCGAAAGGGTCCCCGAGACCGGGGCGGACGCTTTGATCCGTTCGTCGATTGCCGCCAGGAAGAAAGTTGTCATTCCGCCGCCCGACCGGCCGGTTGCGCCGATGCGCTGGGAGTCGAGGTCGGGGCGCGACGCCAGGTAATCCACCGCGCGCCGGGCATTCCACAATTCGACGGCTAAGGGGGAAAAGCCCCGGCTGTACCAGTGGAACCAGGCGTTCGCATAGACGCCGTGGTGGGTGAATTCCACCTCGCCCATCTCGATGTTGTCCATCACGAGCATTGCGATACCGTGAGCGGCAAACCAAGCGCCGTGCCGTGTGAAGTAACGCTTGTTCGCGTGGCCGCATTGGTAGAGCACCACCGGAAACGGCTTCCGGCCGGCGCGAGGCAGGTAGAGATTGGCCGTCAGAAACAGTTTCGGCGCGGTCTCGATGACGAGGTTCTCGATGACATAGTCCGGACGCTCGACGCGATGGGTGACTTCGGCGGCCGGCGGTCCATCGGGCCAGCGCAGATCGTGCCACAGCATCTTCGTCAACGCCGCCCGGGTCTCCAGCTTGCGCCGCTCCCACTGTTCGACGGTGGCGATGCCGTGGAAGAGTTGCTCGTGGCGCTGGGTGACGGCCCGGTCGAAATGGGCCTGTAGCGCTTCGAATTCCGCGTTCTGCGCGTTGTCCCGGTTCTGCGCGGCGGCCGTGCTCAGCAAACTCAACATGGCGGCGCCGAGGAAAGGCATCTTCACCTTGGCGGTTCTCCTTTCCCTATCCATGCGCTACCATGGCCACGCCATTGGGCAGCGCATCGTCCTTGGTGTGATCGAAGCGGGTAAAGAAATGGGCAAGCGCCAACGCCGCGGCACCGCGCAGCGCCGAATTCGTATCGATGCGCGAGGGCAACAAGCGCAGCCCGTTGAGGTAGTACGGAGGAACCCGTTGGCGCAATTCCGCATGCACGACATCTTCAACAAGATCCCAAGCTGAAGCCATCGGCTCGCCCAGAATAATAGCCTGGGGATTGAGCGCGGCGATGACGCTGACGAAGCCGAGCGCCAGATAGGTGGCCGTTGTGCGGAGCGCGCCGAGAGCGTGCTCGTCGCCCGCCCGAGCGAGCTTCACGATCCGAAGCGACTCATCGATGATTTTTCCCTCGCCGCCGGTCTCCCCCGCCAGTTCGCGATACGCGCGAACCAGCGCCGCGTCGGATGCGTATTGCTCCCAGCACCCACGGTTCCCGCAGTTGCAGGGCCGTCCGTCCGGGTACAGCATGATGTGCCCCAACTCAGCCCCGGCTGCGGACACGCCATGCAGAATCCGCCCATCGACGACGACGCCCGAGCCCAGGCCACCCTGCATGCGCATGTAGACGAAGTAACGGAGGACATCGCCATTAGCGGGCGAATACCACTGCTCGGCCAGCGCCGACAGGTTCGCGTCGTTCTCGAAGAACAGCGGCCAATCGACGCGGCCGCGCAGGCGTTTGCCAACCTCGACATCGAACCACCCGATGCCCTCAGCGCCAAGCACCCTCCCCGACGATTTCTCGATGGTGCCTGGCAACGAGACGCCCACGCCGAGAACGCGCCGCGGATTGCGGGAGGTCCCTACCGCACGAATCGCGCCAGCCACTTCATCGAGAAAGAGCTGAGGATTCTCCCGCCAGGCAACGCTCCGCTGCTCGAGAATCTCTCCGTTCAGGTCGACGAGGATCACACTGGAATCCGGCCGCGATATTTCTACCCCGATCGCGGTCATCGCCTCGGCGCGTAGACGGAGCCTGGTTGGTGGACGACCGGAGCCCGTAACGCTCTCGACTCTCTCCTCGGTCACCAGGCGGGACCTGAGTAGGCGGTTGACGACGTACGTTACCGAAGTCCGCGAGAAGCCCGAGATCCGGGCGATTTCGCTGCGAGAGATGCCCGGATTGCGGCGGATGGCATCGAGCACCAGGCGGTCGTTCGCCTGGCGAAGGGCCGACTTCTGGAGGACACCGGACGTGGTGAAACTGACTGTTGGCATCACGCGATATTGGCGGCCTGATAGGCCGCCGCAAGCTGAGGGCCCATCAGCGCTGACCTAGGGAGTTGGGAGTTGTTCGATCGTGGCGCACGCACTCGTGCGTGCCGCGTCCACAATCGTGCGGACGCGAGATTTCTCGAAAAATCTCCGTCTTGCAAGCCTTCATGTGGATGGATCGATGCCTGGAAAACAATCCAGCGATAACCGGACTGGTTGCACGGGCCGGACATTGTCGCATTGGCGGCGCAAGCGCCGGGAGCCTGCCCACCATCCAAAGCTACCACTCGAACCGCAGACCCATCCGGAAATTTCTCGCGCCGGGTTGGTCGCCGGTTGAAGCGCCGTTCACGCCGCCCACACCCGAAATGACGCCCACCGCCGCAATCTGCGCGATGTTGGTAGCGGGGTTGCTGTAGTTGGGGTGGTTGAAGAAATTCGTGGCCGTCATCTCCCACCGCAGACGGACCTTTTCGGAGAAGTAGAACGACTTGAAGAAGCCCATGTGCCACACATTCACATGTGGACCCTTAATGACGCCCTTGGCGGAGCTGCCGAACCGGCCGACTGCTGGAGCCGCGAAGGCCGCCGGGTCGAACCAGCGATGTAGGCTTCGCTGATCGCCGGGCAGATTGGCGTTCGAAAGATGGTCCGGCCGGATGGTGACGATCGGGCGGGTACGGTTCGCCGTGAACGCCGTGCCGGTGGGGTCCGCGCCGGTCCACAACGGTGTCAAGAACTGACCGGAGTAGTAACTGTAGATGCCGCTGACCTCCCAACCGCCAATCACGGCATTCAGCGCGGGGCCGGCGTTCGACAGGAACGGACGTCCCTTACCCCAAGGGAGCTGATATATCCAGTTAGTCGTAAACCGGTGTGTCGGGACGTCGGGCCACACGCTGCGTTCGCGGGCGCGGTCGAAGGGATTCTCCAGCGACTGTCCGCGCTCCAGGTCGCCGATGTCGCGCGCCCAGACCCACGAGCTTTGGAACTGGAGACCGCGTGCCATCCGGCGCTCCACCTCGGCGGTGAAGCTGTGGAACTGATGGCCGGCGCCGTTGGTGATGTACGTGATTCCCGGATACTGCGGAAACGGCCGCGCTTTGTCGACAAAAAACTGATCGTCCGGCAGCGGCGAGTTGTAGTTGTAGGCATAATCGCCCTGCCGCGTATTGGTGCCGATGTACGACAACCGGAATCCGGTATCCCAACGCGCATGCTCGACGGTGAAACTGTACTGCATGCTGTAAGGGATCTGAAGATTCGGGTTCACCGCGGCGGGCAGCGACACCGACGAGGGTCCGGCGGCGCCGGCGCTTGGGAACACCGTCGGAAGAATCACCGCCGGATTGTCGGCGGGATTATTGAACGGCACCTCGTTGAGCACAAAAGGCACCCCGCCCATAGTGAGGTCCCTCGGCACCACGTCGTAGTAGATCCCAATGCCGGTCCGAAACACAGTGTTGTTGCCCCACGGCCGGTATGCCAGACCCAGGCGCGGCGCGAAGTTGTTCCGGTCGGTCCTCAGGATCGTCTTGCCTGGCAGCCCCAGGCTGTTTGCCTCGACGACGTTGACGTAGCCTTGCGGAAACAGCGGACTGACCTGTCCCAAGGAACCGTCCTGCACGACGATACTGCCGCTGCCGACATCGAATGTGGCGAGATTGCCATTCTCCTCCCGCCAGCCCGGACGATATTCGTAACGGACCCCATAGTTCACCGTGAGCCGCGGGCTCAGCTTGAAGTCGTCGGTGAAGAAGAAGTCGTACTGCCACCGCAAGCGGTCGAGCCGGACAGGCGGAAACGAACGCTGGGCCGTCGAGGGAATCCCCACCAGGAAATCGGCATACGGAAATCCGGTGTAGCGATTCGAGAAGGTCAGGTTGCCGAACAGGTTGGTGTCGGTACCGTAGTGGTCCCACTCGACCCGTGTCACGTTGCCGCCGAATTTCAGGTTGTGCTTGCCGCGAAAGATCGCGACATGGTCCTGAAAATTGTGCAGGTAGTTCGCGGCGCCAGGATCGCGAAAAGCGCCTTGGGTGATGCCCGTCAGGCCGAGTCCAGCGAAACCGACGTTCAGAATCCCCGGCACGTCCGGCAGATCCGGCGCCAACCCGCGCAATCCCAGTTCGTCCACGAACTGCCGACCGCTGATTGGCGGACGGATCGGCAGGTTGTTCGTCGCGAGCCCCCATCGGAACTCGTTCAGGACCGTCGGCGAGAAGGTCTTCGTGTATGCGACCGTCGCCGCGTGGTTGACTCGGGTCACAAAGCCCGGCGCAATCGTGGGCAGTGCACTCAGGAAGCTGTCCGTCGCGAAGTCCTGCAGCGTGTACCGGCCCATGACCGAATCCTTCTCGGAGAACTTATGGTCGCCGCGGACCATCCAGTAATTCTGCTTGAAGGCCGGAATACTGAGATTCTCCCGGTAGTTCTGGTTCTCCAACATCGTCCCGCCGCCGAAATTGGGAACCGGGTAGAAGCGGTCCTGGATCGCGACGGCGGTCGGGTTCAAGCGGTCCGCCGGAATCCGGTTGCCGGGGAAGGGTTGGCGGGTCAATGGATCGAGCACCGGTGTCGCGAGCGCGGAGAAATCGCCCGAGCGCCAAGCGGATAGCGGCACCGTTGGATTGAACGTCTGCGTGGTCTGGCTGCCGCGGAACGTTTCGAACGAGAAGAACACGAAGGACTTGTTGCGCCCGTCGTAGACCTTGGGGATGTAGACCGGAGCACCCGCGCTGCCGCCGGGCAGATGCGAAATCCCAGTGGGACGGGCAGGCGCGAAGGGATTTCGCGCCCGGAACCACGGCGTCGAATAGTAGTCGAAGAGGCTGCCGTGGAACGTGTTCGTGCCGGCCTTGGAGATCATGGTCACCTGGCCGATGGTGCCGAACTCCGCCGTGTTGTTCGCGGCATCGATGCGGACTTCCTGAAAGGACTCGACATAATTGGCGAGCGGCCCGATCTGCGTTTCGGTAACGCCGTCGCTCATCGTCGTACCGTCGATACTCCAGTGCGATTGGTTGGTGCGGCTGCCCGAGAACCGGATCGTCGATCCGGCTGACGCCTGCAGGACATTCGGCACCAGCGACAACTGGGCCCAGATAGCGCGCGAGTTCAGCGGCATGTCGCGCAACTGGGCCACGTCGCGGGTATCGGAGATTCGCGCCGTCTCGGTTTCGATCAGCGTCGCTCCGCCCGTCACTTCGATGACCGTTTCCACGGAACCCACCTGCAGAACGATATCGATGCGCCGGTGATCGCGTGCGACCAGATCGATGCCTTGGACGACGAACTCCCGGAAGCCGGCCTTGCCCGCGCGCAGGTTGTAGGCGCCCTGCCGTAGTTGGGGAATCGTGTAAACGCCTTCCTCGTTGGAGACCGCAGTAGTCTCAATGCCGGTTTGGACGTTGGTGGCGGCTATGTTTACGCCGGGTATGACAGACCCGGTGGAATCAGTGGCGGTGCCGGTGATGGTGGCAAAGGTGGTCTGCGCGGGCGCGGTGGCAGCCCATGCGAGCACCATCAGGGAAATCACGGCGATGCGGCGAATCAAAGTCATCATGACTATCACCTCGCTCCTTCTCAGAACTCTGCAATCCCAGCGGCGGGCATTTGGCGGGCCCCTTCGGGCGAAACCCGAGCGCCCGCCTGCCATTTTGGTCGGTTACTGTACTAATACTAATAACCGCATTTCATTTTGAGTGCAAGAGAAAAATTGAAGCCGGAGGTATTTTGGCCGGTTTCTGGCCGACAGGGCCGTTATAGTCGCGTGTGCGCCTGGCCGCCGCCGGTCAGCCGCTCATACACCTGGAGAATCTCGGGCCGGTCCAGCAAGGCCGCCATCTCGGCCAACCGGGGTTCCAGCCACCTCCGGTCGTGCCTGTCGCCGTGCTGCTCGAGCAGTTTCTTTGCGTCGTCCAGATCGCGTTCGCGGTCGGAGATCAGCTTCATGAAGAGCAGATCCTCAAGGCTCACCACGCGGATCTTCCGTCCGTGAAACGGACGCTCGACCGCGCGCCCGATCGCTTCCCTTTCGGCCTGAAGACCGGCGAACACTATGTCCACGCGGATGCCGTCCCGCGTCTGGCAGGGCAGAACCCGTAGACGCCTCACGAAGGCCGCCGGGTCGCTTGGGATAGGCGTCAGCCTTCGGGAAACCGCGGCGACCGTGGCTGACAGATGCTCGTCTTCCGCCCAAACGCTGACGTCCACATCGAGCGTCGCGCGCGCGACCTCCCATTGGGCGAGGGCTAACCCGCCGATCACCATGTAGGGCACCCCGATCTCATTAAGGAGATCCGTCACCTCGGCGAGCGCTTTTTCGAGACCGGTCATTCGCCCTGTCCCAGCAGCGAGAAACAGCGCCGCATTCGTTGAATTCCCTCTTTCTCGGGGTCCGGGTCGTGCTGCCGGACATCCTCGGGTAGCCACTCGCAGATCGCGCCAAGGTCGGCGATCACCTGTTCGAAGTCCCGGCTGGGCGCGGGGTGGGCGGCCTCCCAATCCGCGAAGATCCTCCACTGCGCTTGGCGCCGTACCCAGTCCTCTTTGGTCATGGCTCCTTCCCATCGTAAAGGCCGGAACAGGCCGTTACAATACAATGAGAAGTAATTTGCGGTTTCTGGCTCATCTTCGGACACTGCCATACCTGATCGTCCTCACGCTGGGCATCGCCGCCATCTGGCAGATGCTGGCTTGGCTGCGCGCGTGGCGGCCGGTGGCGGAGCGGAGGCACCTACGCTTTGTTTCCTACGTTCTGTTCGCGGCGTTAGCTGGGTGGCTGGCCTTCGACTTCGTTTCGACGCTTCCGCGCATTAAGCGGCTGGTGCCTTCGAACACGCCCACCGACATCGTCCGCGCGGTTGCGATGCTCTTCGCCGGCGTGGCGGTGGCGACGTATAGCGTGCTGGCGGCGGGACGGCTCGCTTGGCGCCGCCTGCCGCCCTACGAT
>CAYPUQ010000122.1:4406-14332 GCA_964413655.1 uncultured Solibacteraceae bacterium | reverse complement strand
GGTCATAGCACAACGGGTTGGCGGTTCGCTATAACCCTTGGCGGCGCCTGGCGGCACCTCCGATTCGTCAATTCGTTTCGACCATTTGTGTTTGTTGCTGGAGAGTCTTGGTTTCGATCAGCGGTGAAGGGTAGCCATCATATTGTCAGTGCAGCGAGCGTTCGCGTGGCCGAGGTGCCTGAACTCGCTGGATGCGCCGCCCACGGTCCAGTCAGGAAGCAGCGATCGCAAGCGATCAGGAAACCATTCGTCTCTGGATCGATACGGCGAAGTTTCCTTGACGCGCTCCGGCCCTACCCGACCGCAATCTCTAGCTTCGTCACCGACGCCGGAGGAAACTGGTGGACGAACACCGGCCCGCGCACCGCGATCGTCTCTTCCCTCGGATTCACCGCGCGCGGCGCCGTGAACGAGTTATGCGCTTTCGCGTCGCTGGCCGCGAGCGTCACCGCGCGCACCGACACCGGTTTCGCGCCGCGCAGGGCGATCTCCGCCTCGCGCGCCTCGCTCAGGCTCGGGTTCGTGACCGTCAACGTCACCTGCTTGCCGCTTCGCGATGCCGAACCGTCCAGTCCCGCAAGCGAAGCCGGCTGCTCGTTTCTCGTGTAGCTCACGGCCGGCGCTGAGAACAACGCTCGCACGGACTGGGCGCCATGGTGAGCCGCGTACATGTCGAACACGTGATAGGTGGGCGTGAGGCAGAACTTATCCCCGGTCGTCAGGAATAGCGATTGCAGGCAGTTCACAAGCTGCGCGATGTTCGCCATCGCCACTTTGTCGGCGTGCCGGTTGAAGATGTCGAGGGTCAGGCCCGCCAGGACGGCGTCCCGCATCGTATTTTGCTGCCCGATCAACGCCTCGGGAAACGGCTCCGTCCCCGGAGCGTACCAGGTGCCCCACTCGTCCACCGCGAGCTTCACGCGATGCTGGCGGTCGAACTCGCCCATCGCGTCCCAGTGCGACGTGATCAGCGCCTCCATCCGGCGTCCCTCGCGCAGGATCTCGTAGTATTGCTCGTCGTCGAATTCCAGCGCGTCGCGCTTGCCCGCGAACCAGTCGGTGGTGCGCCCGCCGCTCGCGTTCCACGAATAATGGTGTAGGCCCCAGCCCCACATCCGCCCGATCGAGCGCCCCACCTTCTCGAAAAACCTGCGCGTCCAGTTCAAGTCGCCGCCGTTCGGACCCGCGCCGATCATCGCCAGCGGCACCCCGTAGCCCGGCACCCAGGCCGTGTAGCGCTTAAACTCCACCGCGTACTCCTCCGGCGCGAAGTTGCCGCCACAGCCCCATGACTCGTTGCCGACGCCCCAGAAGCGCACGTTGAGCGGTGTCGTCTCGCCATCGGCCGCGCGCTGCCGCGCGAGCGTGCTCGGTCCGGCCGGCGAGTTGCAGTACTCCACCCAGCGCCAGAAGTCCTGCGCCGGAAGACTGCGCAGGTTCGCCGCGAAGTACGCCTGTCCGCCCACCAGCTTGCAGAACCGCGCAAACTCGATCGAGCCGAAGTGGTTCGGGTCGTAGACGTGCGGGCCGGTGCGATTCGCATTCTTCGGCCATTCCCCGGAGTCCACCCAGAAGTTGGTCCGTACAGGCCGCTTCTCGCGCGGCCCGATGCCGTCCCGCCAGTCGTACTGATCCGCGAAGCAACCGCCGGGCCAACGGATCACGGCCGGCTTCACCTTCGCCAGCGCGTCCACGAGTTGCTTGCGCAGACCGCCGACATTCGGAATCTTCGAGTTCTCGCCCACCCAGATCCCGTCGTAGACCACGCCGCCCAGATGCTCGACGAAGTGGCCGTAGATCTCCGGCGCGATTCTGCCGATGGGTTCGTCGAGCAGCACCTCGATGCGCGAATCCGTCCCTTGCGCCCGCAGAAGCGCCACCGTGCCGGCGGCACCGGCGCTCCACAGGAAGTCCCTTCTGGTGCTCATAGTCACTCCTGCCGACCTATCCTATACCGAGTTGCCCGTTCGACACGAACCCCGCCAGGGTCCGATATGATAACCCGACATGTCGACCCGGTTTCCTCCCTGGAAGGTAGAAGACCTTCCACCGTCGCCTCCACCCTTCCGGTGGCGCCAGTGGACCTCGCTGATCGGCCCCGGCGTTGTAATGGTGGGCGCCAACATCGGCGGCGGCGAGTGGCTGTTCGGACCGCTCGTGACAGCCCAGTATGGCGGTGCGGTCCTGTGGATCGCGAACCTGTCCATCCTGATGCAGGTCTTCTACAACCTGTCGGTCATGCGATACACGCTTTACACCGGCGAGACGATTTTTGTCGGCTTCTTCCGAACCTGGCCGGGCGTGGGCTTCTGGGCCGCGTTTTATTTAATGTTCGAGTTTGGAAGCGTCTGGCCGTACCTGTCATCGAATGCAGCAGTACCGCTGGCGGCGGTGATCCTTGGGCGGCTGCCAACCGCCGAGGATGACAGCTTCGTCCGGACGCTCGGCTACTGCATCTTCCTTGTGGCATTCGTTCCGCTGTTCTTCGGCGGGAAGATCTATAACGCCATCGAGCGCGTGATGGTCGTGAAGTTGTTCCTGGTGCTGTCGTTCCTTGGCTTTGTCGCCATCTTTTTCGCCAGCGCGGACACCTGGTGGGAGATCGGCACGGGCTTCTTCAAGGTAGGCTCGCTGCCCGAGGGCGACTTCAACTGGGCGACGCTGGCGGCGTTCGCGGCGGTGGCTGGCGCGGGCGGGCTGACCAACAGCGCGTTCTCGAATTACACGCGCGACAAGGGCTGGGGCATGGGCGCGACTGTTGGCGCCATCCCGAGCGCCATCGGTGGTCGCGCGATTCAGTTGTCGCACACGGGCAAGGTCTTCCCGGCCAACCCCGAGCAGCTTTCGCGTTGGCGCGCGTGGCTGCGGCACATCCTCCGCGACCAGCTTATGCTCTGGGCGCCGGGGTGTGTCCTCGGCATGGCGCTGCCGGCGATGTTCTCCTACGAGTTCATTCGCGGCATCCAGAACGTCGAGGGTCACGCGGTCGCGGCGATGACAGCCGATGCGATCGCGGCGCGGCACGGGCAGGTCTTCTGGTTCCTCACGCTGCTGTGCGGATTTCTCATCATGGCGCCAACCCAGGTGAGCCAGTTGGACAACCTCGCGCGGCGCTGGACCGACGTCCTGTGGGTCGGCTCACGGCGGCTGCACAAACTGGAGGGCCACGAGGTGAAGTACGTCTACTACGCCATCCTCTTTCTCTACATGGGTTGGGGCCTGGTGGCCCTGCGGCTGACGCCGAATCCGCTGGCACTCGCCGTGGCCAGCGGCGTGATGATGAACTTCGCTCTCGGCTTCTCCGCGATACATACGCTGGTCGTGAACCTGAAACTCCTGCCTCCGGAACTGAGGCCAGGGTTGGTGCAATGCGCCGGCCTCGTTTGCTGCGCCGTGTTCTACGTCGGGATTTCGGCGATTGCTCTCAACCAGCAGTGGCCGAGGATTCAGGCCTGGCTGGCGGGAGCGGGCTGAAACCGCAGCTAAGCCCGAATCGGACCGGCCTTCGACGGCACCGCTGGGCGAGGGTGAATCTCGCGCATGATAGACTAAAAGTGATGTCCGGTAGCTTCTGGACGGGCTTGAAGCGATTCGTTCTCTGGGACCATCGGCGCGGAAGTTGGCAATACGACGTAATGGTCGGCCTGATCCTCGCGTTCATTTTCCTCACGCCCCGGGACATGTTCCGCGATCAGCCGAAACCGAAGAGCGTCACGATGCTGCCGGCCGAGCACGGAACCACCGCCTTCTGGATCGAAGCGGACCTGTTAAACGGCGGTGACGAAGCGGAGCGCCTCCGCAAAGCCACGGAGATCGTTAGAGGCCAGGCAAGCGGCAAAAATCGGAACCTCGTTCGCCTGGAAACCATCTACGACGCTGAAGACGACATCCGGGGCTACTTGGTCTACACCAGGCCCTAACGCGATACCGCCTTTGCGGGAAACAATGCGACTGAACCCAACCGTAATCCTCGGTCTTTCTTGTTGCGCGGCTTTGTCGCCGGCGCAAGACGCGAGGAACGTTCTCTCGCGCATGGATGGCGCAGCGGCGGGATTTCGCGGCGTCAGCGCCTCGATCGACCGCGTGATGCACACGGCGATTCTGAACGAAAATACCGAGGAGAGCGGCCGGATGCGGATGCTGCGGCCGAAAGCACGCGACTTTAGGATGGTGATCGAGTTCGAGAAGCCCGATCCAAAGGTGATCGCTTTCCGCGACAAAAAGGCCGAGATCTATTATCCGAAGATCCAGACTGTACAGGAATACGACCTCGGCAAGCAGAGTTCGCTGGTGGACCAGTTTCTGCTGCTCGGCTTCGGAACGCCGGGCCGCGAGTTGGCGCGGAGCTACGACGTGAAGTATGTAGGCGTCGAACAAGTGGCGGGCACGAAATCCGACCGCCTGGAACTCACGCCGAAATCCGCCAAAGTGCGCGAGCACATCAAGAGAGTGGAACTGTGGGTGTCGGAGAGCGGCCACCCCGTCCGCCAGCGCTACTACGAGAATTCGGGCAACCACACTACAATTACCTACACGGACCTGAAGGTTAACCCGGCGTTGACTCCAGCGGACGTGACGATGCAGCTTCCCAGCGGCGTGAAACGCGAAGTGATGGGCAACTAAGCCGGCATGGCAGGCAATTCTTCCAACTCTTCCACCGGCGGCGCACCGGCGGTACGTATGAGCACGCGGCTCGGGTTCCTCGACTGGACGCGCGGCCTGGCAGCGGTCATCATGCTGCAGGGCCATGTATTTCACTCCTTTACCAGCCCGGATCTGCGCGAGGGATCGCCCTACATCCTGTCGCAATTCGTTGGCGGCATGCCGCCGGCCATCTTCCTGTTCCTCGTCGGTGTGACGTTCGCGTTCCTGATGGACTCGATGGAGCGCAAGGGAATGGCCCTGAAGGACCGGCTTACGGGGGCGCTCAAACGGGCTGGCCTTCTGTTCGCGCTGGCGTTTCTCTTCCGTCTGCAGATGTGGGTCTTCGGTCTGCCGCGTTCGCCGGCATCCGATCTGTTCAAAGTGGACATCCTGAACTGCATGGGCCTCGCGCTCGGGGTGATGGCGGTGATGACAGTTTTCCAGACGGTCGAGCGGATCAGGCTGTGCGCGATTCTGGGGCTGGCGATCGCCGCGGCATCGCCCCTCGTCTCGGCGCTGGATTGGACGCGCGCGCATCCGCTTGTCACGGCGTACCTGGCTCCGGACCAACTTAGCTTCAGCTTCTTTCCGTGGGCGGCATTCGTGGCGTTCGGCATGAGTGCGGGCAGTATTCTGCGGGTCATGAACCGCGACCACCTGGAAAGATTCGTCCAGTGGGGCACCTTGTTCGGCCTGGTTCTGATTGTCGGCGTACGCTACTTCTCCAGCCTGCCGTATTCGCTGTACTCGCAGTCGGACTTCTGGTTGGATAGTCCGGCCCTCGTGCTGATCAAACTCGGCATCATTTTGTTGATGATCTCGTTTGCATGGCTCTGGAACGAGTATGTTGTGGCCGATCGCTGGAGCTGGGTGAGACAACTGGGAACCACGTCGCTCTTGGTGTACTGGCTTCACACAGAACTCGTTTATGGCAGGTGGTTCTGGTTCTTCAAGGACTCGCTGAGCGTGGCCCAGACGGCGATTTTGGCGGTCCTGGTGATTGTGTTGATGGTGACTCTATCGTGGATCAAGACCAACTGGGATCAGTTTCAGGACTATCTTCCGGCGCCGACTCGGCGGTTGGCGTTCAGCCGGGTGACGGTTCGTCTGCGGCGGGACTAACGAGGAACGGGGCGCTCCGCTCCGCTGCGCCGGGCATAGGGTCCAGGCTTGCCGTTGGGAAGAATCGTCGTCGTATCGGTCCGCGTCAGACCGAGTTGGTCGGAGGTCAGTTCGCGGGCTCCGGTGAGGTTGGCGTTGCGGAGATCGGCGGCTTGGAGTTCTGCATCGCCGAAGCGAGCGTGGCGGAGGTCTGCGCCGCACAGGTCGGCGCCGTTCAGGCGAGCACCACGGAAATCGGCTTCAAGTAACACGGCGCGGATGAACTGACAGCGGCTCAGATCGGTTCGGCTGAAGCGCGCACCGGTCAAATCGCCGGCTCCGAAGTTGCAGTCCAGTACGACTGCGCCGGAGAAATTCGCGTTAGCCAGCGCCACCGCGTGAAAATTGCTGTTCTGCACGCGCGCTTTCATGAAGTTAGCGTCCTCGATCTTAGCCGACCAGAAGTTGCAGCCGGCGATGCGGGCTTGCAGAAAGACGGCACGTCTGAGCCTAGCGTCCACGAGGTCGCATTCCGAAAGGACGGCTTCGACGAATCGGGAGGCGTCGAGGTGCCCGTTGCGGAGCACGGCGCCCGTCAGTTGGGCTTCAGAGAAATTGCAGTCCTGCATCCAAGCTAAATCCAGGCGGATCTCATCGAGCCTTGCACCGTTGAAATTGCAGCGGCTTAACATCGACTGGCGCATGTCCGACTGGGAGAGATCGGCGTTCGAGAAGTCGCTTCCGCTGAGGTCGGCCTCCAGCCAGGACGTTTGATTCAGCCGGGCGCCTGACAACATCACACCCGGCCACTGGATGCCGTTCAGTGTCGAACGCGACAGATCCGCCTGGCTGCCCCCGGGATTCCCCTCCACCCACAACCGGTGCCGCTCGAGAATGTGGTCGTAAGGCTGCCGCAGTACCGGCTCGAATACAAACGCCGGCTCCTCCTCGACACTGGCTGCGGCCTTTCGATTCCAGAATCCCATGGCTCTCTCATGCAGCTTATCGGCCGCAGGGGAGGAATCATGAGGCGGAACTGCAAGTCAATAAAAAGAAAGCCTCGCGCGGCGCGAGGCTTCGGCAAAGCAGCGGAGGCAAATCCCCCAAAGCTGACAAACTCTCTAGACCCATGCGCTAGGCTGCAATTCCAGTACCACCTCTAAGTGGTTGATTCCCTGTTCGGCGACGCCCGCTCCTCTCCGGAATTCGGAATCCAGCGACTTCCTCATACAGAAATCGGTACTTTACAGGCTCCGGTACCGCGGGAAGGGGCGGGTTCTGTGAACTATTTCTTCGCGGTGGCCGTACTGAGTGGTCAAGCTCAGCCAGCAGGAGGCGCGCCGCGAACTGGTCGCAGGATACTCGCTTTGCCATTCGAATGATCGCCAAGAACCGTGGTTTTCCGCGGCCATCTTGGCGACCCTGGCGCTCGGGATGGGCGCGAACACCACAGTGTTCAGCCTCGTAAACCCGGTGCTGTTCAAGCCGCTGCCGTTCCCCGGCGGCGCGGCCAATGTGCCGGCCAATCGCGACTTCATGCCGCACGGTTCCCGGCCCGTCGCGCGGCGCGGCTGGACCCCGTGCGGGGCGCTGCGGTACGAGTGAGCGGAGGCCACTTATCCGGTTGAAGCGTCGATGGTCTGCCAGCCGTTCGGAATGAGCCCTACTTGCTATCCTGAAGCTTCCCTGTGTTTCACCAGCTTCAGAACAAAATCCAGCAGATTGTGTCTGCGCACATCCAGGTCCGCTATGGCGTGGATGTGCCCGTCGCTATCGAGGAGCCGCGCCAAGCGTCGTTTGGCGATCTGGCGCTTCCGGTGGCGTTTGCGCTTGCGCGGGAATTGAAGAAGCCGCCACGGGCGATTGCTCAGGAGATTACCAGCGAGATCGGCCCCATTGAGGGCGTGAACGCAATGGAATTGGCCGGCGGGGGCTACATCAACCTGCGGCTCGACCGCGGCGCGTATGGCGCGGGCCTGCTCGAAACCCAAGCGGCGCCGACGGCAGCGGCCGGAAAAATCATCGTCGAGCACACCAACATCAATCCGAACAAGGCGGCCCATATCGGCCATCTGCGCAACGCCGTTCTTGGCGATACGTTCGTGCGGATGCTGCGGGCTTCCGGCGAGACGGTGGAGGTGCAGAACTACATCGACAACACCGGTGTGCAAGTGGCCGATGTCGTCGTAGGGTTCCATTTCCTCGAGAAGAAGACCCCGTCCGAAGTGGGGGAGTTGGCCCGGCGGCCGCGGTTCGATTATTACTGCTGGGATCTCTACGCGAGGACTTCGGGCCAGTACAAGGACAACCCGGCGTCGGAGAAATGGCGGCACGACACGCTGCACGCGATCGAAGCCGGCGAGGGCGACCTGGCAGAGACCGGCCACATTGTCGCCGACGCCATCATGGTGTGCCACCTGCGGACCATGGAGCGGCTCGGCATCGTCTACGACGTCCTGCCGCGCGAGAGCGAGATTCTGCATCTCCAGTTCTGGGCCACGGCCTTCGAACAGCTCAAGGAACGCAAGGCGATCTACTTAGAAGCCGAAGGCAAGAACCAAGGCTGCTGGGTGATGCCGAGCGAAGCTTTCCGCGAAGACGCCGGTGAGGAGGACAGCAAGGTGATCGTGCGGTCGAACGGCACGGTCACCTACGTCGGCAAGGACATCGCGTACCAGCTTTGGAAGTTCGGGCTGCTCGGCATAGATTTTCATTACCAACTGCTGGAGGAGCATGGCGGACACAAAGTCTGGGTGACGACCACCGAGCCGCAAGCGGGAGGCGAGCCGAGGTTCGGCAGCGGCAAAACGGTCTACAACGTCATCGACTCGCGGCAGTCGTATCTCCAGGACGTGGTCGCGGCCGGGTTGCGCGCGCTGGGCTACAACGAACAGGCCGGGCGCTCCATTCATTTTTCCTACGAAATGGTGGCGCTTTCGCCGCGCACGTGCGTGGAACTCGGTATCGAATTGTCCGAGGAGGACAAGAAGAAAGCGTACGTCGAGGTCTCCGGGCGGAAGGGACTCGGCGTCAAGGCGGACGATCTGCTCGACAAGCTGATCGAGAAGGCACAGGCCGAAGTCGACGAGCGGCATCCCGAGGCGCCCGCGGAGGAGCGCCGCGCGGTGGCGACCAGTATAGCCACGGGGGCGCTTCGTTACTTCATGCTGAAGTTCACGCGGAACACAGTGATCGCGTTCGATCTGCAGGAGGCTTTGAGCTTCGAGGGTGAAACCGGCCCTTATGTGCAGTACGCAGCGGTGCGGTCGTGCAACATCCTGCGCAAGCTCGAAGAGCGCGGCGAACGGGCGCCGGACTTCGCCTCAGTACTCGACGCCGCGGCGATGGGGCGCCAGCTTGGATCCGAGGATTTCTGGCAACTCGCGCTGTCGATGTCGAAAGCGGAGACGGCCGTTGCCCGCGCAGTGGCGAGCGGCGAGCCGGCGCATGTGGCCAAGTACGCCTTTCAACTTGCGCAGTCGTTCAACACCTTCTATCACGACTACCCGGTGATCCACGAAAGGGACCCCGAGAAGAAAGCGTTCCTGCTGTGGATGACCGATTACTTCCGGCGGCAGTTGCAGCGAACGCTGGATATTCTCGGCATCCCCGTGCCGGTCTACATGTAGGCGGGATCAGGCGCTGTCCGAGAAATCCTCAAGGATCGCGCGCGCCACCGTAATGGGCTCCGGGTCGCGCCAGCCGCCGTTTTCGTTGTACTCGCGCTGGGCATCCTTCCACTGCTCGTGAAGGCCGGTGTGAATTTGGATCAGTTGGGGATCGACGATCTCCTCGCCGTCGCGGAAGTTCAACTCACAGGCGTAGACACGCCCTGGACGATCGGGATTCCAGAGCGGAACGCCGAACCGGCGGCAGATCAGTGGGCGGTGCTCGTAGATGGAACAGGCGCCGTCCCGCAGAGCCGGGCAGGGCAAGCGGGTACCGGGCGGCGGAAGGTTTCCCCATGCCTCAGGTTCTCCCTGGGAGGAGACGAGCCGCACCCGTTCCTCCGTGTAGGTATGGGCCCGGGCTTCCAGTTCATGGCGAAGCGCGGGCGGGAGCGCGCGAACACCCCGCGAGACCTCGGCGGCCTCGATCTCCGTAATCTGGAAGAGTTGGGAACAACAATCCGAGCAGCCGAGGCGGCACTGAATGCGGTCTCCGTGAAGCCGGCGGTTCCG
>CAYPUQ010000122.1:1943-4306 GCA_964413655.1 uncultured Solibacteraceae bacterium | reverse complement strand
AATCCGAGCAGCCGAGGCGGCACTGAATGCGGTCTCCGTGAAGCCGGCGGTTCCGGGAGAACTCCTCGGCCCAGCCGGTACAAATTTTCCGGTAAGCACCGATCATTCGGTTGGGCAGATTTGGAATTCGGAGGCCCCAATCCGGCATCCAGAAACGTGGTGATGGTGGCAGTGGGCCGACGGGTAGCCCAGGAGCGGCAACCCCAATAGATATTGCTGATGGGGCCTATTTGGGGCTTGCTTTTTCATCTGCTTGACTCATACTACAACCTATCGGCGGTGTACGCCGCCCGTCGGCTGTCGCGGTAGGATGCGCGGCGACGGCTTGGGGGTGTACACTGATGGTCGAGTGGGGAGACCCGCGAACCGTTTACGGGCGGAGCGGGCCGGCTGGTGCCTCCGGTCGTCGCCAGGCGACGAACCAGCCGGTGAATAAGGAGCCCGGGATGGCCTTGGCGGGCGGCCCAACTCGACCGAAGCGAATGATGCGGCCTGAGGTTGGTAGCGCATCCCAGGTCGGGGAACAGGGTGAGAGAAGAATGAACCTGGCGGTAAGCAGGCTGAAGCAGTTTTCAAGCGTTTCGACGGTGGGGGTAGGGCTGTCGGCGGTTCTTTTTCTGTCCGCGCCGGCCATGCAGGGGCAAATTCCGATCCAGAGTTCGCAAGGCGTGGTTCGGATTCATAACACCGACCTGGCGGTACTCGAGGCGGGCGATGCAAGGAAAGATCTACCTTGCGCCGTTTCCCCCGAGAAGCCTTTTCTTGGTTTCGATCTTCGTCTTCATGCCGGTTTCGACGTCAGCGTCCCGCTGCGGGAACTGGCCGGCAACGAGAATCTACTGACCATCTTGTTCCGCGTCACCCCCCTGGACGCGCCGGACGATTACCGCTATTTCGTGCAGCGAGTGCGGGTGCCCTCGATTGAGGAGGATGCCCGGGGCGATGCGATGCTGCAGGGTGGATTCGACGTCGGCGAGGGGCGTTACAAGGTCGCCTGGCTCATGCGCGACCGCAGTGAGCGCGTCTGCGCTCATTTCTGGGATTTCGAGGCGTCGCTGCCGAACCGGGACCGGCAGATCGAGCTCGCGCTCGCGCCCAATACGATCGTTCCGGTCGAAGTGGAGCAGTTTCGCGAAGAGCCGCCGGTGATGCGGGAGCCGGCCGATGGCGGGCTGAACGTGAAGGTCATGGTGAACTTCGCGCCGCAGAGGGCAAATGCGGCCACCCTGCGCCCGCTCGACACGATAGCGCTCGTTTCCATCCTGCGTACAATAAATCGCGAGCCGCGCATCGCACGATTTTCCTTGGTTGCCTTCAATCTAAAGGATCAGAAGGTCGTGTACCGCCAGGACGACGCGGAGCGCCTGAACTTTCCCGCCTTGGGCGAATCGCTGAGGGAGATCAGTCCGGGAACGATCGATTTGAGATTACTGGCGCAGAAGCATGGCGAGACGGAGTTCCTCAGCCGGCTGGTTTCCAGCGAGTTCGAGCGGACGGGGGACACCCCGGTGGACGCGATGATTTTTGCCGGACCGAAGGCGATGCTCGAGGCCAAGGTGCCGGACGAAGTTCTCCGCGGTCTGCGAGACCCGGACTTCCCGGTGTTTTACATGAACTACAACCTATTCCCGCAGGCGAACCCCTGGCGGGACAGCATCGGGCACGTCGTCAGGTTTCTGAAGGGCTTCGAGTACACGATCAGCCGGCCCCGCGACTTGTGGTTCGCGATGTCCGACCTGGTGAGCCGGACAATAAAATCAAGAAACGAAAAGCAGATCGCAGCAGTCTCTTCTAAGTAGGGGTTTCAAAATGATGTGCCCGCATGGAGCCTTCGCGCTTCCCACAGTTCTGCTGTGTATGGCCGTATCCAGCACGGCATTTGGCCAATCGTCCAAAGTTCCCCGGAACAATTTGGCGCCCTACGTCCATTCGCCCCAGAACGTGGTGGAGCGCATGCTGGAGGTGGCGCAGGTGAAGCCGGGCGAGACGGTTTACGACCTGGGCTCGGGCGACGGCCGGGTTCTGATCGCGGCGGCGCTACGGTTTCAGGCGCGCGGCGTCGGCATCGAGTTGTCGGAGCGGGCGGCTAAAGCTTCCGTGCAGAGGATCAAGGAACTGCAACTCGACCAGCAGATCCGGATCGTCCACGGCAACCTCCTGGAAGCCGATTTGAGTGAGGCCGACGTGGTCACGATCTACCTCTTAACGAAGAGCAACGACATGCTGCGGCCGAATCTCGAGAAGTATCTGAAGGTGGGCGCGCGAGTGGTAAGCCACGATTTCGAGATTCCCGGCTGGGAGGCGGCGCGGGTGGAGGAAGTGGAGGCGCATAAGCGAATCCATAAGCTCTTCCTCTACGAGGT
>CAYPUQ010000122.1:0-1843 GCA_964413655.1 uncultured Solibacteraceae bacterium | reverse complement strand
GGGTGGAGGAAGTGGAGGCGCATAAGCGAATCCATAAGCTCTTCCTCTACGAGGTCGGCAAACAGTTGCCTGCAGCCCGGTAGCGGTTCCCCGCGACCGGCCCCCTCAATCGGCGACTACCGCCAACTTGGGCGGGACGAACCAGCGCAGAACACCACGGGGCTGAGCTCCGAACTGCTCCATATCGATGCGGGCCATTGCGCCCTTCTTGAAATCCACCATCAGGGCCGGAGACGCGAGCAAGTGTGCGAGCAGTTGCCCGAACAGGGGCTCGTGTCCGGATAGCAATACCTGTTCTTCGGCTTTATGGACCCGCAGTTCGTCCCAAACATCCACAACACTGGCGCCGGGCGCCAGCGCGTTGGTCCGGAGCAACTCGGCTTTGTAGCCGAGCACCCGCGCCGCGACCTGGGCCGTTTCGACCGCGCGCCGGTACGGGCTCGTGAGAATAAGGGAGGGCTTCACGCCGGCGATTCTCGCGATCTGCAGCACTTCGCGCAGTTTCCGGCGGCCATCCGGCGTTAGGGCACGGCCGGAATCGGGCGCTCCCGCCTTTCCATCCTCCGCGATGCCGTGCCGGAGCATGTAGATCTGCATCGTCGGTAGCTGTCTCCCTCCTCATTCTGTCATACTGAAACTCGCCGTTCGGGTGGGTTCGGTTAACGGGTGATGGACCAGCAAGTTTCCTTGAGCGAGCGGACCGCCTATTTTTTGGGGTTCGGGGCGGCGGTTTCCTCGCTAGTCTCGATCGCGCTATCTCACACACTGCTAGCGCTCGCGCTGGCGGCGCTGCTGTTGTCCCGCCAGCAACTGCGGCTGCCGCCCGTCTGGAAGCCCCTCGCCCTGTTCATGGGACTGACGATCCTGTCGCTGCTCAATTCGGAGAGCCCGCTGGACGGAAGTCCCCAGGTGCGGAAGTTCTACGTTTTCCTCTTCGTGCTGGTGGTCTACAGTTGCTTTCGCCACACGGCTCACGCCGCCCGGTTGCTGGTGGCCTGCGCCGGAGCGGGCGTGTTGTCGGCGGCGTATGGCTTGGTGCAGTTCCAACGGAAGTACCAACGGATTCATGAGGCCGGCCAGCCGTTCTACGAGTCCTACGTAGCGGACCGCATTACGGGGTTCATGAGTCACTGGATGACGTACGCCGGGCAGATGATGATTGTGCTGTTCGTGCTGGTGGCCTTCCTGTTGTTTGCCCCGCGCCCCGTGCGGCGCTGGCCGGCGTGGGCCGCCGGGACAGGCATCGTGGGGGCGGTGCTAGTGCTTGGCTATACGCGCAGCATCTGGCTGGCGGCGGCAACCGGCATCCTCTACATAGCCTGGTTCTGGCGGCGCTGGCTGGTCGTGGCGCTGCCGGCCATCGCGCTGCTGGCGGCCTGGCAAGCGCCATCGCCGGTTCGGGAGCGCGTCGACTCGATCTACCAGCCCCACGAACGGCTGGACTCGAACGAGCACCGCCGCGTCCTGCGCCGCACTGGCTGGCGGATGATGTTAGCCCACCCTCTCGCCGGGGTCGGTCCACAGCACGTGGAACGGAACTTCCCAAAGTACATCCCGCCGGACGTTCCAAGGCCGATTCCCATGGAGTGGTGGTATGGACACCTGCACAATGTCTACATCCACTATGCCGCCGAGCGTGGGATTCCGGCACTTCTGGCCTTACTGTGGTTGTTCGGGCAGATCCTGTTCGACTTTGGCCGGGCGCTGCGCAAGCTGCCGCCCGGTCCGTCGCACGAGCGGTTCCTCTTGCAGGCGTCGATCACCGTAACCGTCGGAGTTATGGTGGCTGGGTGGTGGGAGTTGAACCTCGGCGACAGTGAGGTGCTTGCACTGTTCCTGATCG
>CAYPUQ010000121.1:0-14431 GCA_964413655.1 uncultured Solibacteraceae bacterium | reverse complement strand
GTTGGACGTCGACACCCACACTCAATGTAATAACACGCTGTGACAAAGATGTAAATCTTATTTATTTATGCCGCCTTAGGTTAAAGACTGTCGCTGTCCTCGCGGACCGTCACAATCCGCCGGGCAGCGACGCCCTCGAACTTCTGGCGCACGCCGCTTGGCCAGGCGACTTCGATCGAATCCACCCGCTCGTGCCGGCCCAGGCCGAAATGCTGCCGGTACGGGTTCGTCGACCCGAACCCTTCGCTCGCCTTCACCTCGCGGTACACCGTCAGGGCGCCGGCCCGGACGGTGATCTGCGCGCCGACCCCGAAGCGGTTGCTCTTCGCTCCCACAAGGTTGACCTGGAGCCAGGAGTTCTTGTTCCCCGCCTCGTTCCGGTAGAAGGCGTTCTCTGCGTGGTCGCCGGGATAGTGCCCGCCTAACTGGGTGTAGACATCGAGATCGCCGTCGCTGTCGATATCCACGAAGCAGGCGCCGTGCCCCTTCTGGCCTGGCCGTGCAAATCCGGTCTGCGCCGTCAGGTCGCTGAATGTCCCATCACCGTTGTTGCGGAAGAAGCGGTTCGGCTCCAGGCGGCTGATCTGCGGATCGCCGGTGCCGAAGTAAAAGTCGACGAAGCCGTCGTTGTCGAGGTCGGCAACGCCCGCGCCCATCACACCCATCGGATGATACAGTCGCGCCGCGTGGGTGACGTCCGTGAACGTGCCATCGCGATTGTTCCGGAACAGCCGCACGGCGTCCGGATGAATCGCCGCCGGGTTGGGGACGGTGAACGAGCGCATCAGCCCTTCCACCACCGCGTCCCATGGCGCCAGGCTGGTCACCAGCAGGTCCGGCCAGGCGTCGTTATTGTAGTCCGTGAAGAACGCCACGAAGCCGTTGTGCGCGGGTTGCGTGAGTCCCGTCTTTTTCGACACCTCGGTGAAGCGCAGGCCGCCCTCGTTGCGGTACAGCCGGTTCGGCGAATTCTCCAGGCCATTGATGAAGATGTCGAGGCGGCCGTCGCGATCATAGTCGCCGAGCGCGATTCCGATGGCGCCATGGGTGGGCGGTTCGTCGAGCCCGGCGCGCGCGGTGACGTTTTCGAACGTGCCATCGCCTTTGTTGCGGTAGATTTGCGGCAGCGAGCCGTCCTTCAGCACACCGTTGGCGATCACCAGGTCGAGGTAGCCGTCGTTGTCCAGATCGCCCCACAGCGAGACGAAGCCCGAGCCAGGATCTCCGGCGCCGCTCCTTTCCGTGACGTCCTCGAAGCGGCCGTCCACGTTGCGGTAGAGCCGGTTCTTCATCGGGCCGTTCCATCCGTTGTAGGACAGGTAGAGGTCCAACCGGCCGTCGTTGTCGTAGTCCACTAAGTTAACGCTATAGCTGGACGGCACGCCGGCCAGCCCCACGTGCGCCGTGACATCCCGAAAGCGGCCACCTTCGTTCCGGTAGGCGGCCAGAAGCGTTCCACTGCCCGCCAGAATCAGGTCGAACCGGCCGTTTCCGGTGAAATCTCCGAACGCGCATGTTCCGTTGCCGTCGCGCCGGTTCGCGGCCATTTCGGGCGCAATGTCCTTGAACTTGATCCCCGGGACGTTCGTTTTGGCGTCGGCGGCCGGAAACACCATGGTGTCCGGCAGCCTAACGGTGGGGTCGCTCCAGCGGTCGAGCGTCGCCTTCAGCATCCACTGGTCAATCGGGTTGCTGTGGGCGCTGAGCGCCCGGTACAGCGTCCGCGCGGCCTCGGCGTAATCGCCCATGCGATAGTAACTGGCCGCCATCTCGCGCAGCACCTCGCCGCGCGATCCTGCCAGCGCTGGGCGGCTAAGCGCAAGCTGAAAGTAGTCGATGGCCTCGCGGAAGCCGCCGCGTTTCGCCAGGGTCTGCGCCATCTGGTAAAACCCTGCGGCCTCCTCGTTGCTGTGCGGGATCGACGAATCGATCACTCGGTCGAGCAATTCGATCGAGCGGTCCAACCCGAGCAGTGGATCGTGCGGCACGCGGTGGCCGCTCTCGGCCGTGAAGCGCACTTCGCCGGAGAGCCAGTCCGTCAGGCTCAGCAAGTATTCGCTCGCCGACGGCTGTAAGCGCGCGACTCGCGTCGCCAGTGCATAGGCGAGGTTCGGGTAGTAATACAGGAGTTCGGCGCGTGCGTGGATAATGGCTTTCGCCTTCAGCGCCGGGATATGGTCCGGGTCGCGGTTCAGCGCGCTGGCGAGCGCTTCCATGGCCAGGCTCAGCGCCATGCGGCCGCCGGTGCTGTAGAAATCCGCCAGGTGCGACCGCGCCATCTGGTAGTGCAGTTCGGCGTTCTGGGGAGCGGCCGCCAGCAGCGCCGATAACTCCTTCCGCGCTTCCTGGGTCTTACCCTGCCGGATCAGCAGCAGCGGCCCTCGCAGCGATTCGTCTACCTTCGGCAGCGGTGTGGAAGGATGGTCGTGCTGCGCGGACAAGGCAGCCACGAAAATCAGAATCGCCGCCGCCGTCCGCACTCTCTCAATCTATCGCAAAGGTATCGGCAGGGCCCTTGATGAGACTCACGTTGGGAAGTTCAGACGTTTCACGAGGCGGATGAAACGCGGGTCGCTGCGAAGCCCGTCCCACTTCGCATCCACGCCCAGGAACACCATGTGCACATCCCTATCCGCATAAGCTCTCTCCAGCCATTGCATGGCCTCGGTTGAGTTTCCAAGGCCGTGATGCAGCATCGCCACGTAGTACGGTGGGACGTACTTGTCTCGTGAAATCGCCATTAGCTTGTGGAGTTCGCGTTCGGCCTCCGGCCGCCGGCCAGAAGCGGCATAGGTAGGTATATCCGATTAAGGAAAGCGGCTCGGAACTGGTGCTTGCCGAAAACTCGTCGGCCCGCCGGAATGCCTCCAAAGCGTCCTCGTAGCGGCCCACCCGCTCGTAATTCTTGCCCAGAGTAATATGACCTACCCAGTAGGCCGGCTCAAGTTCCAGCGCCCTGCGCAGAAGGTCAATCGCCTCCCCATACCGGCGGGCCTGATAGAGGAAGTGGCCCTTCATCACGGCGGCCCATACGGAAATCGGATCGACTCTTAGGGCGCGGTCTGCCTCGTTCAGCGCCTCCTCGTGCCGGCCCAGGTCCGACAAGAGATGTGCAAACCCGACGCGGGCGTAAATATAGTTCGGATCGAGTGCCAGCGACCGCTGGAATCGGTTCTGAGCAGCAGCCCAGTCCCAGCCGTACACAAATGGATCCACCCGAACACGTTGTGCGCCTTCGCCAACCCCGCGTCGATCTCCAGCGCCCTGAGCGCCGCCGCCTCCGCTTTTGGGAACGCCTCCCCCGAGGGCAGGTCGCTGCTGATTGGCAGGTTCCTGTAGCAATCCGCGAGGCCGGAATAAGCGAGGGCGTAGTTTGGGTCTTTCCGGATGGCCTCCTGGAAAAAGCCGATCGCCTTATTTATCGGCTCCAATCTGGACTGGCTCCAAAAGAACCGGCCTCTCAAGTAGAGTTCGTACGCCTCGGCGTCGCTGGTATACCGCTTGGTCAGCAGTTCCCGTTCCTGGCTCGTGAGTTCCAGCGTCAACTGCCGGGCAACCTCCTCGGCGATAGAGTCCTGAACGGCGAAGATGTCTGTGGCCTCCTCGTCGAACTGCCCCGTCCACAACTGCTTCTGATCGCCGACTCTCAGCAGCCGTACCGTCACGCGGGTGCGGTCACGCCGCCTCTGGATGTAACCGTCCAGGACCGCCTCGACCTCCAGTTCCCGTCCGGCGGTGAAAGGATCCTGCTCCTGCCCACGGTACTTACGCACCGCGGTTAGCGGACGCACCGTGATTTCCCCGATCTTGCTCAACTTGGCAATGAGAGTGTCCGACATACCCATTTCAAACGATTCGTCCCGATCGTCCGTTGCCAAGGGCTTGAAGGGCAGCACAGCAATGCTCCTGACTGACGGCGACGCAACGGCTTCTGTTCGTCGCCACCAAGACATGCTTGCGGCTGCCAACCCAACGCCGAGAACGGTCGTCAGCAGCGCAAGAAGCAACGTGTTCCCTCTCCGCCCGCCCCGGTCATATTGCTGAGGAGGTATGCGACCAGGCTCCCCCGCCGGTCCGGTAGACTCGACCACGGATGGCGGTGCGGCGTCCAGCCCGAGGGCCTCGTCCACGACTGCCTTTACGCTGGCGGCAAACCGGTAACCACGCCCAGGTACGGTGACTATGTAGCGATTCTCCCCGCGCGTTTCGCCCAATGCTCGCCGCAGCGTGGAGACGTTCTGGTTCAGGTTGTTCTCCTCCACGATTACATCCGGCCAGATTGCGCGCATCAACTCATCCTTCTCCAGTACCCTGCCAGGGTGACGCACCAGGTACAGAAGGGTGCCAAAGACCTTTGGCTTGAGGAATACGAGTTCGCCTCGTTGCAGCAAGATGCGTCTGCCCGCATCGATGCGAAAGTCGTCGAACTCGTAGATGCGCGGTCCCCTGGCGTTCACGGCGCGAATTCAGAACGATCAGAAGTTTTCAGGCGCGGATTAAGGACTTTCGGCGCCCCCGTCATGATAATCGAGCATAGCGCGCCAGGGAAACCTGGAAGAGTCTAACAACGAAGGAGATGCGAATGAACACAGAATCTGAAAACTGGAACCTGACTGGCCGGTTGGCCGCATTGTCCGGTCTTGTCCTCGGGGCAGCTATCTTAATTGCGCCACTGCCGGGAGCGAACGAGTCAAGATCGGCATCCGGGAAGCTGGAGGGGAGTTGGTTCACCCAAGTCCGATCGTGAACTGCCAGCAAACGAGTATAACGAGTATAGTGCTGCGTACTTTCCCAGCCCTCAACACTTTCGCGGAGAACGGAACGCTGATTGATACCACTTCTGGGTTCAGTCCGGCGCTGCGCAGCCCTGGGCACGGTACTTGGGAGCCGACGCCCGGACGGCGTAGCTACAACGCGAAGTCTTGGGCGTTCCTCTTCGACGCCCAGGGTGCTTGGAGGGGAACGCAGAAGCTTACGCATACCATCGTAGTCAACGGTGACCAAAGTGAGTTCGTGAGTACGAATGAGTTCTTCGACACCCAGGGGAACTCGATCGCAACCGGCTGCGCAACCGCGGTCGGGCAGCGCCTCTGACCGCTGAGCCGCCGCCCGGTGGCTCAGAACGAGAACGTGAATTCGCCGGCGGCGTTGACCCAGCGGTCGCGTGTCTCGAATGGGGGCAGTGGCCCGAAGGCATCGCCGCCGGTGGTCGCCCGGTAGACCTTCACGGTGCCGCCGAGCCGGAAATGTCCGCCGCGATCGAGCGCCACACTGAATCCGAGCAACCCGTAGCTGCCCCAACCGCTCCGCGACCGGCAGGGAGGGCACTGCACGCGGTAAAACCCGCCGCCGAATGGCTGGCGCACGCGTTCCTGGTACGTCAGCCACGCGGCTCCACCGCCGGCGTTCAGATGGAGCTTCTCGCCGGCCACCGGAACCACCACCCGCCCGCCGATCGGCCACATAAACTGGTAATCCCGGATCCGCAGCGGGCCGAATTCGCTCTCGAGGAAATCGCGGACATCGGCCGCGCCAAAAGCCGTGTCGAGACCTGTCTCCACCTGAAAGTACCGGTGAAAGCGGTACCCATAATTGACTCCGAACAGTGGGGCCACTCCGAAGTTCTTCAGTTCCCCTCGTGGAATGCTGGGGCCACCGAGGATGTGAATGCTGTGGCGGTTGTACCGCTCCTGGGCGGCGGCCATGGCGGCCATGACGAGCAACACGGCGAGCAGTCTCATTTGCCTTCTCTGACGCGATCCTCGTCGCAGAGGTTGCGAGAGCCGCAAACGGAGCAACGAAATGCCCTCCCGCGCGTCTGAATAGAGGATACTAGGAACTATGTGGTACCGGGCGACTGCATTCATGTTTTTGGCAGCCTTGCCGTTCCTCGCACAGGATACCCTTTTCGACAAAGCGCCGCCAGCCATCGACCGGGCGCTGCGGGAACGAGTTGCGCAGTTCTACGACGCCCACGTGGAAAAGAAGACCGTGAAGGTGTTCAGCATGGTCGCCGAGGACAGCCAGCAAGTCTTCTTCGACATGGAGAAGCCGTTCATGCGCGGCTACGAGATCAAACATATCAAGTATGCGGACGACTATACAAAGGCCGCCGTAATCCTCTCGGTCGATACCGACCTCGTCATGTTGGGCTTTGGTAAGCACAAGGTCATCATGCCGCTGCAGTCCAAGTGGAAACTGGTGGACGGGCAGTGGATGTGGTTCGTCGAGCCTTACGATTCGGAAAAGGGCGTGGAGACGGCGTTCGGATCGATGCAAGCGAAGGACGCCAACGAGGCTTCGGCCGATCCGCGCCAGGCTGTGGCCGCGGCGATGGCCAGCGCTCCGACGCTCGACAAAATCCAGAGTACGGTCAAGGTTACGGCGAACCAGGTGGATTTGAGCAGTCACGAGCCGTCCAGTTTCGAGATCGTCCTGACCAACACGTTTCAGGGCAAAGTCCAGCTTGAACTGGAAGTGCAGGACCTGCCCGGTTTGTCGGTGAAACTCGACAAGAACGAGCTTGAGCAGGGCCAGCAGGCGAAACTTAGCTTCGCCATGAAGCCGCAAGGCTCGGCGAAGAAACCGGACCGGCATGTGCGCGTTCGCGTCAGCCCGACGCGGCAAATCATCGACATTCCGGTCCGGTTCGCGATCCCCCCGCTGGAAGCGACGCTCAAGCAGCCCTGAGGCTGCGGAACGCTTGCGTCGATCATACTTCCGCATAGCCCGTAGATGAGCTTCTGCTAATCTGGATGGAGCGGGCTCCCGCGTCCGCCCGAGTCGTCCCCCAACGCTTCCAATCCTTTGCAGATTGAAGCAGTTAAGGAGCTTAAGCATGAAAGTTCGAGAACTGATGTCGTCCCCGCCGATCTTCGTGAAAAGGGACACGTCGGTTGCCCGAATTGCGCAGTTGCTCATCGATAACCGCATCAGCGGTGTGCCGGTGGTGGACGACGACATGCAAGTGGTCGGCATTGTCACCGAGGCGGACCTGTTCCTGAAGGAGGAGCAGGTACCGTTCTCGCTGGTTCGGGCCACCACGCTGCTCAGCAAGTGGGCGCCGCCGGAGAGCCTGGAAGAGATCCGGCTCGACGTCGAACGCTCAACGGCCGCCGAGGTGATGACGGCGAACGTAATTTGCGCGGACGTGGAAGACAAAGTGGCCGACGTTGCCCGTAACATGGTGCAGAACGATGTCAAGCGCATACCGGTCCTCGAGAACGGCCGCCTGGCCGGTATGCTGACCCGCTACGATGTGATCCGGCAGATGGCGCGCCGCGGGGACTAGGGCCTGTACACCGCGCGGATATGATGCCGGCACACGCTGGGCTCAAGGCGCCGAAAAGAAGGGCTGATCGGGAATGACTGGGGCGATTGCCGGACTGTTTGTACTCGCCATCGCGACGCCGTGGCTGAGCCGGTTCTCCATTCGCCTTGCGGGCGCGGCGGGCGCGCTCGCCTGTCTGGCCGTTTTCGCGTGGTTCGCGCGGCAGTCGGCGGCGCTTCCGGCGCCGGTGCTGGAAACCGCGTACCAGTGGGGGCCGCTGCTCGACCTTCAACTCAGTTTCCGGTTCGACGGGTTGAGCGCCATGTTTGCCCTGCTGATCTCCGGCATTGGCGCCATCGTCTTTCACTACGCGGGTGCCTACCTGGCCAGCGACGCGCGGTTGGACCGCTTCTACACGATCCTGTTGCTGTTCACCGTTTCGATGCTCGGCGTCGTGCTGGCCGACAACGTCGTGGCGCTGTTCATCTTTTGGGAGCTCACCAGTTTCACGTCGTACCTGCTGATCGGCTTCGATCACCATCGCGACCGGGCGCGCGAGGCCGCGCTTCAGACCCTTTTGGTGACCGGTCTGGGCGGCTTGACGCTGCTCGCCGGCTTGGTTCTACTGGCCACGGCGGCAGGCAGCTACGAAGTGTCGGGCATTCTGGCCGCCGGGCCGATTCTGCGCGAGCATGCGTTCTACCTCCCGGCGCTGATCCTGATCGTGCTCGGAGCGTTCACCAAGTCGGCCCAGTTTCCCTTCCATTTCTGGTTGCCGAATGCCATGGAGGCGCCCACGCCGGTGAGCGCCTATCTGCACTCGGCCACGATGGTGAAAGCCGGCGTGTACCTTCTGGCGCGGCTGGCGCCGGTGCTCGGCGGCACCACCGAATGGCTGCTGCTGGTGGGCGGCGGCGGCGCCGTCACGATGGTGATCGGCTTCGTCACCGCGCTGCCGCAGCGCGACGCCAAGCGGCTGCTTGCCTACTCCACCATCGGCGCCCTCGGAGCGATGATCATGCTCATCGGCGCCGGCACCGCCGCCGCGGCCCAGGCGATGGTTTTCTTCCTTGTCGCGCACGCTCTTTATAAGGCCGCGCTGTTCCTGATGGCCGGCACTTTCGATCACGCCACTCACTCCCGGATGGTCGACGACTGGCGGGGGACCGCCCCGGCGATGCGTTTGCCGTCCGCGATCGCCGCCACCGCGGCCGCCTCGCTAGCCGGCCTGCCGCCATTGGCCGGCTTCGTGGCCAAGGAGGAGTTGCTTACCGCGACGCTGGGAGCCCCCGCCGCCGGCGCATGGTTTGCGGCGGGCGGCGTGATCGCCGGCGCTTGCGGATTCGCCGTCGCCGCCATCCAAGGGTTGGCGCCTTACCGGCGGCCGGCGGAGAAGCCGGCGGACATCCATCACGCCCCCGATATGGCGCTCTGGCTGGGTCCGTTGGCGCTCGCTTCACTCGGCGTGGTCCTCGGTCTGACTTCCGGAACCTGGGGGCGCGGCCTGCTGGCCCCCGCCGCGGCGAGCGTGGTTCCCGGCGCGGGCGAACCCGCGTACGGTCTCTGGCACGGTTTCGGCATCCCGCTGCTGCTCAGCGGCGCGGCGATAGCCGCCGGAACGCTGCTGTACTTCTCGCGGCCGGTGATTCAACGTGTGGCGGCGGCGTTCCAGATCCTGCGGCCGCTCTCGCCGGAGCGACTCTGGACACGCGGCCTCGATCTTTCCCTGCGCTTCGCGAGCCTGCAGACCCGCTTCCTTCAGAACGGTTATCTCCGCTTCTACGTCGTCAGTATTCTCGCCGTGACGGCCGGACTCGGCTTTCACGCCATCCTGACCCGAACCGGGTTCTTCCCGCGCACCGATTGGACCGACCTTCAATTCCTCGAAGCCGTTCTCGCGGCCCTGATTGTGACAGCGGCGCTGGTTGCGCTACTGGCAACGTCGCGGCTGGCGGCTATCGCGGCGCTCGGCGCGGCCGGTCTGGGCGTCTCGCTCATCTTTGTCATCTTCGGAGCGCCGGATCTGGCGATGACCCAGATCCTGGTAGAGACGATGACGATCATCCTGCTCGTCCTCGTGCTCTATCACCTGCCGCGCTTCGGCCACTTATCCTCCTTCGCCACGCATCTTCGCGACGTCGCGGTGGCCGGCTCCGCCGGCACCCTGCTCACTCTGCTCATCCTGTCCGCCGCCGACGCCAAGCCCGATCGCTCGCTGAGCCGCTGGATGACCGAAAGCAGCGTTCCGCTCGCACATGGCCGTAATATCGTCAATGTCATTCTGGTCGACTTCCGCGCGCTCGACACCCTCGGGGAAATCACCGTTCTCGCCGTCGCCGGAGCCGGCGTGTTCGCCTTGCTCAAGCTGCGGCTCTCGAAGGGGGATACGCAGTGACCTCGCTGATCCTGGCAACCGCCACCCGTTTTCTGGTCCCGCTCATGCTGCTGTTCTCGGTGTTTCTCCTGTTGCGGGGCCATGACCTGCCGGGCGGCGGGTTCATCGGGGGCCTGATTGCGGCCTCGGCGTTCGCGCTCTACTGGATCGCTTTCGATCTTCAGTCCGCCCGCCGCCTGCTGCGCGCCGATCCTCAGGTGCTCGCCGGCACCGGTTTGCTGTTTGCGCTTGCCAGCGGCCTGCCGAGCCTGCTGGCCGGCGGCCCGTACCTCGCCGCCAAGTGGACTGTGCTTGAGATTCCGGGCGACAACCCCGTCGAGTTGCATGTCGGAACGCCGCTGGTGTTCGACGTGGGCGTTTACCTCCTGGTCACCGGCGTTCTCCTGCAGATTGTTTTCACGCTCGCGGAGGAACGCAGTGAATAGCCTGATGGCGGTGATCATTGGCATCCTCTTCGCCGCCGGATTCTACCTGCTGATGCGCCGCAGCATCGTCAAGGTGATTATCGGGCTGGCGCTGCTGGCCCACGCCGTCAACCTGCTGATCTTCACTGCCGCGGGGCTCCGGCGCGACGCTCCGCCGGTGGTGCCGGCCGGTCTCACCCAACCTGAGATACCGATCGTCGATCCGTTGCCCCAGGCATTGATTCTGACCGCCATCGTCATCAGCTTCGGTGTACTCGCCTTCACGGTCGTGTTGATCCACCGTGTGGTTCAGAGCACGGGCACCGACGATCTGGACCGCCTCAAACGGACCGACAGATGAATGCTCTGCTGACGCTGCCGATCCTGATACCGCTCGCAACCGGCGCGCTGTGCCTGGTGATCGGCCGCCGTCCGCTGTGGCATCGCCGGATCAGCGCCATCGGAGCCGCCGCGCATTTTCTGTCGGCGCTGGCGCTGCTCGCCGCGGCCCACCGCCATGGCATTGTCGTCAGCCCGGTCGGCGGATGGCCGCCGCCTTTCGGCATCACACTCGTGGCCGACATCTTCGGCGCCATCATGGTTGTCCTGACCGGACTGATGGGGCTTTCCGTCTTTGTCTACTCGCTCGGCGCGATGGACGAGGAGCGCGAGCGGTATGGCTACTATCCGCTGCTCAATGTGCTGCTGATGGGTGTTTCCGGTTCGTTTCTCACCGGCGACATTTTCAACCTCTACGTCTGGTTCGAGGTGATGCTGATCTCCTCGTTCGCGCTGCTGGCGCTCGGCGGCGAGCGGCCCCAACTGGAGGGCGCCATCAAGTACGTGGCGCTCAATCTCATCGCGTCGGCGCTTTTCCTGTCTGGAATCGGCATCCTTTACGGACTCACCGGCGCCCTGAACATGGCGGCGCTCGCCGAGCGTTTGCGAGGAATGCCCGAGAATGGCGCGGTGATCGCCGTCGCGATGCTGTTCCTGGTCGCCTTCGGCGTGAAAGCGGCCGTGTTCCCGCTGTTCTTCTGGCTGCCCGCTTCGTATCACACGTGTCCGGTGGCGGTGTCGGCCATTTTCGCCGGCCTGCTCACCAAGGTCGGCGTCTACGCACTGATCCGCGTCTTTACGCTGCTGTTCATCCAGGATCCGGGCTATACTCACTCGCTACTGCTGGTAATCGCGGTGCTGACGATGGTAAGCGGCGTCTTCGGCGCCGTGTCGCAGAACGAGTTTCGCCGCATTCTCTCGTTCCACATCATCAGCCAGATCGGTTACATGATTCTCGGACTGGCGATTTACACGCCGCTCGCGCTGGCCGGATCGATTTTCTACATTGCGCATCACATTGTCGTGAAGACGAATCTCTTTCTGGTGAGCGGGGTTGCGCGGCGGCTCGGCGGGAGTTACGAATTGAAGAAGCTGGGTGGGCTCTATGCCGCCTATCCCGGCGTCGCGGTGCTGTTTCTGATTCCGGCTCTTTCGCTGGCGGGACTGCCACCGCTTTCCGGCTTTGTCGCGAAGCTGGCCCTCGTCCGGGCCGGTCTCGAAGCAGAGGCGTGGGTCGCCGTCGGGGCGGCGCTCGCTGTCAGCCTGTTCACCTTGATGTCGATGATGAAAATCTGGAACGAGGCGTTTTGGAAGAACGCGCCGGAAGGCGAACCCGAAGGAAGGCCCGTCCGTACCATGCTGGCGCCGATCGTCGCTTTAGCCGGCGTGACTCTCTGGATTGGCCTTATTTCCGGCCCGTTGCTCGACCTGTCGGCGCGGGCCGCCGGTCAATTGCTCGATCCAACGGCCTACGTGCGGGCCGTGCTGGAGGCCCAGCCGTGAACATTTTCGTCTGGAACATTTTTCTCGCAATTGTCTGGGCCGCCGCGACTGGTTATTTCTCGCCCGAGAATCTGCTGCTCGGATACGCGCTGGGCTATCTGGTACTGCGATTCTCCCGGCAGATTGTCGGTCCGTCGCAGTACTTCCAACGCGTCCGCCAACTGGTGTTGTTGATCGGGCTTTTCCTCAAAGAACTTGTGATCGCCAATTTTCGCGTCGCCGTCGACGTTATCACGCCCGCCTACCGGATGAGGCCGGCCATCCTGACGATTCCGCTCGATGCCCGGTCGGACGAGGAGATCACCATGCTGGCCAACCTCGTGACGCTCACGCCCGGCACCGTCTGTCTCGACGTGAGCGAGGACCGCCAGACCATGTACATTCACGCCCTGTTCGTGGACGATCCCGACGAGTTGCGCCGCGAGATCAAGCAGGGCCTCGAACGGCGCGTGTTGGAGTTATTGCGATGAACTGGCCGGCTCAGGGACTGATGCCGGCGGCGGCGTTTGGCGTTCTCGTGATGCTCGCGGCCGCAATGCTGCTAGCGCTGGTGCGCTTGGTGCGCGGTCCGAGCCTGCCGGACCGCGTCGTCGCGCTCGACCTGATGGGAACGCTCTCGGTAGGGATCATTGCCGCTTATACGGTCATGGCCGGCGATCCGGTTCTGCTCGACGCGGCCATGGTACTGGCGCTGATTTCGTTCCTCGGAACGGTTGCATTCGCGCGATACATCGAACTGCGGGGGCGTCAATGAAAGATCTCCTTGCCGCCTCGCTGCTCCTCTTCGGCGGCCTGTTCATGCTGTTGGGCGCGGTTGGATTGGTGCGGATGCCCGACGTCTTTACGCGCATGCAGGCCACCACGAAGGCCGTGACCCTTGGGATCGCCTGCATGCTCGCCTCGGTGGCGATTCACTTCGCAAATCTCGGCGTGGCGACGCGCGCCGTTCTCGTCATCGCGCTGGTGTTTCTCACCGCGCCGATCGCCGCTCACATGATCGGCAAAGCGGCCTATCGGATCGGCGTCGATCTCTGGCCCGGCTCCCGGCGCTTTGACAAGCCCGAGCGCGACGACTCCTCCACGCCGCACGCCGGCGGCAAGCCGGCCGTCGATCTCTGAAGCGCGGGAACTTTGAACCGGACTCCGGTGTCTTGAATAATGCCGGCAAGATTTCGACCCGGCACTACAATGAACACGAGCACCGGACGCCGGAAAACAAAACCTCGGCTCCTCCGCATTCTCCTCATCGCTCTGGGCTGCGCCGCCGGGCTTCTGATCGGACTGTTCGCCATGATCCGGGGCGCGGAGAATGGCGTCTTTGGCCTACGGGCACAGTCGTGGGTGCGTATTGAGAAGAGCCGCTTCACCTTCAACCGGGTCTATTCGATGGCAAGCCCACCCTTCGATCAGGCTCCGAATGCTCTCCTGGTCCGTTCGATCGAAAACGTGCCGCCTGGAAAGGCCCTGGACATTTGCGCAGGGCAGGGCCGCAACTCGCTGTACCTGCTCCGCCAAGGCTGGCGGGTCTGCGCATTCGACATCTCGGACAAAGGCGTCCGGCTCGCCGAAGAGCAGGCGCGAAACGCCGGCCTGCCGCTGACCGCCGTTCGCGCCAGCGCACAGGAATTCGATTATGGCCGCGATCAGTGGGATCTCGTGCTACTCGTTTACGCTCCGATCCAATTCGACGACCAGCAACTGCTCGGACGCATCCGGAACTCGATCAAGCCCCGCGGTCTGATCCTCATCGATACCCCGGTCTTGATGCACCAGCCGCCGGATAAGCACCCGCGAGTACCGGGCGATCTCGAGCGCGGCGAACTGCCCTCGCTCTTTCCCGATTTCGAGATCCTCCAGTACGAGGAATCGGACGACACCACCGAGTGGTTCCATCTCAAGATGCCGGTGGCCCGCTTCGTTGCGAGGAAACGGTGAGCCGGCCGTTGCGCGTTATGTAACGTAGCGTCGTGACAGCGGTGGAGGCTTACGAACTCGCGAGTCGCGGGGCGCAAGCGGCTTCGCGCGGGTCATAGCGGCTTGTGAGTCCTGCGGAGCCTACTGACTGATCGGCGGCTTGGCGGTCAATTACTACGTTGAACCGGTGTACACGCTGGAGCCGGATATCGTGGTGGCGGCGGAGGCGTTGAGTGGACTGACAGAACTGTTGGAAGGGCACGGAAGCGATCTGCGAATCCAGTTCACCACGGACGAGTGGTACCAGGAGTACCCGTCAAGGGCTACGACAGGTGAGATCTTGGGAGTCAAGATGAGAATTGCATCCTTGGAAGATGTCACCCAGGGGAAGATCTGGGCCTTCAGCGACCCGGCCCGGCACCTCAGCGAACGCAAGAAGGACGAACTCGACCTTGTTCGGCTCGCGGAGGTATTATCTGGCCCTGAAGCCGCTGTTGCCGAGGGAATTGGTGGAGCAGATCGAACGCGAGTAATGGGCCGGCGCCCGCACTGTTATTGCGGCAACGACACGTTGGCCCGGTAGTTCGACTCGTTGTAATGCGGGTT
>CAYPUQ010000120.1:0-14450 GCA_964413655.1 uncultured Solibacteraceae bacterium | reverse complement strand
CTGATTTAGGCGGTCCAGTCGAGGACAACCTTGCCGGACTCGCCCGACATCATCGCCTGGAAACCCTTCTCGTATTCGTGCCACGCGTAGCGGTGGGTGATGACGGGCGTGATGTCGAGGCCGCACTGGACCATCACCGACATCTGGTACCAGGTTTCGTACATCTCACGGCCGTAGATGCCGCGGATGGTGAGCATGTTGAAGATCACCTCGTTCCAGTTGATGGCGATGTCTTCGCTGGGGATACCGAGCATCGCGACGCGGCCGCCGTGGGCCATGTTGGCGATCATGTCGCGAAACGCTGCCGGGGCGCCCGACATTTCGAGGCCAACATCGAAGCCCTCCTTCATGCCGAGCGACTTCTGCACCGCCCCGAGGGGCAACTCGCGCGGGTTGACGGCCATGGTGACGCCAACTTTGCGGGCGAGGTCGAGACGCCACGGGTTGAGATCGGTGATCACCACGTAGCGCGCTCCCGCGTGCCGGGCCACGGCGGCGGCCATGATGCCGATCGGCCCCGCGCCGGTGATGAGGACGTCTTCGCCAAAGACGGGAAACGCCCGGGCCGTGTGGACGGCGTTGCCGAAGGGGTCGAAGATGGCGGCGACTTCAAGCGGGATGTCTTCCCAGTGCCGCCAGATGTTCGTCATCGGCAGCGAGATGTACTCGGCGAAAGCGCCGGGACGGTTGACGCCCACGCCGGAGGTGTCTTTGCAGAGGTGCCGCCGGCCGGCGAGGCAATTGCGGCAGCGGCCGCAAACGACGTGGCCCTCCCCCGAGACGATTTCACCGGGCTGGAAACCGTGAACGTTCGAGCCGGTCTCGACGATCTCGCCGACGAATTCGTGACCGATGGCCATCGGGACCGGGATGGTTCTCTGCGCCCACTCGTCCCACTTGTAGATATGGACGTCGGTACCGCAGATGCCGGCCTTCAGGACGCGGATCAGGACGTCGTTGATGCCGATCTCGGGTTTGGGGATGTCCTCGACCCAGAGTCCGGGCCGGGCCTCTTTCTTAACGAGGGCTTTCACGGGGCGGGTTCCTGGCTCACCCGCCGCCGACGAACTGCACGATTTCCAGGCGGGCGCCGGGGTGCAGCCGGGTTCCGGACCAGTGCTCGCGTTTGAGGATCTCGCGGTCGAATTCAATGGCGACGCGCTCGGGGTCGATGTCGAGTTGGGCGAGCAGATCGAGGATTCCGGCGCCGGCCGCCACCTGCCGGGGCTCTCCGTTCACGGTGATTTCGATGATTTCAGTGCCGGTCATTGGGCTTGTCAAAGGGCGCGGTTTGACACCCGCTTCCGCCTCTCATTATAGTCAAATGTGAGAGTTCGCTCCCCTCTCAATTCGGCCAGGAAAGGGTCTCGTTCACTGACGCTGGGCTTATGCCAGAAACCCAATTAGAAGTGTACTTCCCGGTGATTTTGCAGGCGTTGATCGCCTGCGCGGTCGGTGCCGGCATGATCGGCATTTCCTTCCTGCTGGGAAAGAAGCTCAAGAACAAGGTGAAGGACTCGCCGTATGAGTGCGGCGTCGCTCCGATCGGTTCGGCGCGCGAGCGGTTTTCGGTGAAGTTCTACCTGGTGGCCATGATCTTCATCCTGTTCGACCTGGAAGCCATCTTCCTGTTTCCGTGGGTGGTGGTCTACAAGGATCTGGGCTGGTTCGGCTTCGTCGTGATGCTGCTATTCGTGGATTTGATCCTTGGCGGTTTCTACTACATCTACAAAAAAGGGGTGTTCGACTGGTCTCCGATCGGCGGGCAGCCTCGCAAGCCGTAACCCGAACGCAATACTAAGATTTGCCAATGTTATCCAACGAGCTTCTGGCGATACCCTCGATTGCTGCCCTCAGTGAGCACCATGCGGCGGCGATTACCGGCGGCGGCTTCCAGGCGGGTCAGCCCGTCCTGGATATCCACCCGGCACAGATCGTCCCGGTGTGCCGATTCCTGCGCGAAACCCAGGGGTTCAACCGGCTGGCGGCGGTGACCTGTGTCGACTGGTATCCGGTGGAGCCGCGCTTCGAAGTGGTCTATTTGCTGCACTCGCTGACCGAGCGGTCGTCGCGGCTGCGTTTGAAGAGCCGTGTTGACGGCGAATATTCGGAGATCGACTCGGTAACCGTGGTCTGGAAGGGCGCCAACTGGTACGAGCGGGAGGTGTTCGACCTGTTCGGTGTGAGGTTCCGCAATCATCCGGATCTGGCGCGAATCCTGATGCCGGACGACTGGCAGGGCCACCCGTTGCGCAAGGACTTCCCGGTCCATGGGCACAAGTACGACTACCAGCACGAATGAGGAAAGGAGGGGCGAATTGAGCGAGACGACGACACTTCCCGCGGCCGGGACCACCGGAACCCAGCGGCGCACGATGACCCTGAACATGGGTCCGCAGCATCCCTCCACTCATGGTGTGCTCCGTATCGTAATTGAGTTGGACGGTGAAACCATCGTCCACGCCCGGCCGGACATCGGGTTTTTGCACACCGGCATCGAGAAGCAGTGCGAAGACCTGCCGTGGCAGCAGGTGGTTCCGCTCACCGACCGGGTGGACTATCTGGCCAACCTGTCGAACAATCTCTGTTACGTTCTGGCGGTCGAGAAGCTCCTGCGGATGGAGATTCCGCCGAAGGCGCAGTGGATGCGCGTGCTGCTGACCGAGTTGACGCGCATCAGCAGCCACGTCATCTGGCTGGGCACGCATGCCCTCGATCTTGGCGCGATGAGCGCCTTCTTTTACTGCTTCCGCGAGCGCGAAGAACTGTTGCGTATTTTCGAAATGTTCTCCGGACAGCGGCTGATGACGAGCTATTTTCGTATCGGTGGGCTGGCGCTGGGGCCGCCGCGAGGCTGGGAACAGACTGTGCGTCGTTTTATCGGCACCTTCAAAGAGCGGCTGGATATGTTCCACAACCTGCTGACCGGCAATACCATCTTCCGGGACCGGACGATCGGCGTAGGCTACAACACGCTGGAAGATTTGCTGGAGTGGGGCGTGACTGGACCGATGATCCGGGCGGCCGGTGTGCCGTGGGATATCCGCAAGGACGAGCCGTACAGCAGCTACGAGAAGTTCGATTTCGAAGTGGCCACCCGCACGGCCAGCGATGTGTTCGCGCGGTACGAAGTCCGCATGGAAGAGATGGCACAGAGCGTTCGGATCGTGGAGCAGGCCATGGCGGGGATGCCCGATGGACCGTGGCAGGCCGAGGCGCCCCACGTGGTGCTGCCGCAGCGCGAAAAGATGAAGACGCAGATGGAGGCGCTGATCTACCACTTCAAGATCGTCACCGAAGGGTTCTCCGTTCCCGCCGGCGACGTCTACCAGGTCATCGAGTCGCCGCGCGGCGAACTGGGCTATTACGTGGTCAGCGACGGTTCGGCGAACCCGTATCGCGTTTTCATGCGCACGCCGAGTTTCGGAAACCTCGAGGCGCTGCCGGTAATGTTCCAGGACCGGCTGATCGCCGACTCGATCGCGATTCTCGGCAGCATGGATTTCGTGCTCGGCGACACGGACCGTTAGGATCTGAGGGAGTCATGACGTTTTCGCCCGAACTGGAAGCCAAGTTTGAAAGGATGCTCCAGAACTACCCACCGGGGCGCCACCGCGGCGCACTGATTCCGATGCTGATGTTTGCGCAGGACGAGGTGGGCTGCATCACGAAGGAAGTCGCCGCCGAAGTGGCTTCCCGCTGCGGTGTGACGACGCTCGAAGTCGATGAAGTGATTGGCTTCTACACGATGTTGCGCGACAAGCCGATGGGCAAGGCCCACCTGCAGATCTGCACCAATATCAGTTGCATGCTGTGGGGGGCCGAGGAACTGTGGGAGCAGGCCTGCAAGAAACTCGGCATCGGCCACAACCAGGTGACGGCGGACGGTTCGATATCGCTTGAGGAAGTGGAGTGTATTGGCGCGTGTTCCTGGGCGCCGGCCTTGCAGGTAAATTACGACTTCTACCACAAGGTGACGGCCGGGGAACTGGACAAGCTCATCGACTCGCTGCGGCAGCTTCAATAGGACAACGATGCGGCATAACGGTTTCTTCAACGATCCTCACCCGGCCGAGACGATTGTGCTCACGAAGCGCATCCGGCTGGAAAACTCGAAGTCGATCGGCACATACCTCGCCAACGAAGGCTACCAGGCGTTTCGAAAATCGCTCGGCATGACGGGCGAACAGATCATCGACGAGGTGAAAGCGTCGAACCTGCGCGGTCGCGGTGGCGCCGGATTTCCCGCCGGGCTGAAGTGGAGCTTCGTGCCGAAGAGTTCGCCGAAGCCCAAGTACATGGTCGTGAACGCCGACGAATCCGAACCGGGTACGTGCAAGGACCGGGTGCTGATGGAGCACGATCCGCATCTGCTCATCGAAGGCGTCCTGATCGCGGCGCGCTCGATCGATTCGCATCGCGGCTGGATCTACGTGCGCGGCGAGTACCGCTACCTGATCGATATCCTGGATCGCGCGATCGAGGAAGCATACGCTCGCGGCTATCTCGGTACGAACATTCTCGGGTCGGGTTACGATTTCGACCTCAGCACGCATACCGGCGCCGGCTCTTACGAGTGCGGCGAGGAGTCGGCGCTGCTGGAGTCGCTCGAAGGCAAGCGCGGCAACCCGCGGATCAAGCCGCCGTTTCCGGCCGCGGTGGGCGCGTTTCAGTGTCCGACGATCCTGAATAACGTCGAGACCTACTGCGCCGTTCCAAGCATTATTCAGATGGGCGGTGAGCAGTGGGCGGCGCTTGGCATACCGAAGGCCGGCGGCACGAAGCTGACCTGTGTCACCGGGCATGTGCACCGGCCCGGCGTGTACGAGTTGACGCTCGGCTTCCCGGTGCGGCGGATGATCGAGGAAGTGGGCGGCGGCATCCGGAACGGCAAGAAGATGAAGGCGTTCATTCCGGGTGGTTCTTCGTGTCCCGTGCTGACCGGTGAGGAGGCGTGGGACCTGACGATGGACTACGACTCGATGGCGAAGGCGGGCACGATGCTGGGTTCGGGCGGCGTCGTGATCATGGACGAGGACACGGACATGGTCCGGGTAGCGCTGCGTATCATGCGGTTCTACGCGCATGAAAGCTGCGGCTGGTGTATTCCGTGCCGCGAGGGCACGCTATGGCTGAAGAAGCTGCTGACGCGCCTCGACGAGGGCATGGCTTCCTCGCGCGACATCGACATGGTCGGCGAGTTGGCGGAGAACATGCTCGGCCGCACCTTCTGCGCGCTCGGCGACGCGGCGGCGCTGCCGACCATTTCGATCGTCAAGAAGTTTCGCAAGGAGTTCGAGGCCAAGTTGGGACGCAAAACACTGGTCGCGGTTCCCGGCGAGTTGGTGGTGGTGTAAATGGCGGATCGGGTCACACTCACAATCGACGGCAAGACCATTGAAGCGGCCCAGGGGACGCTGGTGATCGACGCGGCCAAAACGGCCGGCATCGAGATTCCGGCCTTCTGCTACTACGAGGGTCTGGCGCTGCAAGCGGCTTGCCGGATGTGCCTGGTCGAAGTCGAGAAGATGCCGAAGCTCCAAGCAGCCTGCACGCTGCCGGTGGGTCCAGGCATGGTGGTGCGGACCGAGTCGCCGAACGTGGTGCACTCGCGCAAGGCGATGCTCGAGTTTTTGCTGACTAATCACCCGCTGGACTGCCCCGTCTGCGACAAAGGCGGCGAGTGCGAGCTGCAGGACATGGTGTTCCGCTACGGCGCCGGCGAGGGGCGCTTCACCGAAGTGAAGCATCACGTCGACGAGAAGCAGTGGTCGCCGGTGGTCTATTTCGACGCGCCGCGCTGCATCCTCTGCTACCGCTGCGTACGGATTTGCGACGAGGGAATCGGCGTGAAGGCGCTCGGCGTCACCTTCCGCGGGGCCTATTCGGAGATCACGCCGAACAAGGGCGACCACCTCGAGTGCGACGAGTGCGGCGCGTGCATCGATATCTGTCCGGTAGGCGCGCTGACGAGCGGTACGTACCGCTACCAGACGCGGCCGTGGGAGATGGAGCACGTGGGCACCATCTGCGCGCACTGCTCGAACGGCTGCAAGACGACGCTGTCGGTTCGCAACAACGAGATCATGCGCGGAAACAATCGCGACCGGTCCGGTATCAACGGCGAGTTTCTCTGCATCAAGGGCCGCTACGCGTTCGACTTCTACAATCATCCCGAGCGGCTGCAAGCACCGCTGATGCGCAACGCCGGGGGCCAGTTCGAGGAAGTGTCGTGGTCGGCCGCACTGGCCGCGGTGGCGAAGAAGTTTCAGGAAGTGAAGGCGGCCGGCGGCCGGTTCGGCGTCATCGGTTCCACGCGCACCACTAACGAGGAGAATTACTACCTGCAGAAGTTCGCGCGCCAGGGTCTTGGCACGAACAACATCGATCATCGCCGCAGCGGCGACATGATGACGCTGCTCGATTCGCTGGCGGGCCGCGAAAACGTGCTGGCCACCACCGGCGATCTCTACACGACCAAGGCCGCGCTGGTAATTGGCGCGGACCTGGCCCAACAGCATCCGCTGCTGGCCTTCCAGCTTCGCGCCAACTGGCGGCACCACCAGGCGCGAATCTACACCGTTACACCGGGCCCCGTGCGTGAGGACGATTACGCGGTGAAGAGTGCCCTCGCGGAAGAGGGCCAGGAACTGGTGGTGGTCGAGTCGCTCGCGGAATCGCTACGGGCGGAACAGGAACTCGTCATCCTGTTTGGCGACGCGGTGAAAGGCGAGGCCCTCCGGCGGCTGGTGGCCTTCGGCGACTCGCTGGGGATTCCGGTGAAGTACGTGTGCCTCGTGGATTACTCGAATTCGCGCGGCGCGATGGACATGGGCTTGCTGCCCGAACTCGGCCCCGGCTACCGGCCGGTGGACGGCGGGCGCGGCATGACCTTGCCGGAGATGCTTGCCGATCCGGAACTGGACGCACTTTGGGTAGTCGGAGCGAACCCGCTCGAAAACGCCGCGCTGGCCTCGGAGAAGGCTTTCGTCGTCGTGCAGGATCTGTTCCTCACCGGGACCGCGAAGCGCGCCGATGTGGTCCTGCCGGCGGCTTCGGCTTACGAAAAGACCGGCACGGTGACCAACGTGTGCGGCGAAGTGCAGCGCCTGAAGAGGGGGTTGAGCGTGATGGGCACGAAGAGCGATCTGGACATCTTCGGCATTCTGGCGCGAGCGCTGCGGTTTGATCTTGGTCCGGCCAATCCCGACAGGGTTTTCGAGGAGATTGCCGCGTCGGTGCACGGGTATAATATTCCTTTGCCTGTCATCATCACGGGAGGGGCCGCCGCCACGATCCCGGTGAACGGCCGCGTCGCTGTTGAATCGCTGCCCGGCCTGATCCGGTCTGAGCGGGACACCCTATTCACCTCCGGATCGTTGGGCCGCTATTCCCGGATGTTGAAGTCCGTCATGGAAGCTCCCGGCCAGTTGTACCAGGCACGGCGCTAAGAGGACCGATGAACGTGCGCCGCGGAACGAGCGGCTGGAGGGGCAGGTGGCCGCTCGCCTGCGCGAAATAAACACAATCGATGATTCTCGATCTTCTGAACAACTTCTATGTGCTGAGTCTGGTGAAGGCGGGCATCGTCGCCTTTGTTCTCCTCACCGCGCTGGCCTATATCCAGTGGATTGAGCGCAAGGTGCTGGCGCATATCCAGATCCGGATGGGTCCGTACCGCGTCGGCCCGCACGGCCTGCTGCAGCCGCTGGCCGACGTCATCAAGCTGATGACGAAAGAGGACCTCATTCCGGAGCACGTGAACAAGTTCTTCTATGTCTTGGCGCCGTTCCTCGGTGTTGCATTGGCGCTGACGGCCATCGCCGTAATCCCGTTCGGTCCGAAGGTGGAGATCTTCGGGATTGAAACATACATGCAACTCACCGACCTCAACATCGGCGTGCTGTTCCTGCTGGCGCTGTCGAGCCTGGGCGTTTACGGGATCGCCCTCGGCGGCTGGGCTTCGAACAACAAGTATTCGCTGTTGGGAGCGTTGCGTTCGTCGGCGCAGATGATCAGCTACGAGCTTCCACTGGCCTTCGCCATCACTTCGCCGCTGCTGCTCTTGAACACGCTCAGCCTGCGCTCGATCGCCGAACAGCAACAGGGATTTCTCCTCGGATTCATCCCGAACTGGACCGTCTTCCAGGGACCGTTTCCGCAGATCGTTGCCTTCGTCATGTTCCTGATCGCCGCCTTCGCCGAGACAAACCGCCTGCCTTTCGACCTGCCCGAAGCCGAAAACGAACTGGTCGCCGGCTTCCACACCGAGTACAGTTCGATGAAGTTCGCGCTGTTTTTCATGGCCGAATACTGCAATATTGTGACAATCTGCGCGCTGGGCACGCTCCTGTTCCTCGGCGGCTGGACTCAGCCGCTGCCGGACTGGACGGGTATCAACTACCTGCCGGTGCTGCTCCACTGGGGCGCGGCCGCGATGCTGTTCTTCCACGGCGCGCAGGCGATGAAGTCGCGCCCCTGGGACCGGTTTACGTTCCCGGCCTTCGGATTCGTCGCCTTCCTGTTGGGGGGCGTTTTCCTTATCCCGGCCACCCAACAGATCCTGCTGCCGCTTTTCTGGTTCGTGGCGAAGACCGGCCTGTTGCTGTTCCTGTTTATCTGGGTACGCGGCACGCTGCCGCGCTTCCGTTACGACCAGCTCATGAAGTTCGCCTGGAAGTTCATGTTCCCGGTCTCGCTCGTCAACCTGTTTGTGACCGCGGCCCTGGTGGCCGCGTTCTCGAAAAGTTAAGACATGGACGCGATATTCTTCTTTCTGTTCGCGGCGATCGCGGTGGCCTGCGCCATCAACCTGGTGCTGCGGACCCACCCCATCCACTGCGCACTGTCGCTGATCGGCGTGATGTGCTCGCTCGCCTTCCTCTATCTCCTGCTGGGCGCCGAATTCATCGCCGCCGCGCAAGTGATCGTCTACGCGGGCGCCATCATGGTGCTCTTTCTGTTTGTGATTATGCTGCTCAACGCCGGGGCCGAGGCGTCGCCGGGCCGGAGTTGGATGGCGCCGCTGGTGGGACTGCCCGCGCTGGCGGCGTTTCTCGCGCTCATCGCCTATCTCATCCAGCGGTCGCTGCCGGATACGCCGCATGTACGGTTCGGCGAGTTTCAGCTCGGTGGTCCACGCGCGATCGGCGAGGTGCTGTTCACCAAGTACGTGCTGCCGTTCGAGGCGACTTCGGTGCTGATTCTGATCGCGATTATCGGCGCAGTTGTCCTCGCTAAAAAGGAGTTGGATTAGGTCATGCCTCCGATTCCCGCCACCGTCCCCCTCTCCTGGTACCTGATCCTGAGCGCCATATTGTTTTCGCTTGGCGTCGCCGGTTTCATTTTCCGCAAAAGCCTGATCACAGTGTTCATGTCGATCGAACTGATGCTCAACGCCGTGAACTTAAGCTTCGTGTCGTTCTCGTACCAACTCAAACAAGTGGACGGCCATATCTTCACGTTCTTTGTCATGGTGGTGGCCGCGGCGGAAGCCGCCGTGGGCCTCGCGATCATCCTGACGGTCTTCAAGAACCGCCAGACGCTCGAGGTCGACGAACTAAATTCGCTCAAAAACTAACCCGATGGACCAACAACTCTGGATCATCCCGACCCTCCCGCTGCTGGGCTTCCTGATTAACGGCGTCCTCGGACGCCGGTTCTCCAAAAGCCTGGTGGACGCGGTCGCCGTCGGTACTGTTGTCCTCAGCTTTCTGTGGGCACTGAAGGTTCTCAGCGCGCTGGCCCCGCTGGAAACGATTCATGTGGAGCGCTACTTCACATGGTTTGCCAGCGGCGCGCTGCAGATTCCGTTCGAGTTGTCGGTAGACCGGCTGACGGCGGTCATGCTGATGGTGGTGACCGGCGTCGGCATGCTGATTCACATCTATGCCACCGGGTACATGGCCGGCCAGGATGGCTACTACCGCTTCTTCGCCTACCTCAACCTGTTCATGTTCTTCATGCTGATGCTGGTTTTGGCGAATAACTATCTGGTCATGTTCGTCGGCTGGGAAGGTGTCGGGTTGTGCAGTTACCTGCTGATTGGGTTCTACTACCTGAAACACAGTGCGACCACCGCCGGGAATAAGGCGTTCATCGTGAACCGCATCGGCGACTTCGGTTTCACGCTGGCCATTTTTCTGATCTTCATTACATTCGGGACACTCGACATTCCCGCGGTGAACCAGGCGGTGGGTCCGATGCCGGTGGAGCAGTCGGCCGGTGTCCTGACGGCGATTTGTCTGCTGCTCCTGGTGGGCGCGACGGGCAAGTCGGCGCAGGTTCCGCTCTATGTCTGGCTCCCGGATGCGATGGAAGGTCCGACTCCGGTTTCGGCGCTGATCCACGCCGCGACGATGGTGACCGCGGGTGTCTACATGGTGGCGCGGTCGGCTCCCCTCTACCTGCACGCGCCGGTCGCGATGGAGACGGTGGCCTTGGTTGGCCTCATCACGGCGGTATTGGCCGCGACCATCGGTTTGACCCAGTTCGACATCAAGAGGGTCTTCGCCTATTCGACCGTGTCGCAGCTCGGCTATATGTTCCTGGCGCTCGGCGTGGGCGCCTTCTCGGCCGGTATCTGGCACGTAGTGACGCACTCCTTCTTCAAGGCGCTGCTCTTCCTCGGCGCCGGCAGCGTGATTCACGCGCTGCATCACGAACAGGACATGCGGCACATGGGCGGACTGCGGAAGAAGATTCCGATTACGTTCGCCGTGCTGGCCTGCGCCTGGGTCGCCATCTCGGGCGTGCCGTTCACTTCGGGCTGGTACAGCAAGGAGGCCATTCTCGGCGCGGTGCACGAGCATTCGCCGTGGATGTACTGGGTGGCGGTGATCACCGCCGGCGTCACGGCCTTCTACGTCTCTCGATCCATGTTTATGACGTTCTGGGGCGAATTTCGCGGCCATGGTCATCCGCACGAATCGCCGCCGGTGATGTGGGTTCCGCTGGCGGTGCTGGCCGCGCTCTCGATCCTGGGTGGAATCCTCTTCAACATTCCGGAGATTCTGGCCCCGATCTTCCCGCTCGCCGGCCACGGCCATAACATCGTGCTGGAGATCATCGGCTCGGCCGCCGGGTTGCTCGGCATCGCGTTGGCCTGGTACGTCTATATCGCTCAGCCCGGACTGGCCGGGCGGATCGCCGAAAGCGCCGGGACGCTGTATCGCCTCGTCTACAACAAGTACTTTGTCGATGAGGTCTACGATGCCACGATAGTGAAGCCGCTGGTGGAAGGGTCGCGCACGTTTCTGTGGCGCGGCATCGACGCCGGCATCATCGATGGCGCGGTGAACGGCGTCGGTTCCCTCTCGCGCGGCATCGGCGGCGGTCTCCGGCTGTTGCAGTCCGGCAACATTCGCAGTTACGCGGTGTGGGTGGTGGTTGGCGCGGTGTTGGTGGTCTTCGGCGCAGGCGTTTTGGGAGGCGCCCAATAATGCTGCTCAACGTCGTTCTGTTCCTCCCGCTGATCGGTTTCCTGGTGGTTCTGCTGCTGCCGAAGCAGTCGGCGCGAACGGTGGCGCTGGCGCTTTCCGTGGCGGTCTTCGTGCTGTCGCTCGGCTTGGCCGGTGCGGTCACCGAAAGCGGCGAGGCGTGGGCAACCAACATTTCCTGGATCGACTCGCCCGCCATTCGCTATCACATTTCGCTCGACGGCCTCGGGTTGTGGTTGGTCATTCTTTCCACGCTACTGACTCCCGTTTGTATTCTCATTTCCTGGGACTACATTCAGGAACGCGTTAAGGAGTTCTACGCGCTCCTGCTGTTGCTGGAGTTTGGCGTTATTGGCGTGTTCGTGGCGATGGATCTGTTCCTGTTCTACGTGTTTTGGGAAGTCACCTTGGTTCCGATGTACTTCCTGATCGGTATTTGGGGCCATGAACGCCGCATCTACGCCACCGTCAAGTTCTTCCTGTACACGATGGCCGGTTCGGTACTGATGCTCGCCGCGATTCTCTATCTCTACTCGCGAGCCGGCACCTTCGATTACCCGGAAATTCTGGCGATGATCGAAAACGGCCAGTTAGCGCTCACCTCGGCCGAGCAGTTGCCGCTGTTCCTCGCGTTCTTCATCGCTTTCGCGATTAAGGTACCCCTCTTCCCGTTGCATACCTGGCTGCCCGACGCGCACGTCGAAGCGCCGTCGGCCGGTTCGGTGATGCTGGCGTCGGTTCTGCTGAAGATGGGTACGTACGGGATCGTGCGCTACTGTCTGCCGCTGTTCGGCAATGCGGCGTACGAGTGCCAGGGCTGGATCGTGGCGCTCTCCATCGTCGGCATCATCTATGGCGCGCTGGTGGCGCTGGTGCAGCCGAATATGAAGAAGTTGGTGGCCTACTCCTCGGTCAGCCACCTGGGCTTCGTCGTGCTCGGCATCTTCTCGTTCACGCAGCAGGGGATGGACGGCGCGGTCTACCAGATGCTGAATCACGGCATCTCGACCGGCGCGCTCTTCATGCTGGTGGGCATGATGTACGAGCGCCGGCATTCGCTCGAAATCAAGGCGTACGGCGGCGTGGCGACGCCCGCGCCTTGGCTGGCCTCCGTCTTCCTGGTGACGACGCTGGCCAGCATCGGCCTGCCGATGCTGAATAACTTCGTCGGTGAGTTCCTGGTTCTCCAGGGTGCGGCCATCGCGAACTTCTCGTGGGCGGTGGCCGCGGCCGTCGGCGTGATTCTGTCGGCGTGCTACATGCTGTGGCTCTACCAGCGGGCGTTCCTCGGCGAGACCCCGGACGAGGTGAAGCATCACATGCCGGACCTGAACCGCCGCGAATGGATCGCGCTGGCGCCGATGCTGGTGCTGATGGTCTGGATGGGCGTCGGTCCGCAATTGTTCCTCAAGCCCGTGACCGCCGCCAACGCGCGGATTCTGGAGAAGGCCAAGGTGAGCGTGGAATACCAGGTGAAGCAGCGCAACACGCAACCCGCTGTCGTCGCGCAGGAGCTTGCTCGTGGAGATTAGCCGGTTCATACCAACGCTGGCGGAGTACATCCGCCTGTTGCCCGAGATCGTTCTGATCCTCGCGGGCTCGCTCGTGATGGCGATGGAAGCGCGCGCCGGCGAGGGCCACCGGCGGAACACGGCCTATGTCGCGCTAGCGGCGATCGTGCTGGCGATGGTCGGAACCGTCGTGGCCGCGATGAATCCCGGTCCGGCGTTCCAGCAGATGATACTGGTCGACGGCTTCGCCAGCTTCTTTCGAATGCTGGTGCTGGTGGTGGGCGCGCTGGCGGTGCTCTGTTCGGCGGCTTATCTGACGCGGGAAAAGGCCGACACGGGCGATTACTACGCTCTCGTGCTCTTCTCGCTGGTTGGGCAGTCGCTGATGGTGACCGCCAACGAACTCATCATGATCTTCATCGGCCTCGAGATTTCCTCCATCGCTACCTACGTGCTGGCCGGTTATCTCCGCGACGACAAGCGCAACAACGAATCCGCCATTAAGTATTTCCTGCTCGGCTCCTTCGCCACCGCGTTTCTCCTCTATGGCATCGCCTGGATCTACGGCATTACCGGCGCGACCAACCTGGAGGAGATTCGCGCCTTTCTGCGCAATCCCGTGCAGATGCCGCCGGCGCTGCTGATCTCGGCCAGCGCGGCGCTGATGTTCGTCGGTTTCGCGTTCAAGGTCTCCGCCGCGCCGTTTCACGTATGGGCGCCCGACGTGTACCAGGGCGCGCCCGCGCCGGTCACGGCCTTCATGTCCGCCGGACCCAAGGCGGCGGCCTTCGCCGTGCTGCTGCGCGTGTACTCCACCGCCTTCGCGGACGTGAGCGAAAGCTGGGTGCCCATCATCTGGATCTCGGCGCTGATGACCATGATCGTCGGTAACTTTGCCGCGCTGGCGCAGTCGAACATCAAACGCATGCTGGCGTATTCTTCGATCGCGCACGCCGGCTATGTGATGGTGGCCGTGGCGGCGCACTCGGAGATCGGAACCGCCGCCGCCATGTTCTATTTGGCCGCTTACGCTTTTATGAACGTCGGCGCGTTCGCCGTGGTCACCTACTTCGCCCGCCAAGGCGAACGTTACGTCCGCATCGACGACCTGGCCGGCTTCGCCAAACTACAGCCGGCGATTGCCGCGATCTTCTCCATCTTTCTGCTGTCGTTCATTGGCGTGCCGTTGACCGGCGGGTTCTTCGGGAAGTTCTACATCTTCAAAGCGGCCATCGATTCGAAACTGTATTGGCTCACGGTGATCGGCCTGCTCAACTCGGCCGTGGCGGCTTACTACTACCTTCGCGTCATGGTGGTGATGTACTTCCACGAGCCCGGCGAGTCCATGTCCGGTCTTCCCGCCGCGAGTCCCGGCATCCGGCTGGCGCTCTACGGCTCGGCCGTGGCGACACTCGTGCTCGGCGTCTTCCCATCGCTGGTGTTGAACTACGCGAGCCGATCGTCCATACTGGGCCGGTGAGATTCGCGCTCCTCGCCGCAT
>CAYPUQ010000119.1:0-14510 GCA_964413655.1 uncultured Solibacteraceae bacterium | reverse complement strand
TCATGCCGCCGGCGTAATCCCAGAACCAGCGGAAGTGCGAGAACGCCTTGGGATCCACCCCAAAACGGTTCTGGTTGAACGGCCGCATTGGCGCGGGCCCCAGCCACATATCCCAATCGAGTTCCGGCGGCGGCGGCCCGTCCGGCGGATTGCCGATCCCCTCCCGTTGCGCGTTGCCGTAGTTCCAGCAGCGAACGAAGGTCACCAGGCCGAGTTCGCCGGAGCGGACGATATCGCACGCCTTCTGAAAATGGACACCCGACCGCTGCATCGTGCCGGCCTGTACGACGCGCTTATACTTCCGCGCGGCCTGCACCATCTTCACCCCTTCTTCGACCGTGACGCAGATCGGCTTCTCGACGTAAACATCCTTGCCGGCCTTACAGGCTTCCACGGTCATGTAGGCGTGCCAGTGATCGGGCGTCGAGATGCAGACAATGTCGATCGACTTATCGGCGAGGATCTCGCGGAAATCCTTCACGCCCTTGGCCTGCCCGCCGGCCAGTTCCACCGCTTGGTCGAGATGCGGTTGGTACACGTCGCAGACCGCGGCAATCTCGACGTTGTCCTGCTTCATCGAGAAGTTGAGATTCGACCGGCCCATGCGGCCCATCCCGATGTGGGCGACACGGACGCGATCGTTCGCGCCGCGTACCTGGCCGGTGAACAGGTTCGTGGTTAGGGCCGCCGCGGCCGTGGATTTGAGAAAGCCGCGGCGGCCGGTTTCGTTGCTCATGAGTGCTCTCCCTATAAAGCACGGATTCTATCGCAGGTCGAGGTTACGGATCAGGCGCGAGAGATAAGTGGGGTTGAGCCCAAGCGAACGAGCTGCCTGCACTTGGTTGCCGCCGCACTCCTCCAACGCGCGTATGATGATCTGGCGTTTACTGAGGCGCACCTGTTCGTGGTACCCGCCTTCCTCGGTATCGGGCGGCTGCCAGGTTTCAAGCAGCGACTCCGGCAGATCCTCGGGCAGAACGAACTCGGACGATCCCAAAACGACCGCGCGCTCCACCGTGTTTTCCAACTCACGAACGTTTCCGGGCCAGTAGTAGGTAGCCATGCAGGCGCGCGCGGCAGGCGCAAAGCCGCTGATCGGGCGGCCCGATTTGGCGGCGAACTGCTGGAGGAAGTAGTCGGCCAGCAGCGGGATATCTTCGCGGCGGTCGCGCAGCGCGGGCATGCGAATCGCAATGACGTTGAGACGGAAATAGAGATCTTGCCGGAACTGGTGAGTCCGCACCTGTTCCTCCAGATCGCGGTTCGTGGCCGCGATCACCCGGATGTTGGCGCGCAGCGTTTTCACGCCGCCGACCCGTTCGAACTCGCGCTCCTGGAGGACGCGCAACAGTTTCGCTTGCAGCAGCGGCGCCACCTCACCGATCTCGTCGAGAAAGAGCGTGCCGCCTTCGGCGAGTTCCAGTTTGCCACGCTTCTGCGCGACGGCGCCCGTAAAGGCGCCCTTCTCGTGGCCGAACAGTTCGCTTTCGAGCAGCGTCTCCGAGAGCGTCGCGCAGTTGATGGCGACGAACGGCCGTGCCGCGCGGGGGCTCGATGCGTGAATCGCCCGCGCCACCAGTTCCTTGCCGGTGCCGCTTTCGCCCAGAATCAGGATGGTGGCTTCCGAAGGGCCGATCTTGTCGATCTGCCGGAAGATGGCCCGCATCGCCGGACTTTCGCCGACCATGTTGTGCTGCAAACCGATCTCGGCGCGCAGGCGGCTGTTTTCGCTCTCCAGCCATTGCAGACGGTGTGCGGTATCGAGCGCGGTGGACGAGATGGCCGCGACCGCCACCAGGAGTTGCGTGTGACGTTCGCGGAAGGCCTCACCGGACTGCACGGCGATCGCGCCAAAAACCGCCTCGGCGGAGCGAAGCGGGAGGATGACCGTGGCGCCGGACTGACGCGGGCTCTCGCTGACCAGGGCCACTCGTTCCCGTTGAACCCGCTCCAAGTCGGCTCGTGAGACCTCCGGCGCGGGGGCGCGTCCCTTCTCCCGTTCCCAGCCGAAGGATTCGTAGGGATCGGCGGATTCGGCGTCGAACCAGAGGATTCCGGCATGCCGTGCGGGCGTTACTTCGAAGATGGCTTCCAGGAGCCGCCGCTGGAGGTCGTCCAGCTTCCGGATCGCGTGAATCTCGCCGCTGAGAGAGAGCAGCGTCTGTAACTCTTGAGCGGCCACGGCGCCGCGCAGGACTAACGAATCGTCGGTGCGAATCACCACGGTATGAGTGATATCGGCGGGCTCCGGCGGCAGGTCCGGTAGTAAAGAGCCGTACCCCTCGGGTTCGGTGAGAAACAGGAACAGTGACGCGCCCACGCGAATCTGATCGCAGTGTTTCAGTCCCTGCTCGTGGACCCTGGCGCCGTTGACGAAGGTCCCGTTGCGGGTCTCGATATCGGTGACCGCCCACTTGCCGTTCTCGCTGCGAATGGCGCAGTGGCGCCGCGAGACGGCCGGGTCGTCGAGAACGAAGTCGCAGGCGGCGCTCCGGCCCATCACGAGATGTTCACCGTCCAAGGGGATCACAGTGCCTTTCACCGGGCCGGCGACGGCGAGGAGTCTCACGCTCGACATGCTTTCTATGCAGTATACGGCGGCGGCTTATCCGATTGATGCGGCAGTTTGCCGGAACGGATAAGAACGGAACGGCCTCCGGCCGCCGTGCTGAGGCAAACAAACGACTTGCGAAGTGGCGTGCGGCGTGCACAATTCCACGGCGAGGACCTGGATCGGAAGAGACAGCAAACCTCGATCTCTTGTTGAGGAGGAAAAGAGACCATGAAACGTATACTTTTGGCAGTCGCGGTGGTGGTAATGGCCGCCGTTACGGCCCACGCACAGAGCGCCATGCTGGTCGCGAACGTTCCGTTCGACTTTCACGCGGGCGCCGTCCAAATGAAAGCGGGAGAATACCGGGTCTCGCAGCCCGGTGTGGCGAGCGCGATCCGGATCCACAAGCCGAGCGGTTCGCCGTCCGTTTTCTTGCTCACGAACGCCAAATCGGCCGGCAATTCGTCAGACTGCAAGCTGGTGTTCCACCGCTACGGCAACGAATACTTCCTGGCGGAGGTCTGGCCGGGTTACACGGCCCAAGTGAAGACCATCCGCAAGAGCCGCCGTGAGCGCGAAATCGCGCAGACCATCGGCCGACCCGTCGAGCACGTCCTCTACGCGCGGTCCGTGCCGCAACGCTGACCCAGGATGAAGGAGGAGGAGGAGGAGGGCAAGAGGCCGGTCCCGCAAGGGGCCGGCCTTTTTGTTTGCCGTCGGCTCCGCCGCTTGCTAATCCCCGAACGCCTCCACCGGGTTCTCCAGCATCAGCCGCGTCACCCACGCTTCTTCCAGCCTCGGCAGGAAATCCGTATATAGATACGTGTAGCTGTTGTACTCGCCGCCGCCGGGTTCGCCCACGCGATACCAGCCCGAATCCTGGGAGATCAGTGTCTGTCCGAGCAGCCCGCGGCTCGCCATGAAGCGGACGCAGTCCAGGTGCCAGTCCGCCGACCGCTCGCGGACGCCATCGAACTCCACCCAAGCGCCGGAGCGCGCCGCCTGCTCGTGAAAGTCGTGGTTCTTCTCGCTCTGCGCATGGACCCAGACGAACTTGGCCGGGCTCACCCGCAGCGATTCGAAGATCTCAATCTGCTCGATCGCCGCGCGCCCATCGCCGGTGTGCGAAGCCACTGTCAATCCCGTTTCGCGCACGGCCAGCGCCGCGGCTGTCACGATATTCCGGTCCCACCGATGAAGCGGCCCCTTGTTCACGCCGATCTTGATGAACTTCGGGGTAACGCCGTCGATGCCGTCGCGCGTTTCCTTGATCCACCGCTCTGCCAGTTGATGCGGCGATTCTTCCTTCGCGAATTCCGGGAGAAACTTGTGCTCGGCCGCCGCATATAATCCCGTATTAATCCAAATTTCCAGGCCCGACGCCTCGGCGAGCCGCTGCATTAACGCCGCATCCCGGCCGAGGAAGTTCGGCGTACACTCCAGCAGGCGCCGGCATCCCAGCGCCTTCACTTCCTCCAACTTCGGGAGGGCGGTAGCGAAAACCTCTTCGGGATCGTAACGGCCGGGTCCAATCCCGGCGGCTCCCACGAAGTCGACCATGACGTGCTCGTGAACGAGCACGGTCCCTTCCGGTATCGCCGCGCGCATCGCCGCGGCGCCGGCAGCCATTGTGAGAAAGTCGCGCCTTCGCATTCCTACATCTTCAGACTACGACTCTCCGGCGTGGCGCGGGCGGCCTCAGACGGTCGCGCCGGTTCCCGGGGCCGTCTCCACGGGTTTGGCGCCGTTTCCGCTCTTCAGACCGAGTTGTTCCATGACGGCTGGTACGTTCAAACCCAGCGCCTCCAACTGTTGAAGCAGGTTGAACGCCACCGCCGGTCCTGTATTGGCGAGCCGGGTGATGCCACTCTGGCCGTTGCCGCCACCGCCCTGGTCGATCACAACCACCTTATCGATGTTGCCGAGCGGCGCCGCCACCGCGCCGAATACACCACTGGAGGCTTCGATAATCGACGGCAGCCGTTCAAGAATCGTCTGCAACCGCGCCGCTTCGTTGAATTCCTTCCACGCCTCGGCCTTCTTCAGAATCGCGGCGGCTTCGGCGACACCCTTCGCTTCGATCGCCTTCGCCTCGGCCATACCGATCGCCTCGATCTTCGCCGCTTCGGCGCGCCCTTCCGCCTCGACGGCTGCCGCTCGTCCCATACCTTCCTTGCGCAGTTTCTCCTGTTCGGCTTCGGCCATTGCGATCAGCGCCGACCGGCGGCCTTCGGCTTCCAGAATCGCCGCCGTCTTCTGCGCCTCGGCCCGCACGACGGCGGCTTGCCGCTCGGCGTCGGCCGGCTTGATGACGGTGGCCTCGAGCTCGCGCTGCCGCCGCTGCACCTCCTGCTCCTGCACCGAAATCAATTCCTGCGTCCGCACCCGCTCGACCTTGACTTCTTCGGCCACCACTGCCTGCCGGGCCTGTGCTTCGGCCAGCGGTCCGGCCTGCGCCGCCTTTGCTTTTTCGATCTCGACTTCGGCTTGGTACTGCGCTTGCCGCATGGCGAAGTCGCGCTGCGCGCCGGCGATGGAGATGTCGGCCGAATACTTCGCGCGTTCGCCCTCCTGCATCGCGCTGGCCGACTTTACCTTCGAATCCCGCTGCGCCTCTGCCTCGCCGATAATGGCGTCGCGCTTCACCTCGGCCGTCCGGCGGCGGCCCAGCGCGTTCAGGTAGTCTTCCTCGTCGCTGATCTCCTGGATCGTCAGCACGTCCACGCCGATGCCCATCTTCTCGAGATCCACCGCCGCTTCACTGGTCAGTTTCTGCGCGAAGCTCTGGCGGTCGCTGTTCACCTCCTCCACCGTCAGCGTGCCGAGGATCGACCGCAGGTGGCCTTCCAGCGTCTGGAAGATCACGCGCTGGATCTCATCCTGTTTCATGCCGAGAAACCGCTCCGCGGCGGCGTGCAGCGACGCTTCATCGCCGCGGATCTTGACGTTCGCCACCGCCTTAACCGACACCGGAACGCCTTGCAGCGTGTAGGCGCGGCGAATCTCCAATGGGATGGTGAAGACGTTCAACGCCAGGTAGTCCACCTTCTCCAAAAGCGGAATGCGCAGCGCCGCGCCGCCGCGGACCATGCGGTACCCGACCGCCCGGCCATCGGCCAGTTTCCGTTTGCGGCCGCTTAATACCGCCACGACGTTGGGCGAAACTTTCAGGTAATTGCGGCTGAATAGTGCCGTCACAATGAACAGCGACAGCAGAATCACCAGCGCCAGAACGGGCAGCCACGCGCCCGAAAATGTGTCGAACATGAGGGACCTCCTCCCTATCGCGGTTTGACGATGACAACCTCTCCCAACACCTGCTCGATCCGGACAATGCTGTTCGCCGCGATCGGTTCGCCGTCTTCCGATCGCGCAACCTTGTCCACGATCTCCTCACCCACCTGGCACCGCACCTGGCCGACGCCGCTCGACGGAATCGCCACCACGACGCGCGCCGAACACCCTACCATGTCCGCGCTGGTGACCTGTGTCGTCGCCTGCTGGCTGTACAGGAAACGCGCGAAGAAAAAGATGACCCCGCCGAAGACTATGCCGCTCGCCAGTCCCGCGCCGCTGGCCGCCGGCACGGACAGCCCGTAATGCGTCGCGCCGGCGCCGGTGGCGCCGAACGCCGTCACGAATACCCCCAGCACCTTGCCGCTGAAGAAACTCGGTCCGCCGTGGTCGAAATCGTGGTCGAGGTGCTCGAAGATCTCGCCGAAAATAAGGGTGAAAAGCAAGTAGAGAAAACCGGCGCCCGCGATGGCCAGAAAGACCCCGAACGCCGATATTTGAGAAAAAAGACCGGACACTGTGTGCCCTCCGTCGCCTCAATCTAATGGTTTCGCCGGCGGCAAGTCAATCGGTTGCCGCCGGCCGGCGGTACACGCGTACTAGATCCACGTCCGATACAACGATCAGGCCGTCCTCCAGCATCTCCTCCACCGCCGCCTTCGCGGTCTCTACTTTTTCCGGCGTGTCCACTACCGTAATCATCAGCGGCAGATCTCGCGACAGGTGAAAAAACCCTTCCTTGTGCGTCTGGCCTTTTGCGCCGTAGCCAAGAATGCCGCGGTAGACGGTCGCCCCGGCGATGTCCATCATCCGCAGCTTGTTGACAATCGCTTCGTGGAGCGGGTCGCCCTCCCACCGGTCGTCCTCGCCGAGATAGACGCGCAGCATTTTGCCGCGGCCTTCGCGTCTTTCCTTCACGTAACGGACCTCCTTTCCCTCCCGCTCGGGACGCGCCGCCTTGACGATGGTCGTGTCCTGAGCTTCGATCAACCCGTCCGCCACCATTCCGTAGAGCGTCGGGAGCAACTGTTCGGTCTTGCTTGCGGTTTCGATGAACTCCACGCGCATGGAGTACTCGGCCGATTCGGCGGCTTCTCCGTGGTGGACCTTTCCCTGCCCGCCCAAACTGAGCCGGGACTGCGTTACCGTCACTCCCGCTACCTGTTTGTGGCGCAGATACTCGAAGATCGCCAGCCACAGCGGACTGTGCTCGTACCGCGTCTCCTCGTTGACGTAGATTGTGACTTTCTTCGCCGGGCCCGTTGCGAGCACGCCGTCTCCTTTCATCGCCGGGCCGTCAGCACGATGCCCAGCCACACCGCCACATACCCTAGCACGACGCTCGCCACAACGTTGGCCAAGCCCACCCATGCGGCGCCGCCGCGAACTGCTTGGTAGGTCTCGTAGCCGAAGCTGGAAAACGTCGTGTAGCCGCCGAGGATTCCAACCACGAGCAGCAGGCGCCAGTTCGGGTGGAGGTCCAACCGTTCGGCCAATACCGTTACGACGACACCGATCAGGAAGCATCCGCTCACGTTTACCACAAGCGTGCCCAGCGGAAACCGCCCACCGAAGCGCTGCATCACCGCCAGTCCAATGACGTACCGCGCCAGACCGCCGGCCGCCGCCCCAGCCATGACGGCGAGGTACCTATCCAAATGTCCGTGCCTCCATTCCTTCAACGCTACACTGGATCTGATGTCCGTGGAGAGACTCACGGCCCACGTGAAGGCCGCCGGTTGAGCCTCCAAGCTGAGTCCAAAGGTCTTGGACCAAGTCTTGGACGGGCTTGCCGGTCCGGCCGACCCGAACGTGCTGGTCGGCTTTAATACGTCGGACGACGCCGGTGTCTACCGGCTGAACCCGGAGTGTGCCCTCGTCCAGACCACCGACTTTTTCACTCCGATCGTCGACGACCCATTCACTTACGGCGCGATCGCGGCGGCGAACTCGCTGAGCGACGTATATGCGATGGGCGGCCGGCCGCTCACGGCCCTCTCGCTCGTGTGCTACCCGAACAAGGGAGATATCGAAACCCTCCGGCAGATCCTGCGGGGCGGGGCCGAGAAGATGCGTGAGGCCGGTTGCGCTATCCTCGGCGGCCACAGCGTCTCGGACGACGAGATCAAGTTTGGTTATGCCGTGACGGGCACGGTGCATCCGGAGCGATTCCTGCCAAACTCGGGCGCCCGTCCCGGTGATACGCTCGTGCTCACCAAGCCGCTTGGGACCGGCATCATTTCCACCGGATTGAAGCGTGGTCTGGCCACGGAAGAGGAGGTTGCCGCGTCGGTGGCATCCATGTTGACGCTGAACAAGTCCGCGGCCGAGGCGCTTGAAGGGCTCGATGCGCACGGCTGTACCGACGTCACCGGGTTTGGTCTCATTGGCCACGCCCGCGAAATGGCCCTGGGCAGCGGCGTAACGCTCAAAATCCAGACCGCCGCGCTCCGTTTCCTGCCCGGCGCCGAGCGCCTCGCCGAAGCGGGGGCGATTCCGGGCGGCCTGCGGAACAATCGCGATTTCGCGGGCCCGTGCGTCAAAGTGGAATCGCCGCCCACGCCCGCCGTGGCGGAACTGATCTACGATCCTCAGACCTCGGGTGGGCTGCTGATTTCCATGCGGCCCGAGTCCGCCGCCGAATTCCTGGGCCGGTTCCCGGCGGCTTTCGCCATCGGCGTCGTCCGGCCGCCCGGCGAGAAGCCTATCATCCTGATATGACCAACCGGCTGATCATCGCGCTCGACGTTCCTTCCGCCGCCGAAGCTCGCGCGCTCGTGCAGACCATCGGACCGGCGGCATCGTTCTACAAGGTCGGGATGGAACTGTACGCAGCCGCCGGTATGGAATTCGTCCGCGAACTCATCGCCGGCGGCAAGCAGGTCTTTCTTGACATGAAGTTCTACGACATCCCCGAAACCGTAAAACGGGCGGTCCGGCGGGTCGCGGACTCGGGCGTCCGGTTTCTCACCGTCCACGGCAGCGGCGCCGTGATGCGCGCCGCCGTCGAGGGCCGCGGCGGTTCCGAACTCCAACTCCTGGCCGTTACGGTCTTAACGAGCTTCGATCAGGACGACCTCCGCGACCTCGGTTACCCATGCGAGGTCGGCAGCTTGGTGGCACTGCGGGTGCGCAAGGCTCGCGAATCCGGTGTCGATGGCATTGTCTGCTCGCCGCTCGAAGTGCAGTCGGTACGCGCCCTCGCCGGACCCGAATGCGTCCTCGTCACGCCCGGCGTACGTTCCGCCGGAGCGGGCAAGGGAGACCAGAAGCGCGTCGCCACCCCGGCGGAGGCAATCGCGAGCGGAGCCAACTACCTGGTGATCGGACGGCAGGTCACGCGCGCCGAATCGCCGGCCGCCGAGATCGAACGCATCCTCGACGAGATCGCGGGCGCTCCGCGCTCCTAACACCGATGCGAAGGCTCACCCTGTGCTTGATCGCCACGGCGGCACTCAATGGCCAGGGGCCGCCGCAGGTGGAGATCCGCGCTGGTGCCCTCTCGGCGGTCGTGGCCGGAAACGAGGCCGCCAGTCCGCGCCGGAGCGGCTACAACGGATTGGCCGAAGTGCGCATCGAGGGCTCCGAATCACCATTCGTGCCGCTGTTCGCCGGTTGGAACCTCGAGCACTACTTCGATGCCCGTCCGGCCAGCGAGGATCCGCGTATCCTGTTCGAGCCGCGCCGGGCGCCGATGATGGTTCGCTCGCTGGGTCCGGCGGCGGCGGAACTCTACCAGGAGGCGACCGCGCACTTCGGGGTCGAAAGCTGGACGCGGTTTGAAGCGCGCGAGTCCAGTGCCGTCGATTTCACCTTCCGCTGTAAGCCGCACCGGCCTCTGGAAGGCGGTTTTCTCGGGGTGTTCTGGGCCTCCTATCTGAACGCGCCGGAGAACAAGGGCATCTACTTTCTTGACGCCGGCAGCACAATTGAGAAGCCGCGCTGGGTTCAATTGGTGACCCAGCGGCACAACCACGACAGCAGCGTCCCGGCGGCGTCCGAGGCCGGGCGTTTCGACTTGCGGCCCGGTCCGCCGGCGTTGTGGAATAACCTCTCGCCGCTCCGCTACGCCGAGCCCTTCTACTATGGCCGCTGGCGGGACTACGTCCTGATCTTCTTTTTCGAGCGCAGCCAAACCATCCGTTTCGCGCACTCGCCCTCCGGTGGAGGGGTCACGACCGACAGCACGGACACCAATCCCGCCTGGGACTTCCAGTGGCTGATGCCCGGCGCCGAACCCGGCCGCGAGTACACGCTGCGTGGTCGGCTGGTGATGAAACGCTGGTCCGGCCGCCAGGACGTGCTGCGCGAAGCCACCGAATTCTACCGGCAGCCATAGCCCTGTTTTCAATAGCTTAAGTCGCAGGGTTGGCGGCTGATAGCTGCGGTAGAAATTTTCGATTGACCTTGCACCACGTTTCTGTTACAACACCACTATTAAGAAAACTGCGGGCTTAGGGAAAGGGCTCGTAGGAATAGAAGTGGGAAAGGGTTAAACGGATGGTACGCTTACGCGCAACCGCGCTCACACTGTCTTTGTCTCTCACCACCGCGTCGGGCCTGTTCGCACAGGGTCTGACGTCTCTTACCGGAACCGTCAGCGATCCGACCGGGGCCGTGGTGCCCGGAGCGGAACTGACTTTAAGAAACGTCGAAACCCAGGGTTCCCGCGAGACGATGTCCGATTCCTCGGGCAACTACACGTTCTCGCAGGTTCAGTCTGGTCTGTACCAGATCCTGGCGAAAGCGGCCGGATTCACCGACGTCATCGTGAATGACGTCCGGCTGTTAGTGAACAATCCGGCCACCGTGAACATCACCTTCGAAAAAGTGGGCGCGGTGGCGGAAACCATCTCGGTGGCGGCCGAGGCGGTGCAGGTGAATACCACCGACGCCACTCTCGGTAACGCCTTCTCCACGAAGCCAATTCTCCAGATGCCGTTCGAGGGGCGGAACGTGGTGGGACTGCTGACGCTTCAGCCCGGCGTGACCTATAACGGATCGATCAGCGATTACCGGAGCGGTTCGGTGAACGGCGGAAAGAGCGATCAGGCGAACGTGACGCTCGACGGTGTGGACGTCAACGACCAGCAGGGCCGGTCGGCGTTCACCAGCGTCTTGCGAGTGACGCTGGACTCGGTCCAGGAGTTCCGCGTGACGACGACGAACGCCAACGCCGACCAGGGCCGCAGTTCCGGCGCGCAGGTCGCGCTGGTGACAAAGAGCGGCACCAATGAGATTCACGGCTCGGCGTACTGGTTTGTCCGGAACCGTTACTTCAACGCTAACGAGTTTTTCAACAACAAGGCCGGCCGGGAACCGGACGGCAGCGCGGTACTGCCGGTGCCGAAACTCAACCGCAACGTTTACGGCGCCAGCCTTGGCGGTCCCGTGATCAAGAACAAGCTGTTCTTTTTCGGAAACTACGAAGGCCGCCAGGACCGCTCCGAAGTCTCGGTGCTGCGGACGGTGCCATCGGCCGAAATGCGGCAGGGAACCCTGCGTTACTTCAGGACGAATGGAAGCATCGGGACGGTAACCCCGCAGGAGTTGCGGGAACGGGGCGACCCGCTTGGGATCGGTCCCAGTCAAGCCGCCCTGCAGGTGATGCAGCAGTACCCTATGCCGAACGACCTGACCCAGGGCGATACGCTGAACATGGTCGGCTTCCGGTTCAACGCTCCGACCTCGCTTCGCTTCAACACCTATATCACCCGCTGGGACTATCTGATCGACAGCCAGGGCAAGCACAACCTGTTCTTCCGGGGTAATCTCCAGAACGACAACGACACCGTGTCGTCTAATACCTGGGCGCCGCAGTTTCCCGGCCAGTCGCCGAACAACACGCGGCTGGATAACAGCAAGGGCCTTGCCGTCGGTTACACGTCGGTGCTGTCGCCCACGCTGGTGAATAATTTTCGTTACGGCTTCACGCGGCAGGGCATCGAGAATACCGGTGTGTTTCTGCAAAATTTCATCGCCTTCCGCGGACTGGACAACGTTCAGGGGACAACCCGGCCGTTCATCCGCCTGACGCCCCTGCACAACATCAGCAACGACATGGTCTGGACCAAGTCCAAACACACCTTGTCGTTCGGTTACGTGTCGCGTCATATCAGCAACAACCGGATCGACTACGCCAACTCGTTCCTGACCGGCTCGACGAACTCCTCGTGGTTAGTCGGTAGCGGCAGCCAGCTCGACGCCGCCGTTCCGGATGTGGCCGCGACGTTCCGCACGGCGTGGCGAGATGCTTCGATGGCCGTCCTGGGCGTGGTAAGCCAAGTCAACTCCCGGTACAACTACCTGTTGGACGGTTCGGTTCAGGGCATCGGAACCCCGAAGGTTCGCGACTTCACCGGAAATGAGTACGAGCTGTACGTGCAGGATAACTTCCGGATGACGCGATCGTTGACGCTAACGGCGGGGCTGCGCTGGTCGCTTATGCCGCCCATCTATGAGTCCAATGGGTTTCAGACCAATTCGATTCAGCCGCTGAACGAGTGGTTCAACGACCGGACGGCTTTCGCCAACGCCGGCATTAGCCAGGACGTCGTCCGGCCGGTAGAGTACGTTCTCCGCGACATGGAGGGAGGGCGCTCGTTGTACCCATTCCATAAGAAGAACTTCGCGCCCCGGTTGTCGCTCGCTTACTCGCCGCAGGGAGGCAGTGGGTTGTCGCGCTTCCTTTTTGGCGGTCCGGGCCGGACGGCCATCCGCGCCGGATGGGGCATGTTCTACGACCTTATGGGTTCGGGGCTGATCACGAACTATGACGCCTCGGCGCTGGGCCTCTCGACCGACATCGCGAACCCGTCGTTTGTCCTCGGGCTGCCCGACGCGCCGCGGTACCAGGGATTCACGGCGGTTCCGCAACAGTTGGTCACGCCGGCTCCGGCTGGCGGCTTCCCGCAGTTGCAGCCGGACATCTTCCAGATCACGAACAGTCTGGACGATTCGTTGCGGCCGCCCTACACGATGAACATGAACCTCACCGTTTCGCGCGAGTTCTCCGGGGGCTGGTTTGTCCAGGGGTCGTACGTCGGGCGCTTCTCGCGGCGGTCGCTATTGAGCGAGGATCTCGCCACGCCCACCAACCTGGTCGATCCAGCGTCGGGGATCGACTATTTTTCGGCGGCCAAGTATCTGACCTATCACGAGCGTGCCGGCACGCCAATCTCCCAAGTGCAGCCGAATGCTTTTTGGGAAAACATGTATCCTGGGCTGGCCACGGCTACTCGGACGGCCACCCAGACGGCGTATACGTTCTACGAGGGCCTGACACCGGACTACACTTACGCGCTGTATCTGCTCGACGTGGCCTGTCCCACGGCGACCCGCACGTGCAGCAAGCTGGGGCCGCATGCGTTTTATAACCGGCAGTATTCCTATCTGCGGGCGCTGCGGTCGGTCGGCTTCGGCAACTACAACGCGATGCAATGGACCTTGCGCAAGCGCTTCTCCCGAGGCGACATGTTCGACCTGAACTATACGCTGAGCAAGTCGATCGACGATTCGTCGGCGCCCGAGCGCGATACGTTCGGCGTCAGCATCAACCCGTGGAACCGTCGGCAGCGGCGTTCGGTTTCCGACTACGACACGCTGCACTCCTTCAACGCCAGCGGCGTGGTTGGTCTTCCGTTCGGCCGCGGCAGAGCATTGGGGAATTCGGCAAACTCGGTGCTGAACGCCTTCATTGGTGGGTGGCAGCTCAGCGGTCTGTGGCGCCAGACGTCGGGCTTTCCGACTTCGGTGGGTAACGGAAGGTTCTGGCCCACGAACTGGAACCTGACGGGCTTCGCGACGCAGTTCAGCCCCGTCACAACCGGCACCAATAAGAACGCGGGGCTGGCGGGCGGCGGAAGCGGACCGAATCTGTTCCCCAATCCGATCACGGCGATTGAAGCTTTCGACTACACGCATCCGGGCGAATCGGGCGACCGGACCAACTTGCGCGGCGACGGCGCCTTCAATATCGATCTCGGGCTGGCCAAGAATTTCTATCTTGGCAGCGAGAACCGGACTCTCCAGTTCCGTTGGGAGATCTTCAATGCGACCAATTCGGTGCGCTTCGATCCGGACAACATTTCGCTCGACCTCGGCGCCGGCCGGGCCAGTTTCGGCCAGTACCAGGGCACCATCGGCAGCGCCCGCGTGATGCAGTTCGGCATCCGCATCGATTTTTGATTCACGCCTGAACGCTCCTTGGCGTAAGCGGGACACGGCCTGGACAGGACCGTGTTCCGCCTTTTTTGTTTCAGTAAGTTGTTGAAAACAATAAACGACAGAACGGCGAGAAAGGCAGAAACGGCCACCATTTGGTACGTGAGAGGTACACGGATCCTATACGGGGTGGGGGTATGTGAAAAACGACAACGCCCGCCGCGAGCCGATTGCAGCAATGGCGTATTTTTGCCTGACTCTTAATTGAGTGGCAGTACGGGGATCATAAGGAATCGCGGCTGCAAGGACCGCCGCCCGCGAGCCGCGAAGGCGTTGTCGGTCGATCGGGCCGTTCTGAACAAACTTGGGGAACTGAGCAGTGAACGCGGAGATGTTTCGACCGCGCGAAAGATAGTGAAGGGGCGCGATCCAAAACCCTTTACGAACGCCGAGTCGCATTGGCTGGAAGACTGTATTGTCAAGCTGATACATCACATGG
>CAYPUQ010000118.1:0-14611 GCA_964413655.1 uncultured Solibacteraceae bacterium | reverse complement strand
CAGCCACAGCCGCTGGCCCACCGCCATCGCCCGCCACGGTTCGCGTGACCGCGCCACCCAGTCCGTCGCGCCGCTCTCCACCCGCCACTCCGGCTCGTTCGCGGCGAACTCGTCCGCGGAAAACGGCTCGTCGAAGTAGCCATGCAGCAGCCAACGGAACTCCGGCAGTTCCTCCTCCTGAATCCCGGTTGTGCCGAGTTCCCACAGACGCGCGATCAGCAGGTCTTTGTCATCGCGATGACATGCCAGCCGCAGTATGTGCATCGGCCCGGCGGTCAACCCTGGACGCGTTTCTCCTTGCCTGCCCAGAACGGTTCCTTCAGGACCATCTTGCGGATCTTGCCTGTCCCGGTTTTCGGCAATTGCTCCTCGCGAATTTCGACGATTTTCGGTAGCTTGAACTTGCCTAGCCGGCCTCGCAGGAATTCCAGCAGTTCGTCCGCGGTCAGCTTCTCCCCCGGCTTCGGCACCACGATCGCAGCCGGCACTTCGCCCCACTTCTCGTCGGGCGCGGCAACCACCGCACATTCGAACACCGCCGGATGCGCGAAGATCGCCTTCTCGATCTCGATCGAAGAGATGTTCTCGCCGCCGCTGATGATGATCTCCTTCTTACGGTCGACGATGTGAATGTAGCCTTCCTCGTCCCACACCGCCATATCGCCGGTGTGGAACCAACCGCCGGCCATTACCGCCTCGGTCTGCTTCGGCTCCTTGAAATAGCCGTCCATGATGTGGTCGCCCCAGGCCACCACCTCGCCGATCGACTGCATGTCCCGCGGTACGGCCCGGTCGTTGTGATCCACCACGCGCAGTTCGACGCCCGGCACCGGCCACCCCGCCATCGCCTGCCGCCGGCAGCGCTCCTCCTCGGATGCGTACTCCACCGTGCTCTTCTTCTTCCCCATCGTCAACACCGGCGCCGTTTCGGTGAGCCCGTAGCCGGCGATCGTTTCGCAGCCGAGCGCTCTCTCGCATCGCGCAATCAACTCCGGCGATGACGCCGCTCCGCCGATCATGATCAACCGCAGGCTGGTGCAGTCCGCCTCCGCCAACCCGGGGAAATTCAGCAGCGCGTTCGCCATCGTCGGCACCAGGCTCATGTGCGTTGCGCGATGTTCGCGAATCAGCCGGAACACTTCGGCCGGATCGAACCGCCGCACCATCACCTGCTTCACGCCGAACAGCGTCGACGCCTGCGGCCGGCCCCACCCGTTCGCGTGAAACAGCGGAATGGTGTGCAGATCCACCATCGTGTCGATCCCGTCCAGCGACGCCGCCACGTCCAGCGCGTGCAGGTACAACGTGCGGTGCGACAGCGTCACGCCCTTCGGCGTTCCCGTGCTCCCGCTCGTGTAAAACAACTCGGCGATCGAGTTCTCGTCATAGCTGAAGATGCCGGCCTGCTCCGGCCGCCCGGCCGCCAGTACGTCCTCATAGGTCATGTCCGCCGCCTCGTGGGCGTCGTCGAGCGTTACGTAACTGGCGATGCCCGGACAGGCTTTCCGGAAGTGCTCGATGAGGGGCGCGAAGTCGTTCTCAAAACACAGCGCCTTTGCGCCCGAATGATTCAGAATCTCGATCAGCTCCGGCGGCGACAGGCGCACGTTGAGCGGCATCACGATCGCCCGTGCCTGCACGACTCCGTAGTAGCCCTCCAGCAGCTTGTGGGTGTTGAAGCTGATGAATGCGACCCGGTCGCCCTCCTCGATCCCGATAGTGCGCAACCCCGTCGCGAGCCGTTCACAGCGCTCGCCAAACTGCGCGTAGGTGAAGGAGAGATCGCCTGAGATAACGCCCGTGCGATGGCCGAAGAGGTCGACGGCCCGACGGAGACAGCGTAACGGTGTAAGCGGAACGAACATGGCAGGGGGAATTGTATAACAACCCCTACCGGGCCGCTCGCTCCAGCCCCTCCAGCGCCGTAACCCGCGATCCGTCGACGCGCACGACGAAGTGGCCGTCGTCGCCCGTCCCGGCCAGCACCCCCGGCTCGTCGCGAGCGGCGTCGAGCGTATCCCACTTGCCTTCGAGCGCCTTCCGGTAATGGCCGAAATATTCCCGCGCCGCCGCCGGCGAACTCCACAGCGATACATAGACCAGCACGGTCCGCTCGCCTTTCTTTTCTTCCCAAAGCCGGTAGCGACCGCCGCGCCATTGCTCGGCCAGCACCTCGGTCCCCGCCGCGAACTGCCGGAGCAGAACGGAATGGTCGAACTCGCCGAGCGTCCCTTCGATCAACTTGTTGTACCGGCCTTCATCTGGAATCCTCGGCAGCCGCACCGTCGGCATCTTCTCGCGCGCGAAGTAGACCTCCGGATGCAGAACCTCCCGCGTGCTCGCCGGCGGATTGCGAAATACTTCCGCGAATGACTTCTGCCCCCACTTCACGTATGCCGCGTGCTGGAAATGCAGTCCCTGCAAGTACGGAAACATCAGCGATTCGCGCACGTACAGCGGCGCGTTCGTGAACACCGGATAGCCGTCGCCCATCATGCCGGCCGACCGCGAAACCATGTCGAGCAGCCACGGCGCTTCGGTCAGCGTGCTGTTGGTGAGTTGCGCCATATACTCAGCCATCAGCCACGTCGCCTGTCCTTCCATCACCGCCGCCCGCGCCAGCGCCCGGTCGTCCGACTTGCCCGCGTCCTCGATAAACTTTTCCAGGTCGAAGTGCTGATCCGCCAGCGCGTGGGCCAGTTCATGCACCAGCGCGATGCGCGCCATCCCGCCGCCCCAGCCCTCCATCAGCACCATCTTCTTCGCCCGGTAGTCGTAGAAGCCCGCTGCCTGTTCCGTCAGCAGTTCGATCGTGTTTTTCTCGAGGTCGTAGTCGCGTGGGACGAAGCCGAATTTCTTCAGCGTCAACTCCTCCACGCGAATCTCCTCGGGTTTCACCACCTCGCGAATCCGTTTCTCGAAGTAAGCCCGGAGTTGCTCCTTGTTCATCGTCTCGTAGACGACCTCGCGTTTCGCCTCCAAACCGGTGATCCGCGACAGTTCGGCGACAATCGCGTGCAGCGAACCCGGCCCGTCGGCCGGAATATCGACACCGGCGCCCTGCGGCCTGACGTGAAGAAACAGGCCGAGCAAAAAGAAAAGAGCAAGCAATCGTTTCATAAACGGTCCTTTGCGGCCATGGATCGCCGCCACAGCATCACTCCGGCCAGGCAGATCACCGCGCCGGCGAAGATCACCGGCCGGACACCGAACAAACTGGCCAAGCTGCCGGCCGCCAGGCTGCCGAGCGGCAGCATCCCCACCACCACCATCGAATACATCGCCATCACCCGGCCGCGGAACGCGTCGTCGATGATCGTCTGGATCTCCGTATTGGTCGCTGCGAGTTGGCGCATAATGCTGAACCCGGTCGCCACCAGCGCCAGTACCGCCACCGGAAACAGCGGCGCCCACGCATAGAGCGTCAGCCCCGCCGCCATCCCCAGCGCGCTGGCCGAAATCGTCGTCCGATGCGAACCCACCGCCTTTCGGCTCGCCAGCGCGGCCGTTCCCACCACCGCGCCGAGCCCAAACGCCCCCAGCAGAATGCCCAGTCCCTGCGAACCGCGCCCGAACACCGCGTCGGCCACTACCGGCGCCAGCACGAAAGCCGGCGCGCCGGCGAAGTTCACCGCCGCCGTCAACCCGAGCAGGCCGCGGATCTCGTGGTTGCGCCAGGCATATTGAAACCCCTCCCGAAGATGCCGCAGCGGCGCGGAAGCCGCTTCGCGCGCCGGCTCCACCACCCGCATCAACAGCAGCGACCCGATCACCGGCAGAAACGTTACCGCGTTCAACAGGAAGCACAACCCCTCTCCCAGCGCGGCGACCAGGAAACCGGCCACCGACGGCCCCACAACCCGGGCCGAATTGAACGTCACCGAATTCAATGAAATCGCACTCAACAGGTCGTCCTTCCCCACCAGGTGTATGTACAGCGACTGGCGCGCCGGGATGTCGAACGCATTGATCAGGCCCCAAGCCAGCGCCAAAATCACGATCAGCGGCACGCTGACCCGGTCCGTCAACGCCAGCGCGGCGAAGCACGAAGCCTGCACTAGGAACAGAACCTGCGTCACCAGGACGATCCGGCGCCGCGGGTAGCGGTCGGCCGCCAATCCGCCCAGCGGCCCTAATAAAAGGATCGGCAAATGGCTGGCAAATCCCACCAATCCCACCAACGCCGCCGACTGCGTCAGGCGCCATACCAGCCAACTCTGCGCCAGGTTCTGCATCCACGTACCGGTGAGTGAGACGACCTGTCCGAGAATGAACAGCCGGAAGTCGCGGTGCCGCATCGCGCGAAGCGGCCCACGCCACAGCCGAGACTCGCGCGTCGCGGGAACTGGTGGATTATCCTGGGTGGGAGTGGAAACTTCGATAACTCCAGTGTAACGAGGCTCGACTGCGATACACTAGGTTGATCATTCTTCAGGAGAAATAACCTTTGGCAGAAGAGAAGATTTACAAAGCCGTGTATCACGGCTCCGGTACGTTTGTGATTTCGAAACCCAAACGCAAGGCCAACAAGCAGCGCCAGACGAAGGTGAAGAATCCGCAGCGCGGAGCCCGCCGCTAGAGCTTTGCGATGCGCATCACCGAGTTTCGCATCCACCCGCTCGCGGTGGCCGATCCTCCCCTGCGCAGTTCCTACGGGCGCCACGCCCCCTACGCCCTCCGCACGGTGGTCGAACTCCGGACCGGCGACGGCCTCACCGGCGTCGCCGAAACCTACGGCGGCGACCGGCCGCTCGCGGCGCTCGAGAGCGTCCGCGAACTCGTGGTGGGCCGTGATCCCTTTCAACTCACGAAACTCTGGCTCGCCCTCTCCCAACGCGCCGGGCGGGAAGCGGCCGGCAAGGGTGACGACCGCAGCCAGACCTACCTGGTGCCGGGTGAAAATCCGCTCGACCAGCACGCCCGCACATTCGCCGCCGTCGAAATCGCCTGCCTCGACCTGATCGGCAAGGCCCTCGACAGGCCGCTCTGCGACATCGCCGGCGGACGCGCCCGCGACGCCGTCCCGTTCTCTGCTTACCTGTTCTACAAACACGGCGGCGGTGGCGGCATGGACGACGACGCCCGCGAAGACGACGAATACGGCGAAGCGCTCGACGCTGTCTCCATGGTCCGCCAGGCACGCCAGATGGTCGATAAGTATGGGTTCCGCGAGATCAAACTCAAGGGCGGCGTCCTCCACCCGGACGAGGAAATCAAGACCATTCAGCTTCTTCGCGCCGAGTTCGGCAAGGACTTTCCCCTCCGCATCGATCCGAACTGCGCCTGGTCGGTCGATACTTCCGTCCGCGTCGGCCGCGAATTGAAAGACGAATTGTCCGGCGGCGGTTACTTGGAAGACCCCACCGCCGGGTTGGAAGGAATGGCCGAAGTCCGCCGGTGCCTGTTGGCTGAGGGCATCGACACGCCGCTCGCCTCCAACGTCGCCACCACGTGCTTCGAACACCTGGTTCCGGCCCGCAACGCCGACGCCGTTCAGATTGTCCTCTCCGACCCGCATTATTGGGGCGGGATTCGCAACCAGATCCACCTCTCGCGATTCTGCGAAGTGCTTGGCATGGGCCTCTCGATGCACTCCAACAACCACCTCGGCGTCAGCATGATGATCATGGCCCACGCCGCCGCGGCCTGCCCGCATCTCACCTATGCCTGCGACACCCACTATCCGTGGCAGACAGAACAGGACGAGGTCGTCGCCGGCGGCCGCATCCCGATCACCGGCGGCGAAATCCGCATCCTGGACAAACCCGGCCTCGGCGTCGAATTGGACTACGATCAGATCGCGCGCCTCACGGAGCGCTATCATAAATTGCCGTACCGCAAACGGGACGACGAAGCCGAGATGCGCAAGCACGTCGACCCGAACTGGAAGCGGATCCTGCCCCGCTGGTAAGATGGCATCCTGGGCATCATGGCCCACACACTGAGGGGTTCTTCTGATGAAGCATGCTGACTTTGTGCAACGCCTGAAAGGCGTGTTCGGGTTCCCGATCACCCCCTTCAAAAGCGACCTATCGCTTGATCTGGACGGATTGGGGCAACTGGCCGACTGGATGGCCGGTTTCCCGTTCTGCGCTATGGTCGCCGCCGGTGGAACCGGCGAAATGTATTCGATGACCGTCGACGAAAACGTCGCCGTGGTTCAGCGAACCGTTGAGGCCGTAGCGGGCCGCATGCCGGTTGTCGGCGGCGTCGGCTACAACACCGCCATCGGCGTCGAAATGGCTCGACGGATGGAAAAGGCCGGCGCGGGCGCCCTGCTCGTTATGCCGCCCTACTACACGAACGCGCCTTCCGAGGGGCTGATCGCATACTACGAGGCCGTCGGCAAGGCCACCGCGCTCCCCCTCTCGCTGTACTCCCGTGATTGGGCCGCCTTCTCGCCCGAAATGGTCGAACGCCTGGCCGATCGGATTCCGAACCTCGCCTTCTGGAAGGACGGCCAGGGCGACGCCCGCAAGTACCAGCGGATCATGGCCCGCCTCGGTGATCGCCTGGCCTGGATCGGCGGCATCGGCGACGACTGCGTCCCGGCCTACTTTGGTGTCGGCGTGCAGGCTTTCACGTCCAGCATTTCCAACATCGCCCCAAAGCTCTCGCTCGCCCTTGCCGAAGCCGGCGTCAAACGCGATTTCGCCGCGCTCGACCCACTGATGAAGAAGTACGTCCACCCTCTTTATGCCCTGCGCGACCGCACCAAGGGCTACGAGGTGTCGGTGATGAAGAAGGCGATGGAAATTCTCGGCAAACCGGCCGGCCCCGTCCGCCCACCGCTGCAGGACGTGAAGCCGGAGGAAGTGGAGCCCATCCGCAGGCTGATGGAGTCCTACTCGGAGTATTTGTAAACGGAGTGAAACCAAGTGGGGCAGGTCCCCGGCCTACTGCGGCCTCTCAGGCCGTCCGGTTGTTCTTAGAGGGAGTGTGGTTTCGCTGCCCGCCTTTCGCTAGAATAGGGGATTCGACTGGCGAACCGGGGGAAACCATGAAACCGGCCGGTGAAAACAAACGTCACTCCTCTGGCGCAGAGTGGAAAGGAATCGTTTTTGATGGAGTTGTCCAGGCCCGCGAGCCTGAGAAGTGTGTTCTTCTGCCTGCTCGCCGCCGCCTTTCTCATTTTTAGTTCCGCAGTTCCCAAATCCAGCGCGCAGCAACCTCCGAGCGAGCCCAAGCCGGCTCAGCAGCCGAAGCCCGCAAGCCCGTTCGAGACTGTGCCGCAATCGAAGGAACAGGTTCCGGCGCCGCCGAAACCCGAATCGCCATTCGAGCGCCCCACCACGCCCGAGGAGCCGAAGCCACCCGCCGAAATGCAGGATGTCGTTGAAGCGATTGAGTTTCGGGGGGCGCGCCGCGTACCCCAGGATACCCTCCGCGCGCTGATCTTCACCAAACCCGGGGACCGCTTCGACGAAGAAGCCCTCCACCGCGACTTCATCGCCCTTTGGAACACCGGTCGCTTCGACGATATCAGCCTCGAACGCGAACCCGGCCGCACCGGCTGGGTCGTCCGGTTCGTCGTTGTCGAACGCCGTGTCGTGCGTTCCATCAAGTACGACGGCATGAAATCGATCACCATCTCGGAGATTCTCGACCGTTTCAAGGAGCGCCGCGTCGGCCTCACCGTTGAAACCCAGTACGACCCCAACCGCGTCCAGCGCGCCGCCGTCGTTCTCAAGGAGTACCTCGCCGAGCGCGGCCGCCAGTTCGCCACCGTCGAGCCGCAGATTCGCCAGATTCCGCCCTCCTCGCTCGAGGTCGTTTTCAAGGTGGAGGAAGGCCCGAAGGTTAAGGTCGGGCGGATCGACATCCAAGGCAACACCGCCTTCAACGACCGCGCCGTGCGCCGCGCGATGCGCAGCCTGCGCCCCATCGGCATTCCCTATTCCATCTTGTTCGAAAGCCTCTTCAGCAAGGCCTTCGACTCCACCAAGCTCGAGATGGACAAGGACATGATCCGCAACTTCTACCAGGAGCGGGGTTATTTTACGGCCCGCGCCGTCGAGCACGACATGACCGTACGCGACGTCGGCGGCGGCAAGTTCCGGGTTCCGCTGTTCTACATGAACCGTCCCGGCAAGCGGGCCGACATCCGCGTCGATGTGGAGGAAGGTAAGCTCTACCGGCTGAACCGCATCAATTTCGTCGGCGTCAACCTCTTCCGCACGCCGGAAACGCTGATGGCGCCGGTGTTCGGCATGACCGAGGGCGACATCTTCTCCACGGGCAAACTGCGCAAAGGACTCGAAAGCCTCCGCAAGCTGTACGGCGAATTCGGCTACATCGACTTCGTGCCCGAACCGGATTTCGACGTCAATCCCAACACCGGCCAGATCGACTTGACCCTCAACGTCGACGAAGGCAAGCAGTTCTTCGTCCGCCGCATCGACTTTCAAGGCAATACCACTACCCGCGACAAGGTCATCCGCCGCGAGATCCTGCTCGACGAGGGGCAGATCTTCAACAACCGTCTCTGGGAACTCAGCATTCTGCGCCTGAACCAGCTCGGCTACTTCGAGGTCCTCAAGGAAGAAGAGGCCGCCGATATCCGCCGCGATACGCGCACGAACACCGTCGACATAACGCTCAAGGTCAAGGAGCGCGGCAAGAACTCCGTCCAACTCAACGGCGGCGTCTCCGGCATCGCCGGCTCGTTCGTCGGCTTCGGTTACGCCACCAACAACTTCCTCGGCCTCGGCGAAACCCTCAGCCTCGACATGCAGCTCGGCGACCGCATCCGCAACGCGACCTTCGGCTTCACCGAGCCCTATTTTCTCGACCGCCCCATCACGCTCGGGTTCACGGTCTTTACCCAGCGCTTCAACTTCGACCAGGGCCGCGAGGTTTCGCTGCTCACCGGCCGCAACCTCATCCCGTTGTTTGAAAGCATCGGCACAGGCAACCTGCTGAACTACGTGTCCAACGGCGGCGGCTTCACCACCTTCATCAGTTCACCCTGGAAACGCACCTTCGCGCGCGTAGGCGTCACCTACGGCTATTCGCGCCAGAACATCCGCACCTCGAACGACGCCACGACCCAATACTTCGAGTTCATCAACTTCCAGGGTCTCGACGGTCAGAACCAGCTCACCGGCATCCGCAGCAGCGCCATTACCCCGAACTATAGCTACAACTCGGTGGACCATCCCATTACTCCCAGCCGCGGCCGGAGCCTGTTCATCTCCACCCAGTTCGCCGGCATCGGCGGCAACGTCCGCATGGTCGAACCCACCGTCGACGCCAAGTATTTCCGCCGCGGATTCAAGCAGGGCCACGTCATCGGTATGCACGCCCTCGGTCGCTTCGTCACCGGCTACGGCGACCGCGTCGCGCCCCCGTTCAACCGCTTCTACATGGGCGGCGAGAACGACATTCGCGGCTTCGATATCTGGCAGATCAGTCCGGTCGCCTACGTGCCCACCGCCGCCCAGGTTCCGGTACTCAACGCGGACGGCTCGGCGCGCCAGCAACGGGTCGTCCTACCCGACGGCACCAGCGAGTTTCAGACGATCTTTCAACAGGCGCCTGCCTACCAGTTGATCTTCCCCGGCGGCGACACCCAGTTTGTCGGCAACTTCGAATACCGTGTCCCAATCGCCGGCCCCGTCTGGTTGGCCTACTTCTTCGACGCCGGCGTGAATCGCATCAGCCGCCCCAGCCAACTGCGCCTGAACCCCGGGCGCCTGGCCGAGCTGAACGCCCAATTCCCCCAAGCCGCCTTCGAGCAGAACGCGGTCGTGGCGCCGGCAACCCAGAAATGGCGCTCGTCGACCGGTCTCGAGGTGCAGATCCTGATGCCGGTGGTCAACGCGCCATTCCGCCTCTACTGGGCCTACAACCCGACCATCCTCCAGGATTTCCTGTTGCCGCCGCTTGTTCTGGACCGCTCCTATTTCCCGAACAACGCCACTTTTCTGCAGGCGGTCACCCAGTTCGGCCTGCCGACGCCGTTCTTTGAGCGAAAGCGTACGTTCCGCTTCACGATCAGCCGAACTTTTTAGACCCGTTGCCTGCGTGTTACTATAAAGGCAAGCCTCTCTTGCAAGATATAACTCTCCGGGAGTTTTCAGAGTGAAGAAACTGACGATTATGCTTCCAGCCGCCCTTCTATGGAGCGGCATGACCGGCGCGGCGCTCCAGGCGCAGACGAAGGTCGGAATTGTCCACATCCAGAACGCAATTATCAGTACTAAGGACGGACAGAAGGCCGCCGCCGAGTTGCAAGCCAAGTTCGATCCGAAGCGCAAGGAACTGGAGTCCAAGCAGGGCGAGATCAGCCGGCTCCAGGAGCAGTTGAGCAAAGGGAGCAACACCATGGCCGAGGCCCAGCGGGTCGGCTTGGCCCGTGAGATCGATCAGAAGACCAAGTCCCTCAACCGCCTCTCCGAAGACGCTGAGATGGAGTTTCAGCAGGAACAGGGCCGCCTCCTCAACGATCTAGGTTCGAAGATGCTCCAAGTGATCGACAAGTACGCCAAGGACAATGGCTTCTCGCTCATCTTGGACGTGAGCTCGCCCCAGACGCCGGTGCTGTTTGCCGCCAGCGGCGTTGATGTAACTCAGGATATTATTGGGCTGTACGATCAAGCTGCCTCTTCGGCGGCGCCGGCGGCCCCAGCCGCCACACCGCCGGCCAAACCGGCAACTGGCGCGAAGCCGTAAGTCCGGCTTACACCGTCGCTGCCGCGGCGGAATTAAACTGAGAGAGAGAAACCGCGAGTGTTCCAACTGCTACCGGCAGCCGCGAAAATTCTTCAAGGCGTGCTGGTGGTCTGTCTCGCGCTCGCCCTTGCCGATTCCGCCTGGACCGATGCGGTAACCCCGCGCCACCGTTCCGTGCGCGGCGCCGGAATCGAGCCCGATCCGCCCAGCGGCGATACATTGCACGGCGGCGGATTGGCCTTGGCCTTCCTGGTCCGGTCCCCGTCGCCGCCTCCGGCGCCCGCCTGGACTTCGTCGCTTCCCTTTCCAGTGTCCGCGCCAGACGGCCCCGGAATTCCCCACGTCATCGCGCCCACTCTGGGACGCGCTCCACCTACCCGGTAACATCTCCCCTATTGAGACTACGATGGGGCCGCGATGGGCTTGTGCCCGCGGCCGAAGATAGTTTGTGTCAGGAGTAATCCATGGAAAAGATACTTGCCGGTTATGGCAAATTTCGCAAGGAAGTCTATCCGGCTCATCGCGCCCTCTTTCAGGAATTAGCTACGGGCCAGACGCCCGAAATCCTGTTCATTACCTGTTCGGACTCGCGCGTGATGCCGAACCTCATCACCCAGACCCGGCCCGGGGAACTGTTCATCTGCCGCACCGCCGGCAACATCGTGCCCGCGCATGGGCCCTCGACGGGCGGCGTGTCGGCTACCATCGATTACGCCGTGATGGTCCTCGGAGTGAAGCACATTGTTATCTGCGGTCACTCCGACTGCGGCGCGATGAAAGGGGTGCTTCACCCGGAAAAGGTTGCCGCGCTGCCGCGAGTCGCCGAATGGCTTCATCATTGCGAGGCCGCCCGCCAAGTGGTCGAACACGCCTATCCCGGCTTGGACGAAACGGCCCGGTTCCGCGCGCTGACCGAAGAGAATGTCGTCGCTCAATTGAATAACCTCGCCACGTATCCCAGCGTTATCGCCAGGATGCGCACGGGGGAGCTTCGCATCCACGGCTGGTTTTATGACATTCCCACCGGTGACGTGAAGTACCGCGATCCCGAGAGCGGGCAATTCCGCCAGTTGGGTGAAATGGACCCTGGCGCACATCGAATGGCCGCTCAGATTCCCAGCCTCGAAATCCCAGTCCGGAGCTAGACGTCCATGTTTCCTTATCACCGCATTGCCGTCGCGCTCGCCCGCACCTCGGCCGACGCGGACCTGGTCCGTTATGCCGCGATGCTCGCCGGGATGGACCGCGACGATCCCATCGAGTTCAGTTTCGTCCATGTGCTCAGTCCGGAAGCCGAAACGGAACATAGCGTCGCCGCCGCCGAAATCGAGGGCGGCGTCAACCCCGTGTTCGCCGCGATCAACGGCGGGGCCTCCTATAACTGCACCGTGCTGAGCGGTTCGCGGGTGGACCGGTTGCTGGAGTTTACCGCCGACTGCGTCTACGACCTGTTGCTCGTCGGACACCAGCGGACACGGCGCGGCCGCCGCTCTCTCGCCCGCCGCCTCGCGATGAACGCGCCGTGCTCGCTGTGGATGGTCCCCGAGGGCGCGGCGGCCTCACTCCGCGGCATCCTCACCGCCGTCGACTACTCCCCCCACTCAGCGCTCGCCCTCAGCACGGCCTCCGCCGTCGCGCACTCAGCGGGCGTCGAGGAGTGCCCGGCGGTCCATGTGTTCTTCGACCAGGTCGCCGCCATGAGCGACAGCTTCGCCTACGAAATGCGCAACCGCAACAACGAGAACTTCGCCCAGTTCACCGCCCCGCTGAATCTTCACGGACGTCGCTTCACCCCGTTCCTGGAAGCGTCGCCGTCCATCGCTCGCGGCATTATCCAGGCGGCCCAGCAACGCACGACCGACCTCATTGTCATGGGCACTCGCGGCCTCTCGGCTTCCATGACCGTCTTGCTCGGCAGCGAAACCGAACAGGTCATTCTCGAGTCTCCGGTCCCTGTGTTGATCGTGAAGTACCCCGGCGAGCGGATCGGATTCCTCAAGGCGCTTCTCGACCGCGATTTCGGCTCAGGCATCACTCGCCGCTTCGCCTGACGCGCGGATGGAATGGTGTAAACTCAGGCGGAATGGCTCCTTACGCTCGTATTCTCGTTCCCCTCGCTTGCAGCCCGCTCGATCGCGATCTGTTGCGTTACGCCGCCATGCTCGGGCGGCCTCAGGGCGGCATCACCCTCGACCTTGTGCACGTCGCCGCGAAGCCCTGGGGCGAGATGGACCGCATCTGGAAAGAAATGGAAACCAGTGTCGCCGAGGCTCTTCAGGAAAGCGGCAAGGAAACGGAACTCTCTTACCACGTGCTCGAAGGCGACGTGACGGACCGGTTGCTGGAGTTCGCCGCCCAGTCCCGCTGCGATGTCATTCTTCTCGGGCACCAACTCGCCCATGGCGGACGGCGCGCGCTGGCCCGCCGCCTCGCCATGAAAGCGCCTTGCTCGGTGTGGATGGTTCCCGAGGGGAGCGCCATCAGCATCCGCCGTATTGCCGCTCCGGTCGACTTCTCGAACCGCTCCGCGGACTCGCTGCAGGAGGCCGTCATGATCGCTTCCCTCGCCGGCCTGCGCGAAGTGACTGCCCTCCACGTCTACCTCGACAAAGTGTCCGCCACCATGGATGAGTACGACAAGCTCGTCCGCGGCCGCGAACAGGAAGCCTTCCGGAATTTCCTCCGTCACATCAACCTGCGCGGCGTCGAAGTCATCCCCGAGTTCGTCGAGGCGCCCACCGTTGCCGAAGCTCTCAGCCGCCTCGACGGTGGACCCGTGGATCTCATCGTCATGGGAACCCGTGGGCGCAGCCGCGCCGCCTCCGTGCTGCTGGGTAGCGAAACCGAGCAGGTCATCATCGAATCGCGAGTTCCCGTCCTTGCCGTCAAGCATTTCGGCGCCCGCCGCTCCCTGCTCGAAGTCCTGCTCGACCGCCGCTCCGCGCGTCCCGAGCGCGAAGCGGTCGAGGAGCCGCTGAAGTAGCGCAGCCCGGCGCGCTTACTCGGCGAGTTCCACCTCAACGGCGAGGCGGATGTGACGGTCGGCCAGATCGAATGATTCCTTCGCGGCCCGGCGGGCTTGCATCGCGGCTTGACGCTCTTGCGCGGCGGCGTTCCGCGTCATGGCGGGCCACTTCGACGACAGCGGATGACCTTTCGTCCGATCCGACATCTTCCGCGCTTCCGCTTCATGGCGTGTGGCCTTCGCTTCAAAGGCTTCCGCGCGCAGCCGGTAGTGCCGGGCAACCTTCGCGTGTTCGGCCGGCGTCTTCGCGTCGCGCGCCAGGAGTTCGAGTTCCTGGCTCTCGATCGTGTTCCCGGCGGAGGGTTCCACCGCGGCGGCGGGCACGGCAAGCGCGCCCACCAGCGCGAAGCTCGACACGGTCAACAGCAGGTTGCGCATCCAACGCGTCGTCATCATTTTGTTTTCTCCTTGGTCAAGATATTTGCTACATCTCCATTGAACCGTGGAGGGCCATCTTGTCGATATACGGAAAATTACGGAGGGGTACTACGGCCGCACGGCCAGCGTGACGCCCGGCTGGCTGCGCAACTCGCCGATGATCAGGATCACTTCGACGTTCTGGCCGCGCTGCACGTTCCCAGGTAATCGCGCGTTCACCTGTAGCACCCCTTCCGCAAGCTCAGGCGCAGGTCCCGCGTACACCACCTGGGATTCCAGCCCATCGATCAAAACCCGGACGGGCTGAGTCAGAACCGGCAGTGGCGCCGCCGCGACGCGGCCATCCATGCCCGGCGGGTCGGTCTGTCCGGCGCCCGTGCCATACAAGAGGACGATGTCGCCCGGCGCCGCTGGATTGGACTCGCCGTTGACCGAAAAGTCCTGGTTGAGAATCGCCCCCTGGCCGGACCCCGTCTGGCCCAATGTGAAAATCGACGGTATCGCGGGAAGCACGCGGAGGAATACCGGCGGCGA